>VFZU01000001.1 GCA_016870995.1 Acidobacteriota bacterium
CCTCGATGGGAAACTCGCCCAGGCGCAACCCATGGCAGCATGAAGTAACCACTTCTTCACCCGAGGCCCGCAACCCTCGCTGTCCAGAGATCATCCGCTAAATACACCTCATCAATGGTGAATGGGTCTGTCGCGCAAGATGTTTCACCTTCGCACGCTGCGGCGAAAGAGGTTGAAGCGTTATGGAGTGAGCTTCGTTTGCGCGCGTGAGAAATAAAAGAAGTTAGCATAGAGTGATAGTGATTTTTAACACTAAAATTAAAACATTCTAGTGCGAAAGGAAGGCGACGATGCCGGAGGTCTGGCGAACCGCGTTGGCTGCGTGATCGGGGTCGGGTTCGATCGAGACGGCCGTTACCGAATTTGGTTTGACTCAGAAATTGCATCAGAGCCCAATTTGCTATAGTCTTAATAAAAAGTTGCGATGTTAAAAACGCTCCTCCTTTTCTCCGCCACGGCGATCGCACAGCCGATCCCTGGCCGTTACATCGTTGAACTATCCGGTGAACCCGCCGTTACCGTGCGAACGTCCGAAAGGCAATCGCGCCGCGCGGCGATTCAGACCGAGCAACGCGCCGCTGAGCGCGCCGTCACCTTGCGAGGCGGCAGTGTTCTGATCACAATGGACACGACGCTCAACGCACTCGTGGTCCTGATCCCCGACTCGCGCGCCGCCGAGCTTCGCAACATCCCCGGTGTCACGCGAGTAGAGCAGGATCGCATGTACTGGGCCAAGCTCGATCGCGTATTGACCCTTAGCAACGTGCCTCAAGCTTGGGAAAAACTGGGCGGCGTCTCAAAAGCCGGCCTCGGCGTTGGCGTTGCGATCCTCGACACCGGTATCGATACCGGCCACCCTGGTTTCAAGGATGATTCCTTGATCGAGCTTGCCGGCTACCCCCGTGCTAGCAGTGCCGCAAACGAAAAATTGGTCACCAGAAAGGTGATCGTGGTCCGGTCCTACGAAGACTTGGCCAAGGACGAGGGCTACGGAACCGACGCTGCCGACAACAACGGCCATGGCACCAATGCGGCCTGCGCATCGGCATGTATCGTTCACGAAACCAACATCGGAGTAATCGCGGGCGCGGCACCCAAGGCCTATCTTGGCGCCTACAAAGTACTCGGCGACAACGGCGGCGGTCCGAACTCGGTGATCTTAAAGGGCATCGACGACGCCGTGAAAGATGGCTTTGACGTACTCAATCTCAGCCTCGGCGAGGATATCGCAGGCGACCCCGTCCACGATGCCCAAGTGCGCGCACTGAACCTTGCCGCCGATGCCGGTATCATTATTGTTGTCGCTGCCGGAAACGCCGGTCCCGACGAGAACACAATGAACTCCCCTGGCACTGCCGAAAAGGTTATCACCGTTGGTTCGTCGTCCAGCGATCGGTCTCTGGAATCCGGCAAACCCGAGCCGATCGACCCCGCTCGTCTCTCCGGATTCTCCAGCCGCGGCCCGAACCCGGGTAACGCTCTGAAGCCCGATATGACCGCGGTTGGTGACAACTTCTTCACCGCCACCACCCGCCGCAAGGACCCGGAGAAGTTCTACACACTTACCCAGGGCACCAGCTTCGCGACACCCACCGTCGCCGGTGCCGCAGCAACGCTGAAAGCCGCTCGACCCGGTCTTACGTCGGCAACTTACAGGAGCCTGCTGATCAACAGCTCCAGCGACATCAAGCAGGCTCCGATCCGCCATCAAGGTGCTGGCCGGCTCGATTTGTCCGCCGCTCTTGATACCCCAATTGCCTTCGCACCCACCTCGGTTAAATTCGGCACTGGTGGCGCAGAGGCTACGTACATCCGTGAAATCACGGTTTCTAATTTGCTGAAGGAACCGGTCACCGTCGATCTCTCGATTCGCGGCTATGAGGGCAAGACATCGCCCACGCTCGATGCCCCCGCCAAACTGGAACTGCCCGCCGAGGGCTCCGCCAAGGTCACGCTCAAGTTCTCAGGCGAAGGTCTGGCTGGTGAGTATCAAGGCTACCTCATCGCCAAGAACAGCAAGAACGGACTCGAATCGCGGGTGCCCTACTGGTATGGCGCGCGGTCCAGTGTGGCAAAGGCGATTACGCTGCTCGATTTCAAGAGCGAAGGAGAAGAGGGTAAGGCGATGACTTTCGGCTGCCGCGTGGTCGACGCCTCGGGCATTGAAATTGTCGATGCGCGACTGACCGTCACCTCAATGTCGGGCGGCAAAGTTGTTGGCGTCGAAGCGCAGACCGGCAATCCCGGCGTGTTCCTGGTCGAACTCACACCCGCCAAAGGCGACAATGTATTTCAGTTTTCCGCGGGTGGAATTACCAGAACCGTCGAAATCACCGGCAAATGATCACTCTGCGGGCGGCTGAGGCTTGTAACCATTCGCCGAAAGAAACGCACGGGCCTCTTCCGCCTTTTCGATCAGCACATAAAAAAACGCCCCAGTACGCGTCGTCCGGAACAGGAAACCGCCCTAACACTCGTCGGCTTTGACGTAGTAATCCCAGCCGGCTTCGGTCAATAGCGTCTCCAGACTCTGCGCGTCGGCCAACCGTTTGCCGACATAGATCAAATCTAGTTCGCGCTCTCCGAAAAACTCGTCGTCACGCCGCATCGGCTTCTTCTTGCCGAGCATCGTCAGCATCCGCGCGCGGAACGCCGTCCCCGCTTCCGGGTCATTGCGATTGATGTAAGCTTCGTACCTTTTCGCCACCGCTTCGAGGTTTCGATACAACCCCGGATTCTTGAACGCCGCGCGGTACTCAGCCAAAATCGGCTCCAGCCGGCAGTAGACCTGACCTGCTTCCCGAAAACTATACTAGCCTAAACTGAAAAGGCAGGAAAGGAGGAGGAGCGATGAGAAAGAGCCAATACACGGAAGAGCAAATTCATGGAGCAGTGAAGCAGCTTGAAGCGGGACGAACAGCACAGGAGGTTGGGAGGGAGATGGGGGTGTCCGTTGGGACGCTTTACAACTGGAAGGCGAAAGACGGAGGGCTAGAAATCGGCGAGGCAAAGCGACTGAATGAGCTGGCGGATGAGAACAGCCGGCTCAAACGGCTGGTGGCCGATTTGAGCCTGGACCGGGAAGCACTGAAGTGGGTGATTGAAAAAAACGGATGGAGCTCACAGCTGAGCGCGAAGAAGTAAAGGCGCTACGGGAGCGATTCACGGAGATGAGTGAACGCAGGGCATGTGAGTTGATTGGAATCCGACGGAGCAGCTACCGATATCAAAGCCGCAAGCGAGCAAGCGATGAGGAGCTGAGTGGGAAGCTTAAGGAACTGGCAAAGGAGCGGCTAAGATTTGGCTATCGCAGGTTGGCGGTGCTGATGCAGCGAGAAAGCGATCAACCGATCAACATCAAGCGAGTGAGACGGCTTTACACAGCGGCAGGCTTGAAGCTGCGGCCAGTGCGGCGCAAGAAGTTGAGGCGTGAGGCGATACCGCTGATTCGACTCAGCAAGGCGAATCAAGAGTGGGCCATGGATTTTGTTCACGACGCGGCGGGCAATGGGCAACAACTGCGGTTCTTTACGTTGGTGGATCAATATACGCGGGAGTGTTTGGCGCTGGCGGTTGACACTTCGATGCCAAGCCAGCGTGTGATCCGCGAGCTATCGGCGGTGATCGAAAGGCGCGGAAAGCCACAAAGAATCCGCATGGGCAATGGAAGCGAATTCACCAGCCGGAGCTTTATGGCCTGGTGCATCGAACAGAAGATTGAGATGGTTCACATCCGGCCGGGAAAGCCCATCAAGAATGGACATTGCGAGAGCTTTAACGGCAGGCTGCGCGAAGAGTTCTTGAACGTGAATCAATTTGTGAACTTATGGGAGGCTCGGCGTATGGCGCAGGCATGGATGTTGGATTACAACGAGCAACGGCCGCATAGCAGTTTGGACTACAGGACTCCAAAGGAGTTTGCAGCTGTCCTTGCAGCCTCTCTCATGTCTGCCACAGGGCAAGCTTGCCCCGCGGCCACCTAGGGAAAACTCTGGAATGTTAACTTAACAATAATCGTTGGTACAAAATTTGGGAGCAGGTCACTTGGAATTATTCAATTCAGCCAGTTCGTACAATTTGCTTATTTGCAGGTTCTCGACCTGCTGAGTAGAGTCGCCTTCATGCTGCATGGCGTTGGCGAAGCGAACTCGTTTGTGAAGTGGTCATTCAGAGTTGCACCCAACCCCCTGCCGGTCTTTTCGCAGTGAAATGTAAGGCAGTTGCACTGGCGTCATACTGCGTGTTTAGCAATCGGGATCGATTGTTGTCCCGCATGAACCTGTTTTATGTAGGCCTGATCGCGTGGAATCTGGTTTGTCTGGTGCTTTCGCGCAATCTTTAACACTTGCGCAAGACTGCGAGCACGCGGCCCTGTACGCTGACAATGTTTTGCGGGACCCGAATCGGCTCCATTGAGGAGTTGGCGGGCTGCAAGCGGACGATCTCGCCCGCTTCCCGATAGAAACGCTTCAGTGTGGTATCCATGCCATCCACCAGTGCCACGACGATATCGCCGTCCCGTACGGAGTGCACCTTCTCCACCAGCACAAAATCGCCGCTGCAGATGTGGTCTTCAATCATGGAATCACCACGAACCTGTAGGGCGTAGGTGCTCTCGTCACCGATGAAATCCCGGAAGGCAAGAGTTTCCTGATTGGCGACGCTTTCTACTGGCATGCCTGCGGCGATGCGACCGAGCAGCGGCACTTCGAGATCGGTCGCGACGGGTGCAGCGGAGTAGCTGCGGCGTTCGTCGAGATACTTCGGCGAAATCTCGAGAGACCGGCTCTGGTTGAAGCCGCGCTTCAAGTAGCCTTTGGTTTCAAGAGAGTGGATGTGCTTGTGCACCGTGGCCAGCGACGTGAGTTTCATCCCAGAGGCAATTTCTTCGTAGCTTGGCGAGTAGCCGTGCTTTTCAATGAAGGTTGCCAAGAAATCGAGTAGGTCTTTTTGACGCCGCGTGAGTGCCATGCCGATATCTTAGGCGAAGAAAGAACGAATTTCAAGTGAAATCTTCGCTTTTAATTCGCCGCGCCGGAGGCCATAGCGATGAAATTCGCTTTTGCTTCAGCGTTGCCTGAGCCGCCTTGCACCATGAAAACGCCGATCAGTTGCTTGTCGGAGTTAATCCAGCCGTGAGTGCCAAAGGCTCCGCCATGGCCGAAGGTGCCGATGGACCAGAGCATGGCGGCTGCGGCGGGGTCCTTGGCGACTTCCCAGGTGAGGCCGAAAGCAGCTCCCGTGCTGTGGCCGGCCTTCAGATCGCCCGTCTGAATCATGGTCATGGCCTTGACGCTGGCCGCAGACAGATAGCGCTTGCCGCTAGCGGTGCCGCGGTTCAACATCATTTGGTAAAACTTCGAAAGGTCTTCGGCGGTGGAATACAAGCCGAACTCTGGGGCGGGATAAATCGCGCCGGCGCGCAGATTGCGTGAATCCCCACCGAGGGTGGTGTGCGGGCAGGGCGAGAGTTTGCCTTCTTTCGTGCAGTAGTTCACAACAATGCGGTCCTTCTTGCTTGCTGGCGGGAAGAAGAAGGTATCCTGCATGCCAAGCGGCTCGAGGATTCGTTTCGCGATGAAGTTTTCATACTTCATTCCGCTGGTGACCTCGATCAGCCGCCCGAGTGTGGCGATGCCCATGTTTGAGTAGACCCACTTCTGGCCGGGCTCCTGCAGCAAAGGCACTGTGGCGTAGGTCTTGACCGCGTCCTCGAGGCTGATTTTCATTGAGAAATACCATTCCATTTTTTCGCCGGGCGGATTGGCCGCCATCCCCGAGGTGTGCGTCATTAACTGCCGAACCAGGACGATGGGCTTGTCTTTGAACTCGGGCAAGTATTTGGCTACGGGGTCATGCAGGTTGAGCTTGCCCTCTTCGACCATCATCATGATGCCAACGCCGGTGAAGGGCTTGGTCATGGACATGATCTGAAAGATCGAATCCTTGTGCGTGGGCTTGTTGTTTTCCTTGTCGGCCCATCCCGTCACTGCGAAATGAACCAACTGGCCGCGCTCGACGATGAGCGAGACGGTGCCGTTGATGTGACCACGATCGACGTGGGCCTGGAGGCGGGGTTGGATGCGGGCGAGGGCTTCCGGGTCTGCGGCATGCAGGGCTGCGGCAAGAACGATAAAAGGAATCATTGGATTTTCCTCATCTTATACCGCCCTGCGTTGTAGTCTGAAAGAGAATTAACCATGACTCGTCGTACGGCTTTGGCCGGTCTCACCGCTGCACCCGCGCTTGCTCAACAGCGAACATCCGATCCGCTTCAGATCGCCATTGGGCATAGCAACCGGGGCGTGGAATCGCTGCTGAAAGCACAGGTGATGGACCCGGCCAGCCGCTGGTACGGAATGCTGATCAATGGTTTCGGGATCCCGGTGCCCGCGTCGATGGCGGGGATGTTCGATACCTACGGCGTGGCATTGATGCATCCGCAGTCGAAGTATTACCGGAACGCGGAAGTTTTTATCCGTCTCAAGATCACTGCCGCGCAGCTGCTGAAGAATCTGAGCTCTGGCGGATTCTATTCGAACCTCGATACGAACTTTAACTCGCCGCCTGATACTGCTTTTGGTGTTCGGGCTGCTGCGCAAGCGCTCTTGATCGCGAAACAGACGGGGAGCCGGGAAATCCTGGAAGTGATGAGCCCGTTTCTGAAGACGGCTGCGGATGGTTTGGCCGTCGGTGGGATTCACACCCCCAACCATCGCTGGGTGTTGTGCGCGGCGCTGGCTCAAGTGAACGAAGTGCTGCCGAACCCTGCCTACGGCAGACGGATTGACCAGTGGCTTGCTGAAGGTATCGACATTGATGAGGATGGGCAGTTCACGGAGCGCTCGACTGGAGGCTACAACCCGATCATCGACAGTGCGCTGATTGCGATTGCAGAAAAACATAACCGACCGGAATTGTTTGACGATGTGCGGGCGAATTTGAACTCGTTGCTGTACCTGATTCAACCGAATGGGGAAGTGGTGACCGACTTTTCCCGTCGTCAGGATCAATTCACGATCGCTACGCCGATCAATTATTACTTCTCGCTGCACTATATGGCCCTGAAAGATAAGAACAAGGCTTGGGGTAATCTGGCGGCAAAGTATCGCGCCGATGCGATGGGACTTTCGACGGCGATGTTGTATCCGGATTTCCTGAAGCCGATCGAAACGGGTCCGCTGCCGACGAGTTATCGACAGGATTTCAATCACAACAAGGTGACGCGCATCCGGCGCGGAGATCACTCGGCGACCGTGTTCTACAACGGATCCAACAGGGTGATGAATCTCTCGAAGGGCAAGGCTGTGGTTACCACGGTGCGTTTTATTAGCGCGTTCTTTGGCAAGGCTCAGTTCAAGAGTGTTGAGCACAAGCTGGATGGCGGGATGATCCAGATGAGCCAACGTCTTGATGGCCCTTACTATCAGCCCTTCATGCCCACGCGCAAGATCGATAGCGAGATGTGGGATTCCACGCAGAAATCGCGGCCGCGGACGGATGTTTCGAAATACGAGCAGAGCGCGACTTTTGTTGAAGCAGAGGGTGGCTACGATCTGCGCATTCGTGCGAGCGGCACCGAGTGGGTGCCTGTGACCATTGAGATTTCCTTCCGGGCTGGTGGGGCGCTGACCGGCGTGAAGCCAGTGCCCAATACTCCGGATTCTTACTTGATTGATGGCAAGGAAGCCCGCTATCGTGTGGGCAACGATGTGATTCGTGTGAGCCCTGGGTTGTCGGATCACCATTGGACTCGCGACATGCGATACATTGAGCCGAAGCTGCCTGGGCCGACGCTTTATCTGTGCGGCTTTGCGCCGCTCGATCACACCATCCGATTCCGCTTTGCCTAAGGAGGCTCTATGAACCGCAGAGGCTTTCTGTTTGCTCCGCTTCTGGCTCGTGCCGCGAAACGGAATCCGAACATCCTGCTGCGGAGTTCCTGGCAAAGCGTCAACATTGGCGATATTGGGCATACTCCGGGTGCGCTGAGCCTAATCGAGAAGTATTTGCCTGAAGCGCAAGTTACGCTCTGGCCGGGTGAGCTGGGACATGGAGCGCGTGAGCTGCTGACCCGTGGTTATCCGAAGCTGAAGATCGTTGAGGGGAAGCTGGACGCGCAGGGTAAGCCTGTAGAGGCGGAGCTGGCGAAAGTCTGGGAGCAGACGGATTTGTACTTGAGCGGGTCGGGCTCTGGGTTTCCGGCAAGCCAGCAGGCTGTTGCGTTTCTGAAGGCGACGGGCAAGCCGGTGGGGGTGTTTGGTGTTTCGAATGATCCGATCTCTGGACTGGGGCCGGGGAACGACCCCGAAGGTGGAACGCTGAAGAGTCTTCGTGAGCGGGCGCTTCAGTTGCCTGCCACGCATTTGAAGGACGATCTCCGCTACGTCATTGACCGGGCTCGGTTCTTCTTTTGCCGCGATACGATTACGCGCGACTATCTGAAGGCCCAGAAGGTGAAGACTCCCGTGCTTGAGTTTGGCCCGGATGCGCAGCTCGGGATGCATTTGCGGGATGCAGAGCGGGGGCTGGCGTGGTTGAAGGCCAACGGGCTTGAGCCACAAAAATTTATCGCTGTGATTCCCCGGCTGCGGTACACGCCGTATTACCTGATCCGCAAGGTGGCGCGGGTACCTGCGGACGATGTTCGGGATGCGATCAACGGGCGCACTGTTGAAGGAGACCACGCGAAGCTACGAGAGATGATGATCGCCTATGTGCGGCAAACCGGGCAGCGCGTGATGGTTTGCGCGGAGATGACGTATCAGGTGGAGCTCGGCAAGCGCGTACTGGTGGATCCGTTGCCGGAAGACGTTCGCAAGAATGTGGTGTGGCGCGACACGTACTGGCTGCCGGACGAAGCTGCCTCGATTTATGCGCGGGCGCAGGCTGTGGTGAGCGCTGAGTGTCATTCGCCGCTGATTGCGCTGCGTGCGGGCACTCCGACTTTTTATGTGCGCCAGCCTACGGACACCTGCAAGGGGCAGATGTATCGCGATATCGGAGCGGACGACTGGTTTTTTGAAGTGGATGAAACCAGCGGAAGCGAGCTTTGGCAGCGCCTCGAAGGCATTGTGCGAAAGCCTGCGGCTGCCCGGGCGAAAGTGCAATCAATCATGAGAGGCGTCGAAGCCCGCCAGAAGCGCATGGTGGATGCGATTCGGGCGGCGGTCTAACCCTATACTTGTGGAATGTCTCCCAGCCTGCTTCTTGCCGTTTCATTGATTGCACAGGCCCCGCTGGTTCCGCCGACTACACCCACCCGGGATCACAACGCCGACATTTTGATGAAGGCGCTCAGCATCCAAAAGGCCTATGCGCAACTTGGCGATATCGCTGAAGTGGGTGAGATTCGCTACACGAGCGCTCCGCCACACAAGCCGCAGAACCCGACTGCTCCTGGTGCCAAGAACCCGCTGATCATCCGTGCGCTTACTTTTGTGCCGAAGAATCTGGACCGGACCAAGAAGCAGCCGTTGATCGTGTTTGCGCATCAGGGCATCCACAGCGACTTTGGGCGCGACTACGAATACAACGCTGTTCGCGATCTGGTTCTGCAAGGCTACACGGTGATTGGCCCGGATTATCGGGGCAGCACTGGGTATGGTGCCGGGTTTTATAACGAGATTGACTATGGCGGCTTAGAGGTGGAAGACGTGTTTCAGGTACGCGAGTGGATGCTCGAGAACTACAGCTTTCTTGACCCCAAGCGAGTTGGCATCATCGGCTGGAGCCACGGCGGCATGATCACACTGCTGAACATCCTGCAGCACCCGGGATCGTTTGCGGCCGCTTACGCTGGTGTCCCGGTGACGGATATCGTGCTGCGTCTTGGCTATAAGCCAGCGAACTACGATGCCATCTTCACGGACCCACGCCACATCGGCAAGCCGGTGAGCGGCGACATCCAGGAGTATTTGCGCCGATCGCCGATTACGTATGCCGACAAGCTGGCGACGCCGTTGCTGATCCACGGCAACACCAATGATGAAGATGTGAACGTCATCGAGGTGCAGCGCTTCATTGATGCACTAAAAGCGAACGGCAAGAAGTTTGAATCAAAGATTTATGAGAATGCCCCGGGAGGGCATGAGTTTGGCCGGCTGGATACGAAGCTGGCGAAAGAATCACGGCTTGAGATTTATCGGTTTCTGGCCGAACACCTTAAGCCGGCACGGCCTCTGAAGTAGGCTTTCGCTTGCGCCAGGCTGTGAAGCGGCGCAGCGCGAGTGCGATACCGGTCCATACCAGAACGACGCCACCGAGGGATGCGATTCCTGCGACTGTTTGCCCGACCAAGCCGAGGGACTCGCCCGTGTGCAGGAAGCGTGAGAAGAGGCGGATTCTGCGGCCTGCGTTGAACGACTCGAAGTCTTCCTCTTTGAGCACGGTGCCGGTAGATCGATCGATGGTCAGAGTTGACTTTAGTTGCGGCTGCCCGCCATCGCCGCGATCCACGGTTACGGCGATGGGAGAGGCATCCGGGCCCAGGCGGAAGCTGATGCTTTGCCAGCCGGCGCGGGTTTTGGCTGTTTCCACGACGGCATTGATTCCATCCTGCATCCATTCGCCTTTGGGTGCGGGAGTGTTGTCGGCCTTGGGCATTTCTGTGCCGGTGACGTCGTAGATCAAGCGGTTCGCCCAAGGGTAGGAAATTGGTAGCGCTGAGATTGCGATGAAGAATAGCGGCACCGCACTCCAAAGACCGATTGCGTTATGCCAGTTGAAATCGCGAGCCTTGCCGGTAAGACCGCTGCGGAACCAGACCACCGGGCGCAATTGACGCCAACTCCAGCCGCGAGGTACCCAGAGATACAAGCCCGAGAGGGCAATGAAGGCGAAGGCGAGAGTAGAAGCCCCGGTGATTGCTTTGCCTGTTGCGCGCTTGTCTGCTTCGAGCGCCAGCCAACGATGCCAGCCGCGGAGGCTTTGGAAGAACTCGCGCGTGGATTTGTCAGGCTGGCCGAGAGTGCCCCCCGTGAAGGGATTCAAGTAGACGATGCCCTTGGAGCCGAGATTGAGCTCGATCGGTTCGTCTGGCTGCTGGCGGATTGTGACCGTGGGTGTACCCTTGACTCCCGCTTGCAACAAGACGTCCTGAATGGGCAAGCGGCCCGGGCTGGCGGTTTGGCTCTGGATCCGGTACGGGCCGCGCTCTTTCCAGGCGAGAATCTGGCGTTCATACATCAACAAAACGCCTGTGATCGACATCAAGAGAATGGCGAGGCCTGCGACGCAACCAGCAATCAGGTGGGTCCAGAAAAGAAGGTTCCGGAAGAATTTCAGCATGTTGTTTCGCAAATGATTTGCAGCGAATTTCCCAATATACAACAGGCCCCATCCTGCGGATGGGGCCTGCGATTGTCGGCTTTAGTTTAACTAGAAGCTCAGCTTGAGCGCCAATTGGATGACGCGCCAGCTTTCGCCGTTCTGGTTGGTGGTGGAAGAGCTGGCGGTCGAAAGGGAGACGCAGCAGGTTTGGCCAAAGACCGGCGAGATGATCGAGGGGTTGCCGCTTGAGGCATCACGCGGATTGCGGAAGTTGGCGTGGTTCAAGGCGTTGAACATCTCGGTGCGGAAGGTCAGCTTGACCCGCTCGGTGATCTGGAAGCCTTTTGAGATTCCCATGTCGAGATTCCAGTAGATTGGTCCCTGGAAGACGTTGCGGCCGATGCCGAGTTGTCCCGGAGCGGGGATCGCAAACTGCGAAGCGTCCTGGAACATGACTGGCCCAAGAACGCCAGCCTTATCCTGAAGTTTGGCCTGCGGATACTTGTTGACGCCAGGGGCCAGGGCGGCGCGGCTTTGAGCTGTGCCATTCGCGGTGAGGACACCGGAACGGACCGTAAACGGCTCACCGGATTGATAGGTGAAGATGCCGTTCAGGCTCCATCCGCCGATGATCGTGTTGAGGGCGGGGTTGACGTTGCCAAACAGCTTCTTACCTTTGCCGAAGGGCAGTTCGTAAATGCTGCTCATGTTGATGACGTGGCGTTGATCGAAGTCTGACCGGGCCCGTTCGTTGTCGTAGTTGCGGCTATCAACTGGAGTGCGAGCGTTGGTCGCCGTGAGGCCGCCGCCGGAAGTTGCGGCCACGGGATCGACGGAGAGATTGTCGATCGACTTGCCCAACGTATAGGAGCCACCGAAAAGCACGCCCGCCGCATCGAAGCGCTTGCGGAAGGTCGCCTGCAGCGAGTGATAGATCGAATCCGCGCCGTTGTCGAGATACAGGATCTGAGCGAACTGTGGGTTTGGCCGCAGGCCTGCACGTGTGGTGGTTTGTTCGATGCGTACGGCCATGTTGCCGGCTGCATTCTGATTGAGGTCGGTGACGCTGGCCGCCGAGTTGGCGAAGGCGCTGTTGATGATCCCCTGTTGAATCAGCGGAACTCCGACGGCCCCAATGCAGGGGCTGCCATTGGCCAGAGTGCCATCGGCGCGGCATCCGCCGCCCAGGCCAACGTTGCGTTGCATGGCGAGGAAGCTCGGCAGCATCGGGCCAGACTCCACCTGATTGGCGTCCCAGGACCGGTACAAGCGGGTTCCGCGGCGACCGACGTAACCGAGGCTGCCGACATAGCCCTTGCCAAACTCGCGCTGCATCGTGAAATTCCACATGTGCACGGCCGGCATCTTCAGGTTCTGATCGAACACACGCGCCGGAGGAGCTGTATTGTACGTGGCGGCCTGTGGTGTCAACTGAGTGGAGGGCTTGGCCGAGGGCGGGGCCAGTTCATTCGGGAAGGCTCCCAGGAGCGTGTCCGGCACGCCGGCGCAACCTGCAGTAGGAGTGCCTCCCACCGGTGAGGTGCAACGGTAAATTTGTCCCGGTACCGCGGATGCGATCGATGTGACCTGAAAGGTGCTGATCGGATCGAAGGCCATCGTGTAGCCGGTGCGGATCACGAACCGGTTTGAGTTGCCGGGCGACCATGTGAGGCCGATTCTCGGTGCGATCGCGCCCCAATTGAAGTTCTGATACCAGCGCGAAGCGGGGGTGAATGTAACTGGGCCCTGGCTGCCGTCGATGTTGCGATTGGGTACGTAAACACGGTTGCCTGCCTCGGTGGGCGGCGCGTTGATTTCCCAACGCACACCGTAGCTAATGCTGACGTTGCGGCGAGCGCGCCATTCGTCCTGAGCGAAGAAGTTGTACTGCTTGGTGCGTTGGCCTTGCGCCCAGAGGGTCACCGTCTTCTCGCCGGTCTGGAAGGGCAAGAATGTATCGCTTCTGAGGTTGCCAATAAAGTTGTGCGAGATCTGAGCCGGGATGCCGATCAGGTCGTTGATCATGCCTTGCAGGCGGTTGAGATCCGCTGCGGCGATGCCAGGTGTTGTCGCCGTGCTGACGGCGGGCAAGGTGAAGCCCGCTGGCGGACGAATCGTTCTTGAGAGCGAAATCGAAGGTGTCAGCGTTGTTCCGCCCACATCACCACGCTGGTCATTGTGCTGGTAGAAGCGGACGTTCCCGCCGAACTTGAACACGTGAGAACCAGCGATGAAGGTCAAATTGTTGATGTATTGGATCGTGTTGACCGCCCGCGATGTGCGAGGCGACGCGGTGTAATCCACGTCCACGTTATTGAACGTGAACCGTGGGGTGTTGGGGAACAGCGGGTTCGCTTCGCCCTGAGTGAACAGGAAGGTAAAGCGCGAGTAGCCCATCGTGAATTCATTCACGAGCCGTGGGCTCAAGGTGCTGCGCACGCCGAGGGCGATGTTCTTGGCCGGGCGGAATACTTCGCCGCGTGGCGGGAAGCCTGGAAATACTTGCGGGCGGCGATTCAGCGGGTCGCCGCCAAGAGTGTTCTGCTCGGCGCCCAGGTAGCGGAAGAACAAATTGTGATTGTCGTTAATGACGTGGTCGACGCGCGCCAGGTATTGCGGACCACGAATGCGGAACGGCGAGTTCCATGAATAGATACCCGTGTTCAAACCATCGCCTGCGGCAAAGGAGTTCGGTGCCGGGTAGCCGCCGATCACGCTGCGCACGGCTGAGTTGAGGGAGCGCCGCTGCGGGTCGTTTGTGAAGATGTTGTAGGACGCGATGCAGTTGACGTCCCCGGGGGCGGCGCAAGTGCGCACGCCGCTGTTCAACTGGCCGGTTCTCTGATCGACCAGCGCCGAAGAATTCTGAGTAATGCGCTGCCCGTTCACGGTGAACGGATTGCGCGGGTCTACCACGAAGTACCGAAAGGCGCCAGTCAAGGCGCTGCTGGTGTAGAGGTCTACCGTTTCGCCGAAAGTTTTGTCGATCGGGTCGGCGAAGTTTACCTTCTGTCCTTGCCAAGAACCGAAGAAAAAAGTTTTGTTCTTGCGAATCGGCCCGCCCAATTCGAAGCCGTACTGGTTCAACTTGATGATCGGCTTTGTGAGGCCTTGCGCGCGGGCGAAGAATTCGTTGGAGTTGAGCGCTGTGTTGCGGAAGAACTCGAAGGCAGTGCCATGAAACTGATTCGTGCCGCTGCGAGTTGCCACCGAAATGTTCGCGCCCGAGTTGCGGCCTTCTTCAGCCGAGGGGTTTGAGGTGGTGACTTTGAACTCCTGGACGTTGTCGGGGTTGACGCGGAAAATGTTGTTGACCGGGTTGGGGTTGGTGTTCTCGTTTGCTTCGATGCCGTCGATCGTGACGTTGACCGCGCCGCTGCGCGCGCCGTTGACGCTGGTTGTACCGCCGGAGCGTTGCACCACGCCGGGTTCGTAGATCAGCAGGTTAAGAGGATTGCGACCGTTGAGGGGCAGGGCTTCGATTGCCTTGCGCTCGACGACATTGCCAATGGTTGCGTTATTGGTCTGGATCGTTTCGGCGTTTGCCTCGACTTGCACCGTCTCGCTGGCTGCGCCCACTTCGAGGTTCGCGTTGACCGTAGCGGGAGTGTTGATCTGCAGAACGATTTTGGTGAGTTGGAATTTCTTGAAGCCCGTGCCGTCGACGTTGAGGGTGTAGCTGCCGACTGGGATGGACGGGAAGGCATACAGCCCGGCCGCCGTTGTGGTTTGCGTGTAGCGAAGGCCTGTCGATTCGTTAGTTGCTGTAACCGTTGCATTGGGAACTGATGCGCCAGAAGAATCGGTGACCGTGCCACCGAGTTGGGTCGTGGCCGTTTGGCAGAAGAGCGAAAGGCTTAAAGCCAGAAAGAACACAAGCCGTTGGGTCATGTGAGGAAGTTCCCTGAGAATATTGAATTTGTTATATGATAGCGTCCCTGAAGAATACAATGTGGGGATGAGTGCTGAAACGGCGCAAGTGGCTCTTGTTACGGGAGCGAGCAAGGGGATTGGGAAGTGCATCGCGATCGAGCTCGGCCGGGCTGGATTCGATGTGGCAGTGAATTACAACAGTGACCTTGCGGGAGCTCAGGATACCGTCGCGCAGATTGAGGCTTTGGGGCGCAAGGCCGTCCCGATGCGGGGAAATGTTGGCGATGTCGAGAGTACTCGACGGCTGTTCGATCAGGTTGACACTCACTTCGGGGATATCCATGTGCTGGTGGCGAATGCCGCAGTGCAAACCTGGAAGGCGCTTCTCGACCTGACGGTGGAAGAGTGGGACAAGGTGCACAACACCAACCTGCGCGGGACTTTTGTATGCACGCAGGAAGCCGCGAAGCGGATGGTGGCGAAGGGGCACGGGGGAAGCATCATTACACTTGGGTCCGGTTGTAACAAGCTCGCGTTTCCGCGGCTGGTGGATTACACGGCCGCCAAGGGTGGCATTGAGATGTTTACCAAGGTTGCGGCTGTTGAGCTGGGTAAGTATCAGATTCGCGTTAATTGTGTTGCCCCGGGTGCGACCGAAGTGGAGCGAACCAAGGGAGAGACGGGCGATTATGCCGGCACGTGGGCTCCGGTAACACCACTGCGACGGATTGGGCTGCCGATCGATATTGCACGTGCTGTGCTGTTTTTTGCCGGTGACCAGAGCGATTTTGTCACTGGACAAACATTGTTTGTCGACGGCGGCGTTGGCGCCAAGCCGCAGTGGCCTTATGAATTTTGATGGTGAGCCCCAACGGCTCGATATCTATCTTCAGGAGCTTTATCCGAAGTACAGCCGGAGCCGTTTGCAAGAGTGGATCAAGAAGGGCCGCGTACTGGTCGATGGCAAGGTCCAGAAGGCTTCGCACATTCTGAGGGGTGGAGAAGCGATTGAAGTTGAACCGCTGGAACTGAAGGCTCTGAAGGCTAGGCCCGAGGATTTGCCGCTTGAGGCCCTGTATGAGGACGATGATGTGGTTGCGATTCACAAGCCCGCTGGGATGACGGTGCATGCGGGGGCTGGGACGACAGATGGCACGCTCGTGAACGCGCTGCTGCATCGTTTTGAGAAGCTTTCGCAACTGGGTGGTGACCTGCGACCGGGGATCGTTCATCGTCTGGATAAGTACACGAGTGGTGTAATTCTGGTCGCCAAGAATGATGTTTCGCATCGGAAGCTGCAGGATCAATTTGCTGGTCGCGAAGTTGAGAAGACCTATATTGCGCTTGTTGAGAATGTGATGTCTCACGATGCGGGCACTGTGAATCGGCCTATTTCGCGAGATCCGTGGAAGCCGGTCCGTATGGCGGCTGTGGTGAAGGATGACCCTGAGTTGGGCCGGGATGCGATTACGCACTGGAAGGTGCTGAAGCGGTATCAGAAGTATACGCTGGTGGAAGTGAAGATCGGGACTGGGCGCACGCACCAGATCCGTGTGCATCTGGGCCATCTTGGCCATAAGGTGGCGGGGGATACGCTTTATGGGGCGCGCCCTCATGAGAGTGGGCGATTCTTTTTGCATGCGTGGCGAATCCGATTCACGCAGCCGACTACGGGGGAGCGGATTGAGATTGAAGCCGAATTGGCCCCGGAACTCAAAGAGTGGCTGCGCGGCCTACAATAGGAAGCAGTAATGTTCCGTCGACAGTTTCTCGCTACGCCTCTGGCTGCTCTTGCCCAGAACACTGACCCAAACCGCATTATTCTGGACGTGTTCCGCGTCAACTTCTTATTCACGGTGTCGGATAAGAAGGGCCGCTTCGTCATCAATCTCAATAAGGATGACTTTGAGGTTTTCGAAGAAAAGAAGCAGCAGAACATTTTGGAGTTCATTGCGGAATCCAATTTGCCGCTGAGGCTGGGGATTTTGATCGATGCTTCGAATTCGGTGCGTGACCGCTTAAAGTTCCAGCAGGAAGCTGCCGTTGAGTTCATCAATTCGGTGATCCGGCCCAAAGAGGATCGAGCGATTATTGTTTCGTTCGATAATCAGGTGGAGCTTCGTGCGGATTTGACGGGGGATGTTGACAAGCTCGCGAATACGATTCGCGAAATGCGTGCTGGGGGCGGCACGGCGCTGTTTGATGCGATTTACTATGCCTGCAAAGATAAGCTGATGCAGGATCAGCCGTTGTTCAAGTTTCGCCGCGCGATGGTGATTTTGTCGGATGGTGATGATACGCAGTCGCTGATGACTCGCGAGCAGGCGATCGAGATGGCTCTGAAGGCCGACGTCGTGATTTATACGATTTCGACCAACATTACGCGTATTGAGAGCGAAGGCGACAAGATCCTGAAGCACATGAGCGAACGCACGGGCGGCATGACGTTCTTCCCGTTCAAGGCTTCGGACCTGAGCCAGAGCTTTGAGAATATTGCGAACGAACTGCGCAGCCAGTACAACATTCTGTATCGCCCGGAGCCGATCAAGACGGATGGCCAGTGGCACCCGGTTCAGATCCGCGTGAAGGGCCGCAAGGACCTGATTGTGCGCGCTCGCCCTGGATACTACGCGCCCAAGGCCTAGCGCTTGCGAAAAGGGATAAGATACCTGAGGAGGTGTCTGCTCCCAAAATGTCCTCGCAGATCAATCGAAGATTCTTCTTTTATGGCCCGCTGCTTGCCGGTGCCGTTCCCGCCGCCGGTTTTGGCAGCGCCGCATCCCTGAAGATGCTGGGCTACAAGAGCCCTAACGAGAAATTGAACGTTGCTGCGATTGGTTCGGGTGGCAAGGGTCATAGCGACATTCAAGGTTGTATCAGCGAAAACATCGTCGCGCTGTGCGACGTGGATGAAAAGCGCGCCGAGCGTGCTTTCAAGCAATTTGATAAGGCCTCCAAGTATAAGGACTATCGGAAGATGCTCGACGAGCAGGGCAAGAACATTGATGCCGTCATCGTCGCGACTCCTGATCACATGCACGCGGTTGCTTCAATCGCTGCCATGGAACGCGGCAAGCACGTGTATTGTCAGAAGCCTCTGACGCGCACTGTGTGGGAAGCCCGTCAAATGATGGATGCGGCGAATAAGTACAAGGTCGCCACGCAGATGGGCAACCAGGGTTATTCGAATGAAGGTACCCGCCAGGTTGCTGAGATTGTTTGGAACGGTGAACTCGGGCAGGTAAAGGAAGTTCATGCGTGGACGGATCGACCGTGGTGGCCGCAAGGTACGACTGAGGTTCCGGCTCCGACGGATGTGCCGAATACGCTCGAATGGGATCTGTGGCTGGGCGGGGCTGAGAAGCGTCCTTTCACGGATGGTGGCAAGGATTTCAAGAGCCCGTATGGCGGGTTCTATCAGCCCTTTAACTGGCGCGGCTTCTTTGATTTTGGGTGCGGCGCGCTGGGCGATATGGCTTGCCATATTCTGGGTGCTCCGAACATGGCGCTGAAGCTTGGATCGCCGACGAGTGTGGAATGCATCATGAAGGAAGGTGTGTCGAGCTTCCAGTTCCCGCGGAAGTCGATCACCAAGTTCAACTTCCCGGCGCGTGGGAATATGGGCCCGGTTTCTGTGTTCTGGTACGACGGCATGAAGGAGAGCCCCAAGATTGAGGGTGTTCCCGGTGGTGAATGGCTGGGTGATCTGCCGAATCGCATGCGGCCTCAGGGTGCGCAACAAGGCCAGGGTCGTCCGCAGCAGATGCGTGAGCCCGCCTTTAACGGCATGATCGGCCGGGTCTTCAATTGGGATGCCTACAAGGAACTGAAGTCCTCGCCGGATGTGCGTCCGGCTGGGATGAATGGCAGCGTCTTTATCGGCGATAAGGGCTCGTTGACGACGGGCACTTATGGCGAAGGCACGCGCCTGTTGCCGACCGAGAAGATGGCTGAATATCGGATGCCTGAGCCGCTGTTGACCCGTTCGCCTGGCCACTACCGTGACTGGATTCGGGCCTGCAAGGGCGGGGAAGCGTCGTGCTCGAATTTCAATGTGGCGGCGCCGTTCGTGGAATGGATGCTGCTGGGCGTGATTGCGCTGCGCGTGGAAGGCAAGCTCGAATGGGATGCCGCCAAGATGCGCTTCACGAATAACAACGAAGCGAATCAGTATCTGAAGCCGAAGTTCCGCAAGGGCTTCGGGATCGCTTAGTCAGGCTTAAGTTATTGAACTCAAACGGGCTGGCTGAGTGACTCAGCCAGCCCGAAGCTTTGATCGGGCCCTCAACCATCGTCTAGTACGTTCTGGCTGTGGGATTTTCGCCCCCACTGCTAAACTAAAGAGGAAAACGACAATTTATGGTTGACGCCGTACTCGCAAAGATCTTCGGCACCAAGCATGAGCGTGAAGTTAAGCGCATCAAGCCCAAGGTCGAAGCGATCAACAATCTCGAAGCTGCCATGCGCCAGCTCTCCGACGCGGAACTGACCGCAAAGACAGCCGAATTCAAGCAGCGCATCGCCAACGGCTCTTCGCTCGACGAACTGCTTGTCGAGGCTTTCGCTGTCTGCCGCGAAGCCTCGCGCCGCGTTCTCAACATGCGGCATTTCGACGTACAGCTGATTGGCGGCGCGATCCTGCACGAAGGCAAGATCGCCGAAATGCGGACCGGTGAAGGTAAGACGCTGGTCGCCACGTTGCCCTGTTATCTCAATGCTCTTGAAGGGAAGGGCGTCCACGTTGTTACCGTGAACGACTATCTCGCCAAGCGCGACTCGGAGTGGATGGGCCGGTTGCACGAATTCCTTGGCCTCAGTGTGGGCTGTATCGTTCACGATATCTCTGAGCCGGAACGCCGGCAGGCTTACGCGTCCGATATTACTTACGGCACGAATAACGAGTTTGGGTTTGATTACCTTCGTGACAACATGAAGTTCCGGCTTGAGTCTTGCGTGCAGCGCCCGCATCACTTCGCCATTGTTGACGAAGTCGACTCGATCCTGATTGACGAAGCCAGAACGCCGCTGATTATTTCCGGCCCCAGCGAAGAATCCACTGACAAGTATTACCGCATCAACACGATCATCCCCAAGCTGGTGCGCGGGGAAGTGATTCAGGGTAAGGAGCAGGGCGAGAAGTACTTTACGGGCGATTACACCGTTGACGAGAAGCAACGCAATGTCGCGCTGACCGAAGAGGGTGTTCACAAAGTGGAGCGGTTGCTGAATTGCGGCAACCTCTACGACATCGAAAACATGGAGCTCAATCATCACGTGCAGCAGGGGCTGCGCGCGCATGTGCTCTATCAACGCGACCGCGAGTACGTTGTGCAGAACGGCGAAGTCGTGATCGTCGACGAATTCACGGGTCGTCTCATGCCGGGCCGCCGTTGGTCAGATGGTCTGCACCAGGCGGTGGAAGCCAAGGAAGGCGTAAAGATCGAGCGCGAGAATCAGACGCTTGCGACGGTGACCTTCCAGAACTACTTCCGTATGTACAAGAAGCTGGGTGGCATGACCGGTACAGCCGATACCGAAGCCGCCGAGTTTGGCAAGACCTACAAGCTGGATGTTGTGCTGATCCCCACGAATCAGAGCATGATCCGTAAGGATCTCAACGACATCGTCTATCGAACTGAGGAAGAGAAATTCCGCAACGCTGCCAAGGAGATCAAGCAGCTTCATGAGAAGGGCCAGCCGGTTCTGGTTGGCACCATCTCGGTTGAAAAGTCCGAGCGTCTCTCTGGGCACCTGCGTCGGATCGGTGTGCGCCACGAAGTGCTCAACGCGAAGAATCACGAGCGGGAAGCGTTTATCATCGCGCAGGCCGGCCGAAAGGGTGCGGTGACCGTGTCGACCAACATGGCCGGTCGCGGTACCGACATTTTGTTGGGCGGCAATGCAGAGTTCCTGGCCAAGGATCAGATGCGGCGGGCCGGGAAGGATCCAGAAGGGGTCCACGCGGAAGAGTACAAGCAGCTCTACGTCGAAATCAAAAAGCAGACCGATGCGGAGCATGATGAAGTTTCAAAGATTGGTGGCTTGTTTGTGCTGGGCACCGAGCGCCATGAATCGCGCCGTATCGACAATCAGCTCCGCGGCCGTGCTGGCCGTCAGGGTGATCCTGGCGGATCGCGGTTCTATCTTTCGCTGCAGGACGACCTGTTGCGCATCTTTGGTGGCGATAAGATCCAGGGCCTAATGCTGCGCCTTGGCATGGAAGAAGATGTGCCGATCGAGTCGAGCCTGATCACTCGCCGGATTGAGGCGGCGCAGAAGTCGGTAGAAGCGAATCACTTCTCGGCCCGTAAACACCTGCTGGAATACGACGACGTGATGAACAAGCAGCGTACCGCTGTTTATGAATTGCGCCGTGCGATGCTCTCGGGCACCGATCAAAAGAATCGTGTGCGCGAGATGATCACTTCGATCGTGGGCGCGTTTATTGATGCCCGTCTGGCTGAAGGTGTTCGCCGTGACCAGTGGGATTTTGACGGGCTTGCTTCGGATGTTCTGACGCAGTTCGGCGTCAAGATTGATACCGATGAGCTTGACGATATGGGTCGTGAGCTGGTGGAGCAAGAAGTAATTGACAAGCTGAATGCCCGCTATGACGAGAAGGAAGCTCTTGTCAGCTCAGAGGTCATGCGCGAAACCGAACGCATGATTCTGTTGAACGTGATCGACAACCAGTGGAAAGATCACCTGTTGTCAATGGATCACCTCAAGGAGGGGATCTACCTTCGCGGCTATGGCCAGAAGGATCCGCTGATTGAGTACAAGAAGGAGAGCTTTACGCTCTTCCAGGACATGATGGCCCGGATTGAAGACGAAGCCATCCGGTTCCTATATTTCTTGCAGCCGTACGATGAACACGGGAACATTTTGACCGGTCCTCCCATCCAAATGGACGATGACGATGAAGAGGATGATAGTGCCGATGAGCCCGCGCCTGTTGCTGCCCCCGTTACCGCAGCATCGATTACGGACTTCACCCGCAATATCCAGCGCAAGAAAGAGAAGGAACTGGAGGCCCTGCAGTACGTCGGTGGCGACTCTACTTCCTCAACTAAACCTCAGCCTGTCGTTAAGGGCGTCAAAGTTGGTCGGAACGATCCATGCCCATGCGGTAGTGGCAAAAAGTTCAAAAAGTGCCACGGGGTTTAGCCGATGATCGCGCCGTTGCTGTGTCTGGTTGCCGCCATTCTTCCGCCGTCGATTGACGATTGGAAGCGCATCGCCGAGGACAAAGCGGAACTGCCGTTGCTGAATGTGGCCCGCGAGTATGGGCTGCTCGAAAGCGACGCTGCTACTTACGAAAACGGCGCGAAGAAATTCAAGGTCGCGGTTCATCGTGTGCGCGACATTACTGGGGCGATGGCTCTGGAGCAATCGCTTCAGGGGCCGGAAAAGAAGATTTTCCGCCACCAGAATTTCGTCTTTGAGACCCTGGAAGGTACGGCGCCGCGCGGTGCGATGGATGCCTTTTTCTTCCCGACTTTGAAAGTGGACCGTTCCGCGCCGCCGATGATCGTTGGCTACTTGCCGCGAAAGGGCCGGGTCCAGGGCAGTGAACGTTTGCTTCTTGGTCCAGAATCGTTGCGTGCTTTTGAGCCACGGATTCCGGTTGCCGCCGCCGGTTTTGATTTTGCTGCGGAAGTGCAGATTGCGCGCTATGGGAATGCGGTGCTCGCGGTGTTCCACTACCCGAATCACGCAATTGCCCGCCAGCAGTTCGCCGCCATCGAGAAGATACCGAACAGTGCCATTTCCCGAAGCGGCCCCGTGGTGGCTCTTGTATTGCCCGCGGAAGCCAGCCAGCCGGTGAACCCGGAGGCGGCTCAGGCCCTCGCCGGCCAGATCCAGTTTAAAGCCGATATCGTCATGGATAAGGCGCCAGACAAACCCGAGCCGAACCCCGGCGAGTTCCTGATCGGGGTCTTCAGCCTGAGCGCGATCCTTGTCGGCATGTGCCTGGTACTGGGACTTGTTTTTGCACTTTTTCGTGCCTACGGTCGCCACTGGTCTGGCAAGAAGCCCGATGATGAGATGACCAGCCTAGGCATCTAAATAACCCCTTCACAACCATCACCTTAGAGCATTTGACCTTGCGCTTCCCACAGCATTTCTACAGGTTATAAGCCTGGCAAATAGTTTCTATATCATTGAAAGCAAGGAAGTTAAATCCCGCTCGAAAACCTGTTGACTTCAGATTCTGTAGGCCATAAACTCCAATCACTGAGATTCTGACGGTTGATCGCCGTTCGAATCGATCCTCCCATCGAACATCAACAAGAGAGCTCGCCAAATGGCGGGCTTTTTTGTTTTGGATCAACTAGTTACACTGGGATGATGCGAGCCGCCAAGCCCTCGGAAGAGCTGAAAACCTGGCGGGACCGCGCTGAGGCGCTACGCCATCTGCCGCCGCTTCTCGCGGAAGTCTGGAACACCCGACCGCTGTTTGCCGCCACCTCGCTGGTATGCCGGCTGGTACTTGCCGGACTGCCTGTGGCGACTCTTTACGTTTCAAAGCTGCTGGTGGACGAGGTGGTGGCTGGTGCGAATTCGCCGCTGGTTTGGCGCTATCTGGCGATCGAGGTAGCCCTGGTGCTGGCGACGGATCTGCTTGGACGTCTGATGGGCCTTTGTGACTCACTGCTGGCCGATCTGTTCACCAACCAGATCACGCTGAAGCTGATGCGCCATGCCGCCTCGCTCGACCTGGTGACGTTTGAAGATCCGAAGTTCCAGGACAAGCTCGAGCGTGCCCGCCGGCAGACCACCGACCGGCTTTCGATGCTTTTCCTTGTGGCGAGCCTGGGTCAACAGGCACTTTCGCTGGTTGCCATGTCGGCATCGGTGATTGTCTACTCCCCCCTGTTTTTTGCCTGCCTGGTGATCAGCTTGATCCCGGTTTTCTGGTCGGAATCTCACTTTGCCGCGATGGCGTACTCGCTGCTTTACCGTTGGACGCCCGAACGGCGGCAAATTGACTACCTGCGGTTGCTGGGTGCCAGCCACACGACAGCCAAAGAGGTGAAGCTGTTTGGCCTTTCCGGCTATCTGATCGATCGCGCCGACCAGCTCTTTCAGCGCTTCTACAAGGAGAATCGCGCGTTGGCGATTCGTCGCGCGACGGTGAACTACCTTTGGAGCCTGTTGCCGAACTCCGCCTATTATGCAAGCTTTGCTTACATCCTGCAGCAGGCGCTGACGCGCGTCATTTCGGTTGGCGACCTGATCTTTCTGACGCGCGCGTTTTCCAATTGCCGGGCTCTGCTGGCGCAGATTTTCCAGAACCTGAGCCGCGTCGCCGAACAGGCGCTTTACGTGCGCGATCTGTTCGATTTCTTTGAGACGAAGCCCGCTCTGCCTATTGCGGCGAATCCTCTGCCGGTGCCGAAGCCGATGCGGGAGGGATTCCGATTTGAGAACGTTGTGTTTGCCTATCCTGGGGCCGCCAAGAATGTTTTGGACGGGATCAGTTTTCAGCTTGCTCCCGGCCAGAAGATTGCCCTGCTTGGGGAGAATGGCGCGGGGAAGACGACGCTGGTTAAGCTGCTCTGCCGTCTTTACGATCCGACTGCAGGCCGCATCACGCTCGATGGTCGCGACCTGCGGGATTATGATCTGGAATCACTTCGGCGCGAGATCGGGGTTATCTTTCAGGACTTTCTCAAGTATGATGCCACTGCTGGTGACAACATCGGCTTTGGGAGCATTGAGGCACTTGCGAATGAGCAGCAAATGGGGGTTGCCAGCGAGAAGAGCTACGCCAATTCTGTGATTGGAAGCCTCCCGGATGGTTATGCGACGATGCTCGGCCGACGGTTTGAAGGCGGTATCGAACTCTCTCAAGGCCAATGGCAGAAGATCGCTCTTGCCCGGGCCTATATGCGCGATGCGCAGTTGCTGATTCTTGATGAACCCACGGCGTCACTGGATGCGCGGGCAGAGTATGAGGTGTTTGAACGGTTCGCGAATCTTACCGCTGGTAAGAGCGCGGTGTTGATCAGTCATCGTTTTTCAACCGTGCGTATGGCCGATCAAATCCTTGTGCTGGAACATGGAAAGATTCTGGAGCAGGGGAGTCATGAGCAACTGGTGGCACGGGGCACGCGCTACGCTGAGCTGTTTGAACTGCAGGCTGCCGGGTATCGATAGTGGATCAAGGCAATCGGAGCGAGGTGGATGCTTCGCCGATCTCCAGGCGGATGGACGTGGACAGTTGCGGTGTCTCTGGGCGACGTACATTGACCTGATAGAGCCCGGCAAAGCCAGGAGAGATCCCTGAATAAAGGACTTCGACTCCGACGCCGTTGTAGGTGACGACGGGTCTGAGGCGAGTGTTGCCGTTCGCGTCCAATTCTCCCAGGCCGGTGCACCAGAGTGTCGCTGCCCCAGGAGAAGTTGTCATTGCGAATATGCCCGGAGTGACTGCGACCGCTTTACCTTCTCGCGTTGCGCTGTTGATGATTCCCGAGCGCACAGTTAGAGTCGGCTGCGCGGGGAGTTGATTGGGCATCAGAACATTCACTTGACCTGGCGAGGCGTAGATCAGATCGAGCGGTGTGCCGTTGAGCAGGACGCTTGTCCCCACGAGCCTGCTGGTTCCTAGGGGCGCCGTCCAAGTTGAGCCCGAGGTGAGGCCGCGGCCAAACAACGTTACCCAGGATCCGGGAGCGAGCAGACCCTGCTGGCTGAACTGCGCCGCCTCAGTGACTGAAGTGATTTCGGGTACCGATTCGCCGCCTCGCGGAGTGGAGTCTCCGTCGGTCATGCCGGTGATCCATTCAAGGCCCTGGCGCAACATGCGCTGCACGTGTGTGTCCCGAAACACTTCATCGAAATGGCCGAGAGCAGTATAGAAGACACGCCCGCGGCCATAGCGATGTACCCAGGCCAGGGCGAAATCTCCGTCGCTGCGGTTTACGCCGTCCGCACGAAGGTTTACGGTGCGGGTATCCAGAGTTAAGAGCACCCGTGTCTTGCGCCGGTCAAAGGCGCGAAACTGATAGACCTCTTCGCGGAGTGGAAAGGACGAAGGCAGGCCGCGAGTGATCGGATGATCGGGGTCCTCGACGTCGATGCGGACATTTTGCGTCCAGGGATGGCCATTGAAGTAGCCTCCGATCAACTCGCCATATTCAGGCCAACTGTAGAGTGTGTCGGTGGCGCTGTGCGTGCCAGCGAAGCCACCGCCATTGCGGACATAGTCGAGTAAGTCTTGCTTCTGTTGAGTGCTCAAGGCGAGCTCGCCGCTGGTGTAGAAGAAAACAGCGTCGAAACTTCTTAGCTGTTCCGTGGTGATGATCGAAAGGTCTTCGCTTGCAGTGATGGCAAGGCGGGCAGGATCGAGGCCGCGTAGCACGTCGCGCGCTGCGTTGATGCTGCCATGACGGAATGCCGCTGTATGAGAAAAGTACAGGATGCGCTTTGGGGGCTGCGCAATGCTCAGGCTTGCCGATGCCAGCAATCCAACCAACAGAACGAGGAACCGCATTACTTCTAACCTCTCTGAATTTTTGGTCGACCCGACTCCACTACGAATTTAGCGCGTGTTTCCATTGGGCCGCCTGGCGTTGTCACCACGGGGACGATGCGGTAGTTGCTCTCGTATCGTTTTTGATCTACCAGGCAGGAGACGTAGCCGCGTTTGGCAAGGAAGAAATGCAGCCCGGGGTTTTCCTTCTTGAAGTTTGCTTCGGCGAAGGGGAGTTCGACGCCGTCTCCGCCTGAGGTGATGGATGTGCCGACGAACTCGACTGCCACATCCTCGACCTCGCTGACCCAGTTGGAATGGATATCGCCGGTGAGGATGACCGGGTTGTTGGGCTTGGCCTCGCGCCAATTGCGGATGAGTCGTTGGCGGGCTGCTTCATAGCCGCTCCACTGGTCCATCGAATACTCTTGACCGTCGCCAGGCTTGACGTCGGTCTTGGCGAACATCACCTGGTTGGCGAGGACGTTCCAGGTCTGCCGTGCTTCCTTCATGCCGTTCATCAACCACCGCTCCTGGGTTTCGCCGAGCATAGTTTGCGAGGGGTCGAGGGCCGCGGGGCATTGTGGCTTGCGACCGTCGCCGCATGGCTGGTCGCTGCGGTATTGGCGCGTGTCGAGGACGTGGATTCTCGCTGTTTTGCCGAAATCGAAGCGACGGTAGAGATCGAGCTTTGATCCGCGCGGCAGGGAAGATTTTCTTAGAGGCATGTGCTCGTAGTAGGCCTGGTAGGCGTTTGCCCGCCGTTCGAGGAAACTCTCCCGGCTGGCTCCTCGTTCTTCTTTGTCGTCGGCATAGTTGTTGTCGACTTCGTGGTCATCCCAGGTGACGATCCATGGGAATAGCTGGTGCACCTTTCTCAGATGCGCATCGCTGCGATAGAGAGAGTAACGGTTGCGGTAGTCGTTGAGAGTTACGATTTCTGGCGAGTTGTGTTTGCGTGGGCGGTTTGCTGATATGCCGCCTTCGTAGATGTAGTCTCCGAGGTGGACTACTAACTGCAGGTCTTCTTTGGCCATGTGCTCGTAGGCTGTGTAGTAGCCCTGCTCGTAGTGTTGGCAGGAGGCGAAGGCGAACCGGAGTGTGTCCTGGCTGCCGGGTGCTGGGGCTGTGCGCGTGCGTCCGATCTCTGATTCCACGCCGCCGCAGCGGAACTGATACCAATACCAGCGGGCGGGCTTGAGGCCTTTTACATCGGCATGGACGGAATAGCCGAGATCGTCGCTGGCGATTTCTTTGCCGCGCTTGACGATCTTCTTGAGGCCTTCGTCTTCGGCGAGGATCCACTCTACTTCGAGGCCGCTTGAGAGCTGTGGTGACTCGAGTCTTGTCCACAGGACGATGCTATCGGGTAACGGATCGCCGGAGGCAATACCCTGGATGAATGGATTGGACTTGAAGAGGGGAGCGGCGGCCAAGCTCAGCAGAAACTCGCGGCGGTGCATGCCGTCATTATCCTACCAAGCTAGATTGCGTTGTCTTATCCTAGGCGCAAGATGAGGAAGTTCCAATCAGTCGTGCACAAAATATTGCTTTTGATTTTTTGTAGCTCGATTCCGGCATGGGCTTGTGTTTGTCCGGGATGGCCATCCGCAAAGCAAGCGTGGCATGATTCGCCAGTCGTGTTCGTGGGAACTGTTGAATTCACGGATCCGATCTTTAGCTCTCATGTTCGATATGAAGAACAAATTTCTCATGTAACCGTTGAAGAGCCATTCAAGAATTCCAGAAAAGGACAGAAGTTTGATCTGAAACAGTCCAGCGGAAACTGCTCCACCAAATTCAAGAGAGGGGAACGATTTCTCTTCTACCTCCATAAGGACGGAAGCCCGTATATGTGGACAGCTCGCGGGTGCCATCGAACAAGGAGAGTCGAGGATGCTCACGATGACTTCTTGTTCCTTCGCGGCCTCCCGGGCACGGATCGTGGGAATCGTCTGTCTGGCACTGTCAAGCATTACGATACTAAGCCAAATCGATTCCGAAAGATAAGGTCGTTGCCTGGGGTCAAGGTCATTGCAACTTCCATGAAAGGCAAAGCCGTTTCGACGCTAACGGATGCGAACGGCGTTTACCAGTGGTATGGACTTCCAGAGGCCGAATATCAGCTCTCGATCGAAGTGCCTAAGGGCATGCGCGTTCACACCTCAGTCCTTTACGGTGTTAGGCTCTCTGGGCTTGCTTTGCTAAGTCAGGGGGACGTTGTCCAACTCGCCAAGGAATCCGGAGTGGGTGTTGACTTCTACCTTGAAGCAACGCGATAAGCGTAATTGGGAAGAACGCCCTGTTTCCGTTCAGCCAATAGACCGAGAGGAAACCCGAGTTACGAGTTAGTTCGAAGACTCAAGCCTGTTTCGGGGTTCGAGCCACAATGGCGGCACCGGCGATGGCGAGAATTGCGCCGGTCCAGTAGGGTGCGCCGCTGCCGAGGGCGTCGAAGACGAAGCCCGCAAATAGTGGGCCGACGATGCGGGTGGAGCTGAGGATTGCTTGAGAAGAGCCGAGGACGGTGCCTTGCTCGCGGTCGCCGACGCGCCTTGAGATCAGGCCGGTGAGCATAGGTGCGGCGATGCCGTTGCCGAAGGCCATGATGGCGATGGCCGGGTAGAGGTGCCAGCGTTCGGTGGCCATGCTGATGCCGAGAAAGCCGGCGGACATGGCGGCGAGGCCGGTGATGCAGGTGGTGACGGGATTGAGAGTCTTCGGCATTCTTCTGACGACGAAGCCTTGCATGAAGATGCTGAGGCAGCCGATGTAGACGAAGATCCAGGCGTTGTCCTGCGGGCCCATCTGGAAGCGCTTCAGAGTGAAGACAGCGAAGTTCGATTGGAGGCCGCTAAATGCGACGTTGACGACGAAGATGGCGAGCAGGATGGCGCGGATGGAATCGCGAGATAGGGCCTCAGCAATTTTGCCGAAGGGGTTTGCGTCGCTCAGGGTCAAGCTTCCGGTGGCGCGCTTTTCGAGCGGCAAGCTTTCGGGAAGCATGAAGTAGCCGAAGATGGAGGCGATCAGGCAGAGCGCTCCGGCGGCGAAGGCGGGCATGGAGAGGCCGTAAGTACTCAAGAAGCCGCCGAACGCGGGGCCGATGATGAAGCCGAGACCGAAGACGGCACCAATTAGGCCAAAGCTCTTCATGCGGTCTTCGGGCGGGGTGACGTCGGCGATGTAGGCCTGAGCGGTTGAGATGCTACCGCCGGTAATGCCTTCAAGGACGCGGGCGAGCATCAGCAACCAGAGCGTGTTGGCGAGGCCGAAGAGGAAGTAGGCAATCGAAGAGCCGAGGATGTTGACGAGGATGACCGGGCGGCGGCCGATGCGGTCGCTGAGAGCGCCGAGAAAGGGACTGGCGCAGAATTGGGCGATAGAGAAGGCTGCGCTTAAGAACCCGACGGTGAGGGCGTCGGCGCTGTATTGCTGAGCATAAAAAGGAAGGACCGGGATGAGAACGCCGAGGCCTAAGACGTCGAGGAAGATTGTGGTGTAGACGAGAGCCAGCGCGCGGTTCATCGGGCTACCCACAGGATCTCGGCAGCGGACCAGGCTTGGGCGGGGCAGCCGCCTTCGCGTTGCGGTGAGTCGCCATCGTAGACTTCGGCCAATTGGCCGAGGCACCCTTGGTCGAGTTGAGACTCGACGAATTGAATGAGCATGTTTTTCAGTTCGGGCTGCTCGCCGCGCACCCGGTTGACGGCCCTTGCATAAGGACCGAACAACCACGGCCAGACGGTTCCCTGATGATAAGCCGAGTCGCGCTGCTCTGGGCCACCTTCAAAGCGGCCGCGGTATTTCGGGTCGCGCGGGCTGAGAGTTCTGAGGCCATTGGGAGTGAGCAGGTCGCGTTCGACGACGCTCAAGATCGACTCGCCTTTGCTGCGGATCACCAGCGGAAATGGCAGAGACAGAGCGAAGAGTTGATTGGGTCGAATGGAGGGATCGCCGAGGAGATCGAAGAGGCAGCCCTCTTGCGGATTCCAGAAAGAGCGAGTGAAACCATCGATCGCCTGATTGGCCATGCCGCCGAAGAGGTTCTCGGTTTGGTGTTCGCCACGCTCGCGAGCCCAATCGGTCATGAGTCGTAACGCGTTGTACCAGAGGGCGTTGATCTCGACGGCCTTGCCGGAGCGGGGTGTGATGGTGCGGCCGTTGACGCGGGCGTCCATCCAGGTGAGCTGGGTGTCGCAGAGGCCGGCGTTGAGGAGGCCGTCGGCTGGATCTCGATGGATGCCGTAGATTGTGCCGTGGGCAATGGTGCGGAGCATGTCGCGCATGGGGGCGAAGAAGCGGTCCTGAAAGCGCTCGTGGCTGCCGCCGGATTCGAGGCATTGCCAGACGGCGATGAAGAGCCAGAGCGTCGCGTCGATGGAGTTGTACTCAGGCGTAGAGCCGTCGTCGGTGATGCGGTTCGGGATGAGCCCATCGCGGCGGAGCGAGAGGAAGTTGTCGATGGTGCGTTCGGCTTCGTCGAGCTTCTTGCGGGCCAGAAACAGGCCGGGCATCGAGATGAAGGTATCGCGGCCCCAATCGGTGAACCAGGGGTAACCGGCGATGACGCTTTTGCGGCCGCGCTGCTCGAAGATGAAGTGTTCGGCTGCGTTGGAGAGGCGGTCCCAGAGGTTGCGTGGGGCGGGGAAGCGGCGCTCTTTGGCTTCGATGGCTTTCAGCAGATCGAGAGGGTTGAGAGGGCCCGGATCCTGATCGAGAGCACAGACGAGGTAGGCCCAGGTGTCGGCTTTGAGTTCGAACTGGAGGAGGCCGGGAGTCCAGAGGTCTTCTTCGAAGTCGAGGCCGCGGCTACGGTCGACGGCGTATTGGAATTTGAGGTACCAGTCGGGATGTTCGACAAAGCGGGCGGCATCGCTGCGGATATGCAGGTGGGTGCCGTGGCGATGGAGATGCAGGTGGCCGGGTTCACTGCGATGTTGCCATTCGAGGTTGGGGTTGGCTCTGAGGAGATTGTGTTGGGGGCGGCCAGCGAGGAAGGGGCGCAGATCGAGGACGGCATCCTCTGAGCAGCAATAGCGGACGAGTACGGCGGGGGCACCGTCGATGAGCATGACTTCTTTGATGAGCGTGGCTTCGTCGATGCGATAGAGCCAGCTTGGGTATGGCGCGAGACGGAACTCGCCGAGTAGCTGATAGCCGCGGGGAGTGACTGTGCCGGGGTATCGATGAGTGGCGAGCTCATAGGCTTCGCCGCCGAGGTGGAGGATGTCTTCGAGGGCATTGAGCCAAACGTGTGTCGGTTGGCCTGCGTTGAGAAGGCTGTGATAGCGGCGAGTGCGGACACCGGCGACGGTGCCCATCGCGTAGGCTCCTGATCCGTTGGTGTCGAGCCACTCGAGCGCGCTTGATTGAGCGAAGTCGCGACAGCGGGCGGCGTCGATATAGGCGTCGGAGCGCAAGCGAGTCTTTTAGTGGCCGGCGCTGGGGGCTTCTTGTTTGACGACGAGCGGTTTGAAATCCGCTGGCAGAGGGGTGAGCATCTGCTCCTTGCGGTAGACCAGCGTGGAGGTGTTGTAGCTGGCGATCTCGAATTTGTGGCCGTGTGTGATGGCGTCGGTGGGGCAGGCCTCGACACAGAAGCCGCAGAAGATGCAGCGAGAGTAGTCGATGTTGTAAACGCTGGCGTAGCGTTCGCCGCCGCTGATGCGGCCTTCCTCAGTGTTCTCAGCTGCTTCGATGTAGATGCAGTTGGACGGGCAGGCGGCGGCGCACAGGAAGCAGCCGACGCATTTCTCAAGGCCATTCTCATCACGCTGGAGCACATGGACTCCGCGGTACCGTTCTTCCAGTTTCGCGGGGCCCTCGGGGTAAGCGTCGGTGATGGTGGGCTGGAGCATCTCAACCAGAGTGACGCTCATCCCTTTGGCGACAGCAGCCGCGTTGTTGAGGATGTTGGTGATCAGTGCCATGAACTACCTACTAGTTTACTAGTTTGGCAGCAGCGATGAACCCATCAGCCTTTCATCGATGGCGCGAGCGACTTTGCGGCCCTCGGCGATGGCCCAGACGATGAGGGAAGCGCCACGGCGCGCGTCGCCGGCGGCGAAGACGCCCTCTAGGCTGGTTTCGTAGTTTTCGCCGGTGACGATATTGCCACGGGCGTCGAGGCGAGCGCCGGTCTTTTCGATGAGGCCGGGGCGGTGGACGCCAGCAAAACCGATGGCAATCAGCACGAGATCGGCGTCCATTTCGAATTCGCTGCCCGGGACGGGCTCGAAGCGAGGTGATGGGCCAACGCGAACGCCGTGCAATTTACGGACGTGATCGCTGTCATCGCCGCTGAAGGAGGTGGTGGCGACGGCGAATTCGCGTTTGCCGTTTTCTTCGTGAGCAGGTTCCTCACGATACATCACGGGCCAGAGAGGCCAGGGGGTAGATTCCGCGCGCTCATCTGGCGGGCGCCGGTGAATCATGAACTGATGGATGGACTTGGCTCCCTGACGGGTGGCAGTGCCAAGGCAATCCGCGCCGGTATCGCCACCGCCGATGATGATGACGTTTTTGCCCGTGGCCATGATCTGGTTCTCGACCTGGTCGCCGGCGACGGCACGATTGGATTGAGGCAGATATTCCATCGCGTAGTGAATGCCCTTGAGGTGGCGGCCGGGGACTTTCACGTCGCGGTGTTGTTCGGCACCGATGGCGAGCAGGACGGCGTCGAACTCTTTGCGCAGATCGCTGAATTCAACGTCAACGCCGATATTCGTGTTGAGGGAGAAGTCGATGCCTTCGGCGACGAGCTGCTCGATGCGGCGGTCGATGTGGTGCTTCTCCATCTTGAAATCGGGGATGCCGTAGCGGAGAAGCCCGCCAAGGCGGTTGTCACGTTCGATGACGGTGACGTTGTGGCCAGCACGGTTGAGCTGCTGGGCGGCGGCGAGGCCTGTGGGGCCCGAGCCGATGACAGCGACGCGCTTGCCGCTGCGGAAGGTGGGGCGCTCGGGCTGGATCCAACCTTCAGCAAAGGCGTGGTCGATGATTGACTTCTCCACCTGCTTGATCGAAACCGCCCTGGCATTGATGCCGAGCACGCAAGCGGATTCGCAGGGTGCAGGGCAGAGGCGACCGGTGAACTCGGGGAAGTTGTTGGTGGCGTGGAGCTGGCGGATTGCGTCCTGCCATCGGTCACGGTAGACGAGGTCGTTCCAATCGGGGATGAGGTTGTGGAGAGGGCAGCCGGTGTGGCAGAAGGGCACGCCGCAATCCATACAGCGAGCGCCCTGCTCGCGAACCTTGGCCGCAGGGAAGGGTTGATAGACCTCGAACCAGTCATTGACACGTTCCGCGACGGGACGCTTGTGCGCGATCTCGCGCTCGATCTCGAGAAAGCCGGTGTGCTTACCCATGGACCAACTCCTTGGTGCGGGCAACGCCCAACACGCGCTTAAATTCGTGGGGGAATACTTTGACGAAATTCGGTAAGAGCTTGTTGAATTCGTCGAGAACCCAACGGGCCTTGGGGCTGCCGGTGAGGATCCAGTGGCGCTCGAGCAACTGTTTCAGGGTGTCGAGATCTTCGGTGGATTCGACTTTGTCGAGGTCGACACTGGACTTGTTGCAGAGGTTGGCGCGGAACTGGCCAGTCTCGTCGAAGACGTAAGCGATGCCGCCGGACATGCCCGCGCCGAAGTTGCGGCCGGTGGAGCCGAGGCAAACGACGAGGCCCTTGGTCATGTATTCGCAGCCGTGATCGCCGACACCTTCAACAACGGCGGTGGCGCCAGAGTTGCGAACACAGAAGCGTTCGCCGGCACGGCCATTGAAGAAGGCTTCGCCGCTGGTTGCGCCGTAGAGGGCGGTGTTGCCGACGATGATGTTCTCATCGGGCAGGAAGGTCGACTTGGCAGGGGGGTAGACGATGATGCGTCCGCCAGAGAGGCCTTTGCCGATGTAGTCGTTGGCGTCACCTTCAAGGCGCATCGTAACGCCCTTTGAAAGGAAGGCGCCGAAGCTTTGGCCAGCGCTGCCGTTGAACTCGAAGCTGATCGTGTCCTGGGGCAGGCCTTCATTGCCGTAGCGCTTGGCGATCTCACCGGAGAGCATTGCGCCGACGGTGCGGTGGACGTTGCGGATGGGAAGCTTGAACTCGACTTTGGTGCCGTGATCAATGGCTTCTTTGGCGTGGCTGATGAGCTTGTAATCGAGCGCTTCGATGAGGCCGTGATCCTGTGAGGTGGTGCAGTAGCGGGAGACGCGCTGCGGGACGGGCGGATTGTAGAAGAGATTGGCGAAGCTGAGGCTCTTGGCCTTCCAGTGCGTGATGGCCTGGCAGGTTTCGAGCAGGTCGGTGCGGCCGATCATCTCCTGCATAGTGCGGAGGCCGAGCTTCGCCATGATGTGGCGGAGCTGTTCGGCGATGAAGAAGAAGAAGTTGATGACGTTCTCTGGGGTGCCCTCAAACTTCTTGCGGAGTTCGGGATTTTGCGTAGCGATGCCGACGGGGCAGGTGTTGAGGTGGCACTTGCGCATCATGATGCAGCCCATCGCGATCAGTGGCGCCGTTGAGAAGCCGAATTCTTCGGCACCGAGCAGAGCGCCGATGGCTACGTCACGACCCGTTTGTATCTTGCCATCGACCTGAATGCGGACGCGGCTGCGGAGGTCGTTCATGACCAGGGTCTGCTGCGTTTCAGCGAGGCCGAGTTCCCAGGGGGAGCCGGCATGCTTGAGGCTGGTGAGCGGGCTTGCGCCCGTACCGCCTGTGTCGCCCGAGATCAAGATTACGTCTGCGTGAGCTTTGGCGACGCCAGCGGCGACGGTGCCGACGCCGACTTCGCTGACGAGCTTGACGGAGATGCGGGCTTCGGGGTTGACGTTCTTCAAGTCGTAGATCAACTGGGCGAGATCTTCGATGGAGTAGATGTCGTGATGGGGCGGCGGCGAGATGAGGCTGACGCCGGGAACAGCGAAGCGAACGCGGGCGATGTTTTCATCGACCTTGTGGCCGGGTAGCTGGCCGCCTTCGCCGGGCTTGGCACCCTGGGCGACTTTGATCTGGAGCTCTTCGGCGTTGACCAGATACTCGGTGGTGACGCCGAAGCGCCCGCTAGCGACCTGCTTGATCGCGCTGCGCTTGGAATCACCGTTGGGCATGGGGTTGTAGCGGGCGGCGTCTTCGCCACCTTCGCCCGTGTTGGAGCGGCCACCCATGCGGTTCATGGCGATGGCGAGTGTTTCGTGGGCTTCCTGCGAGATGCTGCCGAAGCTCATGGCGCCGGTGGCAAAGCGTTTGACGATCTCGGCGGCCGACTCGACTTCTTCGAGCGGGACTGGCTTCTCGGCGTACTTGAAATCCATCAGACCGCGCAGAGTACAGAGGTGCTTGTTCTGCTGGTCGATGGTTTTTGCGTAGTCCTCAAAGGTCTGGTAGCTGTTCTGACGAACGGCGTGTTGGAGCTTGGCGACCGAGTCGGGGTTGAGGGAGTGGAACTCGCCGTGGACGCGGAAGTGGTAGTTGCCGCCGATGTCGAGATCGGTGGAAAAGTTGTTGGTGGGGCGGAAGGCGAAGTCGTGCTTGAGTTTGGCTTCGCGGGCGATGACGTCAAGGCCGACGCCTGCGATGCGCGTGGCTGTGCCGGTGAAGTACTTCTTGACGAAGGCCTTGTTGAGGCCGATGGCTTCGAAGATCTGTGCGCCGCGGTAGGACTGCAGCGTGGAGATGCCCATCTTTGAGAAGACTTTGAGCAGGCCTTTGCCGATGGCCTTCTTGAAGTTGCTGAGTGCTTTCTCGAAGGTGACGCCATCGGGAAGCATGTTCTTTTGGGCGAGATCTTCGAGGGTTTCGATGGCGAGATAGGGGTTGACCGCGCTGGCACCGTAGCCGATGAGGAGGGCGAAGTGCATGATCTCGCGGGGTTCGCCGGATTCGACGATGAGGGCGACCTGAGAGCGGGTGCCTTCGCGGACGAGGTGGTTATGCACCGCGGTGAGAGCGAGTAAGGATGGGATGGGCGCGGAGTTGTGATCGACGCCACGGTCGCTGAGGATCAGCAGCCGATAGCCCTTCTGGATGGCCTGGGAGGCGCGGCGGCAGAGACGGTCGAGCGCTTCTTCAAGATCCTGCTCGGTGCCGGCGGCGTCGAACAGAGTCGGCAGCGTCGTAGCGAGGAATTCGCCCCAGCGGACGTTGCGCAGCTGTTCGAGGTAGTGGTTGGTGAGGATCGGATGCTTGAGTTTGAGGGTGTGGCAGTGCTCGGGAGTCTCCTCGAGGATGTTGCGCTCTGAGCCGATGTAGCTGGTGAGCGACATGACGAGCTCTTCGCGGATGGGATCGATGGGAGGATTGGTGACCTGCGCGAAGAGCTGCTTGAAGTAGTTGAAGAGCGGCTGGGGTTTGTCGCTGAGGCAGGCGAGCGGAGTGTCGGTGCCCATCGAGCCGATGGGCTCTTCACCCGCGCTGGCCATGGGGAGCATGATCATGCGGAGGTCTTCTTCGGTGTAGCCGAAGGCGCGCTGCCGCTCGAGGATGGTGTGGAAGTCAGTTTCGTGCCAGCGGGGAGGAGCGGGCAGGCGGTCGAGGGCGATCTGTTGTTTGTCGAGCCACTCGCGGTAGGGTTGCTTGGAGGCGAGGCGCTGCTTGATCTCCGCGTCGGGGATGATGCGGCCGGCGGTGAGGTCGGCGAGGAGCATCTTGCCGGGTTGGAGGCGACCCTTCTCTTTGATCTCTTCGGGCTTGACGGGGAGCACGCCGGTCTCTGAGGCCATGATGAGGAGACCGTCGTGGGTGACCATGTAGCGTGCGGGGCGGAGGCCATTGCGATCCAGCGTGGCGCCGATCATGCGGCCATCAGTGAAGGCGACTGCGGCGGGACCATCCCACGGCTCCATGAGGGAGGCGTGGTATTCATAGAAGGCTTTCTTGGCCGGGTCCATGGCGGTGTCCTGATCCCAGGCTTCGGGCATGAGCATTGCCATGACGTGGGGGAGTTCGCGACCGCCGAGGGTGAGGAATTCGATGACGTTGTCGAGCGAGGAGGAATCGCTGCCGTTGGGGGTGACGATCGGGAAGAGGCGCTTGACGTCGCCGAAGCGGTCACTCGAGAGGACGGCCTGGCGGGCGTGCATCCAGTTGACGTTGCCGCGAACGGTGTTGATTTCCCCGTTGTGGCACATGTAGCGGAAGGGGTGGGCTAGCTGCCAGGTGGGGAATGTATTGGTTGAGAAGCGCTGGTGGACGAGGCAGACGGCGCTCGATACTTCAGGGTCTTTGAGTTCCTTGTAGAAGTTGGCGATCTGCGGGGCGAGCAGGAGGCCCTTGTAGATGATGGTGCGGCAAGAGAGCGAAGGCAGGTAGAAGAAATCGCGGTCACGGATGTCGGAGGTGGCGATCTCGTTTTCGCAACGCTTGCGGATGGAGAAGAGGCGGCGCTCGAGTTCGTCTTCGCTCATGCCGGGGGCGCGGTTGATGAAGATCTGCTGGATGTAAGGCTGAGAGTCGCGCGCCAGGCGGCCGATCGCGTTGGAATCGATTGGGGTGTCGCGCCAGCCGAGGACGGTGAGGCCCTCTTCGCGAATGATACGCTCGATGATGCCTTCACACTGGAGGCGCTGGGTGCGTTGAACCGGCAGGAAGACCATGCCGACGCCGTACTCGCCAGCCTTGGGCAGGGTGAAGCGGAGTTCTGTGCATTCACGAGCGAAGAACTTGTGCGGGATCTGGATGAGAATGCCGGCACCGTCGCCGGTGTCGGGGTCGCAGCCGCAGGCGCCGCGATGGGTGAGGTTGATGAGGATCTGGATCCCCTTTTGGATGATGTCGTGGGATTTTTCGCCTTTGATGTTGGCTACGAAACCGAGACCGCAGGCATCGCGTTCGCGATTGGGGTCATAGAGGCCCTGGCTTTCAGGGAGTCCGCGGAGCATGGCGGAATTTGTGACATCGATCATAGAAACACCTCGAATTTCATTGCAGTATAGCGACAAGGTCAGCCATTAGGCAAGATGAAACTAGCAGCTTGTACTATTAGGTTTGGTTATGGTATTGTTTGATTCGTGCAATTGGAACATATGCGGTTATTTCGAGATATCGCGCAGAGCCGAAGCGTGAGTCGAGGAGCGCAGCTGAACAAGGTGAGTCAGAGTGCGGCGAGCCAGCATTTACAAGAACTTGAGAGGTCTTTTGGGATTGAGTTGGTGGATCGGAGCACGAGGCCGATCCGGGTGACGCCGGCGGGCCAGGCGTATCTGGAATTTTGTCGAGAGGTGTTGCGGAAGAAAATTGAGTTTGAAACAGAGCTGGATGAATTGAAGCGGTCCACAAGTGGGGAAGTGCGAGTGGCTTCGATTTACTCGGTTGGGTTGTCGAAAATGCACCGGTTGGAGGATGCGTTTCGGGGGCGGTATCGGGATGCGCACTTGAAGGTGGAATATCTGCGGCCGGAGAAGGTCTATGAAGCGGTTCGCCAGGAACGGGCCGATATTGGGTTGGTGAGCTATCCGTTGTCGAACCGCGAGATTACCGCGTTGCTGTGGCGGAAGGAGCGGATGGTTTTGGCCATGCCGCCTTCGCATGCGCTGGCGGGAATGAAGCGGGTGACCCCGGCGAGGTTGGATGGGGCTGAGTTTGTTGCATTTGATGAGGATCTGCCGATTCGCAAGGACATCGACGCGTATCTGAAGGAGAATGGCGCGGAAGTGGATGTCGTGATGCACTTCGACAATCTGCAGATGATCAAAGAGGCAGTGATGCTGGGGAGTGGGGTGAGTGTTGTGCCGCATCCAGTGATCGAAAAAGAGGCGCAGGAGGGTAGACTTCGGGTGGCGGAACTGAGCCCGAGTCTGGTGCGGCCACTGGGGATTATTCACCGCAGGCATGCAAAGATGAGCCGGGCGGTGAAGGCGTTTCTGGCGATGCTGGAAGATGATCGGGCCAGCCACGGTTGATTGGGGATTTGTTCTCGGTGGAAAGCTTTGGCGATCGCGAGCGAATCTTTGCCGCATCAACCCTTCCGAAAAGCCGTCTGAACTAAAAGAAATTCTTGCCTATTCGTGTTTGGCGCTGACCTGGCGCTGGTAATCGGCGGCGTCGAAGTGGCCGAGGGAAGTTTGGATGAAGCCTTCTGCATTGAGTAGCCAGAGCGCGAAGCCTGAGATGTTGACTTTGTTGCCGTTGGTTGTGCCTTTTAGGGTCCAGTGATATTCGATGCGGTCGCCGTCAATGTGGAGGCGGTCCATGCTGACTTCTAGGTCGGGGAAGGCGGTCATGAAGGAGCGGGCGTCGGCTGTGATGGCGGTGCGGCCAATGGATGGTGGGCCGCCGTTGATGGCGAGAGAGCCATCGGGCGCAAAGAATGAGGCGACGGATTTGGGGTTCTGGCTGCACCAGGCGGCGGTGTAGCGGCGGGCGAAATCGTGGAGTTGATCGTGGTTCATCGAGTTAGCTCTTGGCGGGGATGTTGATGCCGAAAGGCCACTTCCATTTTGAGCCTTGTTTGATGTAGGTCGACGTGCCCCAGATGGGGCCGATCTTCTGGCCAAAGCAAGTGCCGTCGGCTGAGCCGTGGAAGGTTAGGATGGCGACCTTGGGTGAAAGAAAGGTGGCTTGCGGGTGATTGACTGCTGTGGATTTGACCTGGCAGCCATGACTGGTCCAATCCTGGAGGGCGTCGGCCTTGGTTAGGAAACGCGTACCGAAGATGTTGATGAAGGACATGTTCTGAGTGGTGAGAGCTTGTAGGCGGCTGCGGTCCTGATTGCCCCAAGCTTGCCAGATCGCTTTTTCGGCGGAGAGGAGGAGTTGGGTCTCTGGGTCGAGGGTTTTCGTGTTCTGTTGTGGTTGAGGGTTGTCCTGTTGGGGGCGATGACCGCTGGAGCGACAATGGCTGATTCGGCGTAGAAGATGGATTGCCACTTCCTGGCTTTGCGGACAAAGACATTGGCGGACGAGGATTCGGCGGGCAGTGCCTCGGCGCCGCATGTGCCATTGAGCGATTTCTTGTAGGTGAGCAACGCGACGTCGGTGTCGAGTTGAGTGAGCTGCTCGGATGCAATGAAGTGGCTCTGGAGAGTGCAATTGTGGGAAGCGTATTGTTTGGAGGCGGTTGCCTTGTCGATCTTGCCGGAGGCACCGTAGCCGATGAAAGTGTCGGCCAGGTAGGAGGTGGGGAAGTTGGTGTCTTTGGATTTGAAGGCTTCGATGTCTGCTCGCTCAAGCGCGAGGAGCGTCTGCCGGAGGGGCTCGCTCGCGCTCGAGAGTGCAACAGCTATCAGCAGAGCCAGCGGAATGCGATGGAACCTGGACATAGAACAGTGATGAAGGTATCGCATCTTGCTGCGTAGGGTGGGGCTAGGGTTTGAGTGCGGATCTTGTTGTGCGGAGGAGATTGTCGAGTTCCTGCTTCTGGTCCAGAACCTGTTGTGGATTCGGAATCTTGGATGAGACCGCTTTGGGTGCGTTCGCTAAAGTCTGACGCAGGCGTGGCATCTGATCCGGATTGCGCAGTGCTTGACGGTATTGCTCGAGCAAGTCTGAAAGTGAAGTGGAGGTGGCCTTTGAGTAGATTTCGAAATCTCTGACGAGGGCCATTTCCCAGTCGAGGCCGCCAGGGCCAATTTCGGTGATTGCGGAGGAGATGATCTTCTCTTCGTCGGAGGAGAGCGGTTTCTCTACTTGTGCAAAGGCAACTAATCGCAGATGAGAAGTTAAGAGAGTTTTCGCTGCGACAGCGGCCATGAGAGGGCCACCCTTAGAAACATCATGGGAGAAGCGTATGCCAGCGGCAATCGATCGAATCCCAACAGTGCGGTTGCCCGTTTGCAGGAGGTGCATCGAGTAAAGGATGTTGATGCGGCTGAGCGCGAGTGCTTTGCGTACATGTTCGAGCGGTGCGTCGGCGCCGAGCTGGTATTCCAGGCCCCAGTTGCAATTTTTGGACTGAGTTCCTCGCTGGAGAGTCTCGACGGCGTGGCGGTTCTTTTGGGCCAAATCGCGGTACTTGAGGTCATGGTAGGGTGCGGTGCCTTGCGGAATAGCGCAGCTCTTTGGCCTGAGCCGCTGTAACCGGGGCATCCTGCATTTGAGCGAATGCTGACCAATAGCGGAGAGCTGCGTTATCTGCCAATGGCTGGGCTGTGGCTGGCAAGGTGAGAGTTGCCGCAGAGATGAGAATGAGAGTTCTGGCGGAGTTCATTGGTTGAGATGGTCCTGACTTAAGACTTCGATTGCATTTTGGGTTGAGGGTGGGTTGTTCGGCGTTGCGGATTGGAACGCGAAACCTTTGTCCTCCATGGCTTTTTGCCAAGAGGATTCGTTGATCAATGCGGTATTGGCAGAGCCGATTGTGAATGGCTGTGGACTTGGCGAGGGCGATGGCTGGTCGCGGAATCGGGGTGTCAGAAAGATGCCGATCCAGAGTGCCGCGGCGGCGGTGTTTGGATTGATGCTGAGGACTTTGGCAGCTTCTGCGAACGTGAGGCCAGCCCAAATATGAATTACCATCACTTCGCGTTGATCTTGAGGTAACTCTTAGAGGGCTTGGCGGAGGTGGAGCTCTTCCGCAGCGCTTGGGGTTGAAGGTTCGAACCAGGGCTCCATGGCAGCCTCGCGTGCCTGGAGGCGAGCGTCGCTTACGATCGCGTTGCGCATGGCAGTAAAAAGATAGGTGCGGACGACTTCAACGCGGCTGAGATCTTTGAAGGCCAGGAGTTTTAGAAAGACATTGTGGAGTGCATCTTGAGCACGACTCTTGTCACCGCAGAGGGCAATTCCAGAGAGGAGCATGGCTGCGCTGTGTTGGGTGTACCATTCGTTCACTCTCTCTCGAAGCTGCGATTTCGTTTCCAAGGCTTTCGGTCTTAGGACGTGGATGGAGCGAGATTTTGTGCAAGGGCGTGAGGATTTTCATTTGCTTAGCGCAAGCCAGGGAGGTAGCGCCAGCGGGTTTGCTTGCAGTATTGCGGGTAGGCGGTGGGGAAGCGGGCCGTGAGTTCGGATTCTTCGAGAGCGATGCGGAGTTCGGAGCCGAAGAGGTAGAGGGCAGTGGAAAGGATCAGGTTGGTGCCTGCAGAGATCAGGAGGCCTGAGGCGAGGAGGAGAAGGAGGAAGGCGAGGTAGATTGGGTGTCGGAGCCAGCGATAGGCTCCGGTGGTGATCAGCTGGTCGGGGTCTGCGTTTTTGGGGACAGAACGTAGGGCCCAGACGAAGAGGGCGGCGCTGAGGGGGGAGAGAAAAAGTGTGGCGAGTAGTTCTGAGTTTGTGGGTTGGAGATTGCCTTTGGGTAGGGAGTTGGTGATGGTGAAGGCGGCCAAGATTTGGAGGATGGTGCCGATGATTGTGGGGGCAGAGATGGTGGTGGGCTTGGGGTCTTCAGAAGGTTTGAGGAAGCGTGGGAGTGCGCCAGCGACGGCGGCGATGGTGACGATGAGCCAGGAGGTGAGGTAGGCGGAGTAGGTGGCTAACTTGAGGGTTTGGATGGGGTGCCTGCCTGGAGTGGTATTTTCAATCCTCGTTCCTATAGAGAAGCGAGGATTCCATCGCGCTTCGTGCCTTTGTGATTTGAAACATTTCTCAGAATCGAGTGCAGAGTCCCAAGCCGCAAAGAATGATGGGCTGGAATCGCAATTCGCTGGTGGCTCGGAGTTTCGGTTTGGAGGATGATGTGGCTGCCCGTCTGGTGGACCATTTGATAGCCCCAAAGTCGACAAAGGACGTCGGCGAGGTGCTGGCCCGAAAGATCACGGGGGATTTTCACGCGACCGACAGAACCTCGTCACGAACGAGATGGAGTCGAATTCGCGAAGGAGGAGTTTGATCGAAGTAGAAGCCGGTCACTGCATCGAGGACGTTTGTTCGCAAATCATCCCAAGTATCGGCTTGAGTGAAGATGGCCTCAGTTAAGCACTCGGCTGTGTACCCGCCGTCGAGATCCTGTGAGACCTCAAATATGAGTTCGTCCATCATCTACATGATAGCGGGCTCAGTCGTAGCGGAGGACGTCCAGGGGGTTGACGCGGGTGGCGCGGCGGGCGGGGAGCCATGCCGCGAGGAGGGCAATCAGGACGATGCCGGAGACGGCTGTGAGGATCGTTGCCGGGTCGGTTGGTTTGAGGCCGCAAAGCTGGCTTTCGATGTAGCGAGAGAGCAGGATGGCAGAGGGGATGCCGACGGCAATACCGCCCAGGATCAGGAAGGCGATTTCTCCAAGAACCAAACGAAGGATGGATGTGGATTCCGCGCCGAGGGCGAGGCGGATGCCGATCTCTTTGAGGCGGCGGGCGACGGCTAGGGACAGTACGCCGTAGAGGCCGATGGAGGCGAGGATCGTGGCGATCAGGCCGAAGGCCGACGCGAGGAAAGAGACGAGACGCTCCGTCGAGAGGATCTGGTCCATCTGGTCGGAGAAGCTGCGCATTTCGTAGATGGAGAGAGTGGGGTCGAGCTGGCGGACCAAGGCTCTGGATTGAGCGAAGAGGGAGGATTCGTCGGCTGTGGCTCTTGCATAGACGACAAAAGAGAAAGGAACGGGCGCAGTGTAGAGCGGGATGAGGGCCTGGATGGGCACTTCGTCGCGAACGTTTTCGTAGCGGGCGTCGGAGAAGACGCCGACGATTTCGATCTCGGTTTTGGTTCCAGGGTCGCCGCCGAAGCCGAAGTGTTTACCGAGGGGACGGCCGTTGAAATACTTGTCAGCGAACTTCTTGTTGATGAGGGCGACATTCTTGGTGTCGTTGTCGCGGAAGTCGCGGCCCTCGAGGATGCGCATGCCCATCGTCTGGACGTAGCCGGGGGAGACGGCGTCCATGAAGGGGCCGATGTTCTCGGATTGTTTGGCCTGGTAGCCTTCGACGGTGACGGTTGAATCCCACTCGAAGCCTTGCATCTTGGGGACGGAGCTGAGACCGACGGATTCGACGCCGGGAAGAGCTTTCATGCGAGCGACGAATTCGCGTTGGAAGTTGGTTATGCGTTCGAGCGAGTAACCGTTCAGGCTGGGGTCGATGCTGAAGGTGATGAGTCGCGAAGGTTTGAGGCCGGTGTCTACGTTGCGGAGGTTTTCGAGGCTGCGGACGAAGAGGCCAGCGGCGATCAGCAGGAGGATCGATAGCGAGACCTGGACGCCGACGAGGGCTTTGCGGAGGATGCCGCTGCCGCCCGCGATGCCGCGACCTTCGGCTTTGAGCGCTGGGGCGGTGTCGGCTCGTGAGGCTGTGAGGGCCGGGAAGAGGCCGAAGAGCAGGCCTGTCGTTGAAGCGATGAGGAAGGTGAAGGCGAAGATGCGAAAGTCGGGTTTGGGGTCGAGCATGAGCGGCGAGTTGCCGGTGGGGAGGAAGCTGAGCAGGAGGGCGTCGATTGCATAGGCCAGGGCCAGGCCCACGACGCCGCCTGCGATGAGGAAGAGGATCTCTCGCAGGACAAGCATGGTCACAGCATAGGATTCTGCGCCGAGTGCGATGCGGATGCCGATTTCGCGGAGCCGGCGCGAGACGGCGAGGGAGAGGACTCCGTAGAGGCCGATTGCAGCGAGCACGGTGGCCACAATGCCGAAGGCGCTGGCGAGGAAGCTCATGAGGCGCTCGGTGGAAAGGGCGAGATCGATCTGATCTTCGAAGCTACGCATGGCGTAGATGGGGAGGTTGGGGTCTAACTGGCGCATGAGACCGCGGAGTTGTGAGAAGACGGCTTGTTCGTCGCTGGAAGTGCGGACGTAGGCGACCATCGAGGCGGGGTAGCCGGTTTGGTAGAGGGGAACCAGGACCTGGAGTTGCACTTCTTCGCGGAGGTCCATGTATTTGGCGTCGGAGAAGACGCCGACGATTTCGATGTTGGTTTGTGTGCCGGGGTCGCCGCCCATGCCGAGGTGGTAGCCGATGGGGTTGCGGCCTTTGAAATAGGTGTCGGCGAATTTCTTGTTGATGAGGCAGGCGCGCCAAGTTGGGGCTGCAGCGGCGGGCGTATCGGAGTTCATGTCGGAGTCGAGGAAGTCGCGGCCCTCGAGGATTTTCATGCCCATGGATTCCACGTAGCCAGGAGTGACGGCGTCGAAGTAGGGGCCGGGCATGCGGGAGTAGTCGTGTTTGAAGCCCTCGACGGTGACGTTGGAATCCCACTCGAAGCCGGACATCTTTGCGATGGTGGCGACGCTTGCTCTGGTGACGCCGGGGAGTGCCTCCGCGCGCTGGCGGAACTCGCGCATCATCTGCTTGATCTGCTCGACAGAATAGCCGGAGAGGGAGGGTTCTGCCTGGAAGGTGATGAGGCGGGTTGCCTGGAGGCCGGTGTTGGTGAGTTTGAGATTTTGAAGGGTCTTGACGAAGAGGCCCGCGGCGATGAGCAGGAGGATCGAGAGGGCGACCTGGACGCCGACGAGAGTCTTGCGGATGAGGCCAGAGGAGCCAGTGGACATGCCGCGGCCTTCTTCTTTGAGGGCTGGGGCGGCATCCGCACGGTCGGCGCTGATGGCGGGGAAGAGGCCGAACACGATGTCGGTAATGAAGGCGACGGCAAAGGTGAAGGCGAGGATGCGCCAATCGGGAGCAGCCGCAAGGCGGAGTGGAGATGAGCCGGGTGGAAGGAAGGAGATGAGAAGCGAATTGAGGGAGAAGGCGAGGATGAGGCCGGTGCCGCCGCCGAGGAGGCTGAGGAGAGTGCTCTCGACCAGGAGCGGGCGCATCAGTCGCCAGCGGCTGGCGCCGAGGGCAGCGCGGACGGCGAACTCTCTGCGGCGGCTCATGGAGCGAGCAATTAAGAGGTTGGCGACATTGGTGCAGGCGATGAGGAGCACGAGGCCGACAATGCCCATGAGAATCCAGAGGGGTTGCGCCACCTGGCGGCGCATGCCGGAGTAGCCGTTGGCGGCGGGTTCGAGATCGAGACGGCCTTTAAGGAAAGCGCTTTTCGCTTCTGGGGCGGCGGTGGCGAAGGCCTCGGCGGTGACTTCGGTCTGGCGCATGGTGGAGAACTGAGTCTGGAGTTGCGCTTTAGCCTGGTCTGGGGAGAAGCCTGGTTTGAGGCGGGCGAAGATTTGGACCCAGCGGTTTCGGCGGTTCTCCATCAGGCCGGGACCCCAGGAGGGCATCATCTCGCGATGCATTGCGACCGGCATGCGGAGGCTGATTGCGCGCGTGGGGTCGAGGCCGAAATAGTCGGGGGCGCTGACGCCGATGATGGTGAGCTTGATGTTGTTGACGAGGAGGTCTTTGCCGAGGATGGAGGGGTCGGCGGAGAATCGGGTTTTCCAGTAGTCGTAGCCGAGGACTGCGACGGGGTGGCCGCCGAGCGTCTTATCGTCATCGGGGGTGATGAGGCGGCCGAGATGGGGCTTGACGCCGAGGACGTCGAAGTAGTTGCCGGAGATGATCTCGCCGCCGGTGCGCTCTGAGGTGCCTTCGAAGGTGACGCTGAGAGAGATTTCACGGCGGCAAAGCAGACCGGCGTGTACGGGGGATTGGTCACGGAAGTCCCTGTACCTCGGGTAGGAATGCATGCGGGGACCGGAGTTGGAGCCGTAGTGCGAGCCGGTTTGGAACAGTTGGACGAGTTCGCCGGGGCGCTCGACTGGGAGTGTCTTGAGGATGACCTGATCGATGAGGCTGAAGATTGCGGAGTTGGCGCCGATGCCGAGGGCTAGCGAGGCCACGGCGACGAAGGTGAAGAGAGGAGCTTGGAGGAGGCCACGGAGGGCGCTACGGATTTCGTCGATGAGGCCGTGCATGATGGGAGTACGCGCGAGGTGGAGGAGTGTTGCCGCAATTTCCTGGGACGAATGGGCGGGTGACTTGCGCGACAACACCAGCTTAGTGCAACCACCAATGCGAGTGCCCGCGCTGCGTCACATGAATCTGTAGTGTAACTTTCACATTAAAGCTATTGATTCGGAAAAAAATGGAATTAATCTCATCTCATTAATGCACTAAGGTTTATTGTTTTGTCCATGATATTGGCTTATTAATCTACTTCTCTTTACGGTCAGAGTTGCTCGGGAAACTGTCAATTGGCATTTGGTCTCGATCTTCAACAAGCACGAAATGCAAGAACAGCGTGCTCAATCAATGCAGGTAATTGGTACAACGAATGCCAGCGGCAGGCGAGCGACCTTTATACAAATTGCCAAGCGTGGCTCTCAGATGGTTCTGGCATTTACTGGTCGTGTATGTCCTTTTACTATCAATTTGCCGAATCCTGTGAACTTGGCTGGAGTCAAATGAGCGCAGAGTGTGCTTCGATGGATTGGGGAATTCAATTGTTGGAGCAAGACTTGGCAAGGTGTCTTGAATGTTGTGCAAACCCTGCGTGTTCGGGGGGAGAGGAAGATTACTTAGCTTTTGGATTCTTGCGCATCCAAATGCCTTGTGGTTTTCAAATGCAGATAAAGCGCTTTGGAATTGGGATTTATCCTGAGTTAAATCGATTCAGCGTCCAACTGTTTTCGCTGAGCGAACGAAAAGAAAAATAGGAGCCAAAAATGAAAATCTTTCGTAGGTCGATACTTTTTTCCTTCACTGTTGTTTTCTTTGATGCTTATCGATTAGACGCTCAGTCGATCTTCAAGCAAGAATGGGACTCGAAAATCGATCAAATTGCCTCTGAGGTTAGCGCCAAAAACTACAAGGGGGCAGCAGGTCTGTTGAATCCGATTGTTCTTGAGCTAATGAAGGCACGGAATGGGAGGCCGATGCCGGGGCCGAAGGAAGTGGGGGAGCTGTTGCGGACGGATGCAGCGATTGTGGAGAGCATGAGGGGGCTGAAGATCGAATTGAGGCGGAGTGATTTGGCTCCTGCGCTGCTGAGTGCGTATCGGTTGGGGATGTCGCTGAGTTATATGGATTCGATGCTTGCGCCGGAATTGAGGTTGAGGCAGGAGCGGCTGGCGATGCCACAAGGGCAGAAAGGGCGGGCCCTAGTTGTTGTCTCGAACCCGACGATGCTGGCGGCGTTTCGCGGGAACGAGTTTGGTGAGGCGGAGCGTTTGGCGCAGACGATCCTGAGTACGGAAGTGAAGGAAGAGGCTGGTGTGCCGGGGGTGGCGCGGTTCCGGCATAACGCGTATACGGTTCTGGGGCTGGTTGCGTTGAACCGGAAGGATGTGGAGGCGGCGAAGCGGCATCTTGTGGCGTCCGTGTCGGGGTTGAAGGCGGATGAGACGGTGGCGGGAGGGCAGCCGAATCTGGCGTTAGCGGAGGGATTGTTGAAGGCTGGTGAGAAGTCGGCCGTGCAGGAGTACGTGCGGATGTGTACTGAATTTGCAGGATGGGAGCAATCGAAGGCGAAGTTGCGGCGTTACCTGTCAGAGGTTGAGGCCGGAACGCGGACTACGTTTGCTCCCGAACATTTGCTGATGTTTTAGAAGCTGAAGCGGAGTGAGAGGTCGATGCGGCGGTTGGCGGCTGCGCCACCGCCACCTCCTCCTCCGGGACCGAAGCCTGCGCCGCTGGCAGTGGATGTTGAGATACCGAAGAAGGGGCTGCCGAGGTTGCCTTGGGGTGTTGCGAGGTTGACGGTGTTGAGGACGTTGCGGGCATTGATGGAGAAATTCAGGGTGTACTTACGGGAAGTTGCGGAGCCACCGTCCATGCCGGCCATTCCACCGCCGCCGCCACGCTTGCCGCCCATGGCGCGCTTGTCGCTTTTGCCCCCACCACCCTTACCGCCGCCACCGCCACCGCCGCGCATGCCGCGGGCGGGTCGTTCGGTTGCTGGGCCGAAGCCCCAGCTCTTGGAGAGGCGGAGGTTGAGCGAGTAGTTCGAGGGCCCACGGCCAAAGTTGCGAGGGATGATCTTGTCGCCGGGACCGGGGTTGAGAATGAAACTGCCCCACTGCGTTTTGACGACGCCGGGGGCGTTCGGATTCGAGGCAAAAGCGGGGCGCTCGGTGAACAGGGTGTCGCCGTTGGTGTCGCGGCCTGTCGTGATGTTGAATGGCGCGCCGGAGTTGAACTGGAAGAAGGGGCTGAGGCTGATGCCCCATTTGGCGGTGAGCGAGCCGGCGATCATAAAGCGATTCCGGATGTCGTTGCGGCCTGGGCCATATTCGTTACGGAGGTCGTAGGGGTTAGCGGGGCCGCCGCCGTCGGTATCGGCGCGCGCGAAGTTGAGCGAGTAGTAACCGAAGAGGCTGACGCTGTTGAGGAGGCGAGTGGAAAAGTTCGTCATCAACTGGTTCTGGCGCGAGAAGCCGGTGGACTCATTGAGAAACAGGTTGCCGGTGTCGCCGAAGGGGCGGACGCCGTTGTCGAACGGAGTGTTGATGTTGCGCTGACGAAGGAGGTGAACGCCGCGGGAGATGATGTAGTTGACGCTTACGTTCGAGTTGCGAGGCAGGGAGCGTTCGAGGCCAACGGACGACTGGATGAGGTAGGGGGTGCGAATGTCATCGAAGAGCTTGCGGATGGTGAGAGAGTTGCGGAAGGGCGTGAGCGCGGAGGCGGCGGGGATGTTGGGGTAGAAGTCTGGGTTGCGGACGATGTAACTGATCTGATTGATGCCGTTGAAGCGGCGGGCGTTGAGAGTGAGGTTGTCGTCGACGCGATCGTAGAAGATGCCGGAGCCGACACGGAGGACGGTCTTGGTTGGCTTTCTGTTGCCGCCGTCGAGAGCGATGGCGAGACCGACGCGAGGCGCGAAGTTGTTGTGGTTCGAGATGTTGGTCTGGTCTTCCCAGCGGAGGCCGGCCGAGAGTGTGGCGCGAGTGTTGACTCGCCAGTCCCATGCGGCAAAGAGGCCGATGTCCATCTGGGTAACGCCGACTTCGGGGTTCCCGCCGTTAATGGTGAACTGGCTGGCACCGCCGCCGAGGGCGCGGATTTGAGTGGGTGAGAGGCCTTGAGACTGACCGAGGAGTGTGATGCGGTAACGGTCGAGTGAGGTAATGGGCTGGCCGTTGAAAGTGCCAGCGGCGAAGGTGAATGTGCCGCCGAAGTTGTTGGGAGACAAATTGTCTTGAGAGGTGCGACGCCAGCGGCCACCGACCTTGAGGGCATGAGCGCCGATAGCGTAGGTGGTCATGTTGGAGAGCTCAAGGCGGGTGTCGCGCGTAGTGGAGACGCCGTTTTGAGGGCCGCCGCCTTGGAATGCGTCCTGAACGTTGAGGGCGGGGAGTGTGTTGTCGCCAAGTTGCTCGGTGTGGGAACGAAGCCACTGGAAGCGAGTCTCATTGATGGACCGGGCATTGAGGACTGCGGTCTCGGTGAGTTGAACTGTGTGGTCGGTGTCGCGTGTGTCGAAGGCGCGTGTGGGAAGAGCGAAGTCGCCGACGCCGCGATTGCCGGCGCGGGTTGGGTTGAAGCTGTAGCGGGCGACGAGGGTGTTGTTCTTGTTGATGGCGAAGTCAATGCGGTTGCTGATGTTGAGACGAGTTTGGGGCGTGATGATGGTTTGGCGGAAGGGCGAGGGCAGGAGTTGAGAGTCGAGGATGGTGGCGTTGATGATGGCGTTTTCTTCGACGTTGCGGCCTTCGATGTCGATGGAGAAGGAGGCCCTTTTGCTGAGCGGACCGGAGAGGCGGCCGCCCCAGAGTTTGGAATTGAATGGTGCGCGAGTGGGTGCGAAGGGATTGCGGGAGTTGAAGGCGGAATCAGAAAAGCCGAAGTGGACTTCACCGCGGAATTTGTCGGTGCCGGGGCGAGTGAAGATTTCGATGCGGCCGAAGCCGATGCGATCGAATTCGGCGCTGTAAGGGTTGCGGTTGATGCGGACTTCGCGGATCGAAGACTTGGGCGGCAGGCGCCCGCCCGAGAAGCCATCGATGAAGAGCTGACCGCCGCTGGGGCCTGCGCCTGGGCCAGCGAGAGCCATCAATTCGTCCTGCAGAGCGTCGGGATCGTCGGAGAAGGCCTCGAGGTCTTCGGCGCTGAGAACGAGGGCGCTGGCATTGGAGAGCGGGTCTGTGGTGACGCCTTGGACTTCGCTTTGGACGGTGACGACCTGGGCTTGCGCGTCGAGAGACATCTGGATGTTGAAGACGGTTGTGCCACTGATCTGGAGGTCGTCGACGCGGTATTGGGCGAAGCCGGGCTTTTCGACGCGGACGGTGTATTTGCCAGCAGGGATGTTGCGGATTTCAAAGTTGCCAGTGTTGTCGGTGTTGCGACGTTGCTCGCGGCCGCCGGGTTGGGCGATGCGAATCGTGGCGCCGGGGATGGCGGCACCTGAGGGATCGGTGACCTGGCCGCGGAATGGGTTGAGGCCAGCGGCCTGAGCAAGCAAGAGCAAGAAGAGTACTGGCACTGAGATCGGACTCCTAATGAAAAACCGGAGACTGCCTCGTTTAGGGTAGCAACGAGGCAATCTCCGCATGGGGAACAATCTGTGTTCAGTATTGGGGCGGAGGAGGCGGGGGGCCGCCGGGGCCTCCGGGACGGCGATTGCGCTGTTCGGCCTGGAACTTGTCGAACTTTTCGTGCTGGTCTTCCTTGAGGACCTTCTTCATCTTGGCGTTGGTCTCGGTGCGGAGGGCCATCATCTTTTCACGCATGTCGTCGGACGGACCGGCTTCGAACATTTCGCGCTGCTTGACCATCTGGGCTTCCATGATGGGCTTGATGGCTTTTTCCTGATCTTCGGTAAGACCGACGGCTTCTTTGAGAGCAGCCATCTGACGGGCCATCATCTGTTCGGGGTTTCCGCGCATGCCGCCACCGGGAGGCTGGGCGAGGGTTACTGCCGGCAGCAAGGTGATTGCGGCGGCGAAAACGAAAGGGGTAATTGTGTTTCGCATGATCTGATTGTCGGGCCAGGAAGTAAAGGCTTTATGTGGGGGAAGCACGAAAGTGTAAAGGTTGGGTAAATGTGGGGAAATCGGGAATTTGAAGTGATTAAGCTTAGTGCAGGAAGTATATGAGCGAGACACCGCTGTTAATTATTGATGACGACATGAAACTGGCGCGGCTGCTGAAGGATTACCTGACGCCGCTGGGCTATGAGGTGGATGTTGTGCACAATGGAGCGGCGGGTTTGAAGAAGGCGATGGAGCAGCCGTATGCGGCGGTGATTTTGGATGTGATGCTGCCGGGGATGAATGGGATGGAAGTGCTGCGGGAGTTGCGGCGGGAATCGAATGTGCCGGTGTTGATGTTGACGGCGCTGGGGGATGAGCCGGACCGGATTGCCGGGCTGGAAGTGGGAGCGGATGATTATGTGCCGAAGGCTTTCTCGACGCGGGAATTGCTGGCGAGATTGAGGGCGGTGTTGCGGCGCAGTCAGATGAGCGCGCGGGTGCGGCTGGAGGCCGAGTCGGTTGTGACGGTTGGGGAGTTGCGGATTGATGTGGATGCGCGAACTGCGGAGCTGCAGGGGGAGATGCTGGTGTTGACGCCGATCGAGTTCGACATGTTGTTGAGCCTGGGGCGGGCGGCGGGACGAGTGAAGTCACGAGAGCAATTGTTGCTCGAAGTCGCAGAGCGGGATTTCGAAGTGTTTGATCGCTCGATCGATGTGCATATCTCTTCGCTGCGGCGGAAGTTGAACGACGATGCGAAGAATCCGCAGTGGATCGAGACGGTACGCGGGGCTGGGTATCGGTTGAAGAAAGCTGGAGCGGAGGCTGCGCAGTGACACCACGGTTCCGGTTGACGACTAAGATTTTGATGCTGGCGCTCGGGAACATTGCGGCGCTGGGGATCTTGTTTCTGGCGTTTGTCAGGTGGCAGTTGGGGCAAGATTTTGAGAGCTTTTTGATGACGACGGCAAGAGAGAGGATTTTGTCGCAGTCGCGGAGTATTGCGCTGGAGATGCGGGATAGCGAAGAAAAGAATTGGAATTCGATCCTGGCGGAGCACAGCGAAGCGCAGGGCGTCACGTTTGCGTTGTACCGGAGCAATGGCGAGTTGGTGGCCGGGCCGAAATTGAATCTGCCGCAAGAGATAAGGGAGCGGATGATCGCTGTTCCGCCGGAGATTAGGGGCGGAAGGCCGCCGGAGTTTCCTCGCGAGTTGCCGCCGGCCAGAGTGATGGCGGCGATGGGTGGCGGACCTTTCCTGGTGAGTGCTTCTACCGAAGGTGGAAACAAGTATTGGGTGACGATGCGTACGTTCATTCCTCAGTCGGAATCGAACCAGAGGCCAAGCCGGGGTATGTTGATCATCGCGTCGCCGAATTTGCTGACGAACCCGTTCTTCTTTCAGCTGGGGCCTTGGCTGTTGATCGGAGTCGTGGCGATGGGAGTGAGCCTGTTGTGCTGGATCCCGCTGGTGCGTGGGTTGACGGGATCGATTGAGCAGATGACAGCGGCGACGGCGAAGATTGCCGAGGGGGATTTCGATACGCAGCTTCGTGTGAAGAGGCAGGATGAGTTGGGATTGCTGGGGGCGTCGATCAATCGCATGGCTGCCAGATTGGGAGCGTTTACGCATGGGCAGAAGCGGTTTCTGGGCGATGTGGCTCATGAGTTGCGGTCGCCGTTGGGCAGAATGCAGTTGGCGCTGGGGATTCTGGAGCGGAAGGTGGAGGAGGGAGATGCGGATTATGTGCGGGATCTGGCCGATGACGTGAAGGTGATGTCGGGCTTGACTGATGGGTTGCTTGAGTTTGCAAAGGCGGAGATGCGGCAGGATAGAGTGACGCTTGCGCCCGTGAATTTGGCGGATGTGGTGTGGCGCGCGGTGAAGGCAGAGTCGAGGCCTGGAGTGGAAGTGAAGGTGGATGTGGACCCGGTGTTGATGGTGAATGCTGAGACGGAGTGCTTGTTCCGGGCTGTGGCGAATGTGATCCGGAATGCGACGCGGTATGCGGGTGAAGCTGGCCCGATCCAGGTGGCGGCGAATCGCGCGAAGGGCGAGGTGAGCGTAGTGATTGCGGATCAAGGGCCGGGGGTGCCGGATGAGCATGTCGATCAGATCTTTGAACCGTTTTACCGGCTTGAGTATGCGCGGGATCGGGAGTCTGGCGGGGCGGGGCTTGGTCTGGCGATCGTGAAGAGCTGTGTTGAGGCATGCGGTGGCAGGGTGTTCTGCAAGAACCGCACGCCGCATGGGCTCGAGGTGAATCTCGTGTTGGCTAGCGCTTAGGTGCCGCAGAAGGTGCGATAAGGCGGGGCTGACCGCGGGGCGGGCTGGGTGTATTCGTCCCTGCCGGGTTGGTGTGTGAAGGGCTGCGTGATGACCTCGAGGAGAGTGTTGAAGGGGGCGAGGTCGTTGTTGGTGGCGGCTGTCAGGGCGGCTTCGACGAGGTGGTTGCGAGGGATGTAGATGGGGTTGGCTTGTTTCATCTCGTCGTGGTTGATGCGGTGCTTTTGCCATTCGGTGGCGAAGGCGCCAAAGGTGCCGGGGTCGGTTTGAAGGGTGTGGAAGGCGTTGGTGTAGTCGAGCTGCAACTGGTGGATGGTGCTGAGGAAGAGGTTGGCGAGTTGCATGTCACTGGGGTCTGTGGAGTGGGAGATGCCGAGCTTGCGGCGCATGGCGGTGAGCCAGTAGTGATCGTATTGGTCGGTGAAGTTGTTGATGATGGTGGTGGCTTCTTCGACGGAGATGCCGAGGGGGAGAAGAGTTTCGGCAAAGCGGGTGAGATTCCAGCGGGCGATGAGGGGTTGCTGGCCGTAGGCGTAGCGGCCCTGGCGATCGATGGAGCTGAAGACGGTTTCGGGGTCGTAGTAATCCATGAAGGCGCAAGGACCGTAGTCGATCGTTTCGCCGGAGATGGCCATGTTGTCGGTGTTCATGACTCCATGGATGAAGCCGACGTGCATCCACTGGGCGATGAGGGAGGCTTGACGGTCGCAGACAGCCTTGAGGAAGTCCTGGTAGGTGGTGATGTGCGGATAGTGGCGGGCGATTGTGTAGTCGGCCAGTTGCTTGATTTTGGCTGTGTCGCGGCGGGCGGCGAAGAATTGGAAAGTGCCGACGCGGATGTGGCTGGAGGCGACACGGGTGAGGATGGCGCCGGGGAGGATGTTATCGCGAAAGATTTTCTGACCTGTAGAGACTGCTGCAAGGGCGCGGGTGGTGGGGATGCCGAGCGCGTGCATAGCTTCGCCGATGATGTACTCGCGGAGGACTGGGCCAACGGCGGCTTTACCGTCACCGCCGCGTGAGAAGGGGGTACGGCCGGAGCCTTTGAGCTGGATGTCGCGGCGGTTGCCGTGGATGTCGATGACTTCGCCGAGGAGGACGGCGCGGCCGTCGCCGAGTTGGGGGACGAAGTTGCCGAATTGATGGCCGGCGTAGGCCTGGGCGAGGACTTCAGCGTCGTCGGGGGGCTGGTTGCCGGAGAAAATCTGGGCGGCGGTTTCGGGGTCGAGTTGTTGGGGGTCGAGGCGGAGTTCTTCCGCGAGTTGGGTGTTGAGCTTGATGAGGGTGGGGGCGGGGGATTTCTCTGCCTCGCCTTTTGTGTAAAAACCGGGCAGGGATCGGGCGTAGGAGTTGTCGAATTGGAAGTTCAAATTTGAGTATGACGTGATTTCTCTCTGTTTGGTGCTGTATGGGATGAGTGCGAACTGCACCAGAAAGAGAAAACAAAAAATGATTGCTGTAAATGAAAAACGTAGAGGTCGGGCGGGATTTACCTTGATTGAGCTGATCGTAGTGATTTCGACGACGGCGGTGATGATCGGACTGCTGTTGCCGGCCATCCAGAGGGGGAGAGAAGAGACGGGGCGGCTAAAGTGCAAGGCCAACATCAGAAAAATTGGCTTGGCATTACACAATTACGAGACGCGCAACCAGAAGTATCCCGCGACGCTAGCGGATGCGATGGAAGCGTCAGGATTGCCGACCAATGGTGAGGTTGATGGCTATAAAGCATCGTCTTATGAGGTGACGCGGTCCGGCTGGAAGCTGGCAATGAATCCTCTGCCCGGTGTGACGGGTCACGAGGTGGGACATGTTATGTCTTTGCCGACAGGAACGACGCGTGTGGAATGGAAGCCGATGCCCGGGGCTGCAGCTGGTCGGGCGGCGATGTTCGCAGCTGTCAGGGCTGCGGCGGCAGTGGCTGTGGAGGAGCTATTTTCGTTGCCCCGGACCGAGGCGGAGCGGAAACAGGTTGGCGAGAAGGTAGGGCGTGAAGCGAACGATCGGTTGACGGTGCCGGAAGCCTTCAATGCACTTGCCGGAACGGATGGGAGAGTGAGCCTGGCATCGATCCGCAAGGTGGGTACGGGCACACTGTCGTTGATTTAGACGAATCAGACGGGCATGATTGATAAGATTCTGGCGGCGATGCAGGTGGGTGCCTACGGTGAGAAGTGGGATTCGATTCCTGGCGTCTCATTGCGGCAGATTGATGGCAAGGCGCCAGGCAGTTTGCAGCCGATGGGATTCGGGAGGATCCGTAGCTTGACCCAGTCGTTTTGTTCTGGCGCTACCGAGCAGAATCTGATCGATTTGTTGAATCGGGCCGAGGCTGCGAGCAAGCAAGGAGATACTGCTGAGATGAGGCGAATTCTCGGGGTTTACGTGGAGCGGGTGCGCCAAGCTGGGGCTTAGCCGCTGCCGCTGATCAGCCCGCTGGGCGTGGAGACGCTCGGTGGATGGGGGACGTCGATGTATCAGTACGCCTGGTCGGACAGCTGCTAGGTTACGGTTCGCCGCCAGTTGTTCTTTCGGGGATGGCTGGCGGCGGTTGGTTAGTGTTTTGTTGGAAGGACGGCGATGGCTTCGACTTCGATGAGGACGTCGGGGAGGAAGAGCTCGGAGACGCCGGTGAGGGTGCTGGCGGGAGGGTTCGATTTGCTGAGGTATTTGGCGCGCACTTCGCGGATGATGGGGAGCTGGTCGGGCTTGAAGTTCTTGACGTACCAGTTGAGCTTGACGACGTGGGAAAAGTCGGCGCCGGCGGCGGCGAGGGCGGTTTTGAGGTTGTTGAGGGCTTGTTCGGTTTGCACGCGGAGGTCGCCAGCGCCGAGGACTCTACTCTGTTTGTCCATCGCTACCTGGCCCGAGATGAAGATCATCTTGCCGGGCATGGCTGTGACGACGTGGGAGTAGCCGTTTGAGGGTGGGAGGTCCTTGGAGGTGGGGAATTCGGTTTGGGCGAGGGCGAGGAGGAGTGGGAGGGTGAGGAACATTCTAGGTTGATGATGGCATGGGGTGCACAGGTGAATGCTGGAGAGCTACCTATCTGTAGATCTCTGATCGATGTCCAATCGCGATGACTTCAAGTCCGTCTTCGATTCGACGAAAGATGACTCGATAGTCGCCGCAACGCAGCCGATAGCAGCCCTGCCATTCTCCAGCCAAAGGAGAAACGTCCCCAGTGCCAGACTCTCCAAGTCGAGTCAAGGCTTCGAGAATGCGCAGAGCCGTTTGACGGTCAATCGCCCGCAATTGGCTTTTGGCTTCGGTCGTGAAGGGGAATCGCAATGCCGCGACCTAGTCGAGCAGCTTCTCGACCATTTCAGCAAAATCGCGACACACAACGGTGTCTCCGGCGTCAGCCTGGGCGAGGCCGCGACGAATGGAATCCGCAAACTCGGGGCCAATCGGTTCTTTTGAGATGATCGACAAGAATCGTTCCGCCAACGCTACCTCGGCTTCTGGCAGGGAATCGACGAGTTTGTGGAGATTTTCACGCGTTACTGTCGACATGGTATCCACAGTCTACAACTTCTAAGGTTTGATGATGTCGTGGACGACGGAGCCGGCGACGTCGGTGAGGCGGAAGTCGCGGCCGGAGTAGTTGTAGGTGAGCTTGGTGTGGTCGATGCCCATGAGGTGGAGGATCGTGGCGTTGAGGTCGTGGTTGTAGCAGCGCTTGTCGACGGCGCGGAAGCCGAAGTCGTCGGTTGCGCCGTAGGTCGTGCCGCCTTTGATGCCGCCGCCGGCTAAGACTACGCTGAAGCCATAAGAGTTGTGGTCGCGGCCGTTTTGGACGTTGACCGTTGCTCCCGTTTCGACCGAAGGGGTGCGGCCGAATTCGGTGCCGAGGACGATGAGGGTGTCTTCAAAGAGACCTTTTGATTTGAGGTCTTCGATGAGCGAGGCGACGCCGGGGTCTGTCTTGGTGGCGAGGCGCTTGTGGACGAGGATGTCGGCGTGGTTGTCCCAGGGTTGGCTGTTGCCGTAATAGATCTGGACCATGCGGACTCCGCGTTCGACGAGGCGGCGGGCGAGGAGGCAGGAGCGGCCGAAGTCGTTGTCGCCGTAGCGTTCTCTTGTGGCTTCGCTTTCTTTGCGAACGTCGAAGGCGTCGGGGGCTTCGGTCTGCATGCGGAAGGCAGTCTCCATGGCGGAGATCGAAGCTTCGAGTTGGGTGTCGTTGGGCCGCGCTGCGAGGTGTTCTTTGTTGAGCTTGTCGAGGAGGGAGAGCTGGCGGCGTTGTGCGGCTTCGCTCGACTGGGGCTTGATGTGGCGGATGAGCTTGTAGGGGTCCTCGGATTCGTTCTTGAGGAAGGTGCCCTGGAAGACGGCGGGGAGGAATGCGCTCGACCAAAGAGGTGGGCCGACAACGGGGACGCCAGGGCAGAGGACAACGAAGCCGGGGAGGTTTTTGTTCTCAGTGCCGAGGCCGTACATGAGCCAACTGCCCAGGCTGGGGCGACCGGGTTGGATGGCGCCGCAGTTGATCATGAACAGGCTGGGCTCGTGGTTGGGGACGTCGGTGTGCATGGAGCGGATGACGCAGCAGTCGTCCATGAGTGTGGACAGGCGGGGGAAGATCTCGGAGACTTCGGTGCCGCACGATGAGTTGCGGACGAACTCGAAGGGGGATTTCATGAGAGTGCCGGTGACGCGCTCGGTTTTAGGAGGGCCGCCGGGCATGGGTTGGCCGTTGTACTTCGTGAGCATGGGCTTGGGGTCGAAGGTGTCGACCTGGCTCATGCCGCCGTTGAGAACGATGTAGATGAGGCGCTTGGCTTTGGGCGTGTGGTGAGTGGTTGCGCCGTTTGCGATGGCGGTGAGGCCGAGGCCACCGGCGAGGCGCTGGAGTGCTTCACGGCGGGACCAGCGGGGGTGGATGTTGGCGGTACTAATCGACATAAGCAAACTCGTTGGTGGAAAGGAGAACTTGAGCGTATTGCGGCCAGGTGCCGCCGTCTTTGAAGAACTGTTTGGCGGCTTGTTTTTCTGACGTTGTTGGGTTGCGTTGGAAGAGAAGTTGGTAGCCCTTATTGAGACCGAGCTTGCGGAGGCGTTGGCCGAGGGCTTCGGCTTCGGCGGCTATGATTTCGGAGTTGAGATAGAAGAGTTTTTGCAAGGGGACGTTGGTGGAGACGCGTTGCTCGCAGGTGACTGCTGCATTCGGAACGTCGAAAAGGGCGAGGGTTTCGTTGGCTTCGAAGCGGCCGGTTTTTGCGTAGACGGTGCGGCGGCGGAGCTTGTCGTTGAGCTCGGCGCTGGGTCCGCCGATGGTTGCATCGAGGCGGCCGGAGGCGGTGAGCATTGCGTCGCGGAGGGGCTCGGCGGAGAGGCGTTTTCTTAAGTTGGAGCGCTGGTAGGTCTCGCTCAGTAGGATCTCTTTGATGAGCGCTTTCTGATCGTAGTTGAGAGCGACGAAGCGGGCGGCGAGGTATTCGAGGAGTTGGGGGTTCGTTGGGCGATCGCCTGCGAGGCCGAAGTTTGAGGGGGTTTTGACGATGGCCTCGCCGAAGAGGTGGAGCCAGATACGATTGACGGCGACGCGAGCGGCAAGGGGATGATTAGTGACCGTTTCGGCGAGTTGCAGACGGCCGCTGCCCTGATTGAAGAGGAGCGGCTGGTTGTTGCTGAGGACGAGGGGAAAGCGGCGAGGGACGATTTCGCCGAGGTCTTCGGGGTTGCCGCGCTTGTCGATGTTGAGGTCCCAGGGTTCGAACTCGCCGATGCCGTCGATGTATGCGTATTTGGGCGGGAGTTGTTTCTTGAGTTGATCGCGGGTGGCTTTGAGGGAATCGTACTCGGCCTTGAGTGGACCGTTGAGGAATTTCGGGACGAGGTCAGCAGGGAAGCGCAAAGGGGCGCCGCCTTCGATGAAGGTGCGGTTGTAGGCGACGAATCGATCGCGTGGGAGAGACTTGATGGCGACGTCGGCGCCAGGGTTGAAGTCTTCTTCGCTGCGGTAGCCACCGGGGAGGACGATGGTGCGTTTGGGTTTGACGGCGACCTTTTCGGCGGCTTCGAGGATGAGCTTGTTGTCGGCGTCGAGTTGCTTCTTTTCAGCGGAGATTTCAATCATGAGCTTCTCGAAGGTGCGGGCCGTTTGCTCGCTGGGGTTGGCGAACCAGTCCTTGAGGTAAGGGTGAAATTCTTCGGGGCGGCTGAGGTAGTTGCACCAGCGGTTGAAGAGCTCGAGATTGAGGTCGACGGGATCGGACTTGATGGTGGCGACCATGTAGCGCCACATGTCTTTGGCGTGCACTTCTCGCAGGCGGTTGGCTTGGTCGTCGAGGAATTTGTTGAGTTTCTTTTCTGCTTCGTCGAGGGCTTTCTTGTCGGCTTGCCACTTGGTGGCTTCGGCTTCGGGAACGAGCGGGTATTCCTTGTAGGCGGTGCTGGCGAAGACGCCGGAAAGGGCGTAGTAGTCCTTTTGTGTGAAGGGATCGTATTTGTGATCGTGGCAGCGAGCGCAGGCGAGAGTGACGCCGAGCATGCCGCGGGTAACCATGTCGACGCGATCATGACGCTCGTCGGCGCGGGCCTGGGGTGGCTGAGAGATGCCGTAATACCAGGGGCCCAGGCCGGTGAGGCCGAGGCCGCCGAGTTCAGTTTTGTTCGGTGTAAGGTCGGCGGCGAGTTGGGCGGTGAGGAACTGGTTGTAGGGTAGATTGCGGTTGGTCGCGTTGATGACCCAATCACGGTAGCGCCAGGCGTTGGGGTACGGCTGGACGGCGGTGCCGGAGAAGTCGTCTTCGCCGTAGCGAGCGACGTCGAGCCAGTGGCGGCCCCAGTGTTCGCCGTAATGGGGTGAGGCGAGCAGCTTGTCGATGAGACGGGTTTGCCAGCCGGGGGAGTTGTCCTTGTCGAGAGAGGTTGGAGGAAGGCCGGTGATGTCGAAGTGGAGGCGGCGCGTGAGTGTGCGGCGGTCGACCGGAGTACCGGAGGGCTTGGCGTATTCGTCGATCGAACCCACGGCCGGCTTGAGGGGTTGCCAAGACCAATGCGGAGTAGAGAGCTTTGCACCGCTATTGAACCAGGACTGAAGGGCGGATTGTTCCTGCGGTGTCAGCTTTTTGCCCGGGGGCATCGATTTGACGCCGTCACCGCCGCCGGAGATGGCCTTGAGGAAGACGGGTTTGATGTCGCGGCCGGAATCGAGTTTGAGCGTGGAAAGGGCATCCTGCCTGTGGCAGGCGCCGCAGCGGCTGGAAAGAACTTTGCGTGCTTCGTCTTCGGAGGCTGCGAGGAGCGAGAAGAGGGCGATGACGGGCAGCATGCTTCCAAGTTTACTGAAGTTGTGCGAAGGAAGTGCCGATGACACAGGCATGAAAGGCGTGAATTTGTGGCGATTCTTCCTTTTGCGATGGCTGGAGCGGAGGGGAAGTATTTGGGGCGTTGGCGCAGTGTTGAGACTTCGCGTGGGGGAATTGGAGGTGTGTTTAGATTCGACGCGGCCGGGAAAGTTCGCCATAGTTTGGCAGCGTTGGTGGCAGCGGCGTATCAATTGCAGGGGAGTGTGTTGACCTGGGGCGGAAATGCCGCGGGAATCGGGTGGCATCCGGATGGGAGGATGCAATTGAATTTTGGGAAGGGAGTGCTGGAGGATTACACGCGCGTTGGGGCGAAGGCTGAGGGGATTGTGGGGGAGTGGAAGGGGATGCGGCAGATGAGTGGCCAGAGTGTGCCGACGACGTTCGTGTTTCGTGAGGATGGAAAGTCGTTGATGGTGGTTTGGTTGAAGACATTGGTTGGGAAGCTGAATGGCAACCGTGCGGTATTGGCGGGGGGCAAGGGGTATGTCGTGCGTGAAGAGGGCGAGGCGTTGGTGATTCAGGCGGATGGGGGTGATCCGCACCGGTATGTGCGGATATGATCTTGGGATGCTGAGACGATCGTTTTTGGCGCTGGCGGCGCAGTTAGCGAATTCACCAAGGGTGGATTCGCACATTCACTTGTTCGCTTCGGATGGGAGGCGCTTTCCTTTTCATCCGAAAGGGACGTATCAGCCGAAGCCTGAGCCGCTTGAGGATTATGCGAAGTTTGCAGTAGCGGCGGGGATTCAGCACGCGGTGATTGTGCATCCGGAGCCTTATCAGGATGATCATCGGTATCTCGAGTATTGCTTTGAGAATGAGCCGAGGAAGGACTTCTTTAAAGGAACGTGTCTGTTTGATGCGTACCGCGAGGATACGCCGCAGCGGATCGATGCGTTGGTGAAGAAGTGGCCGGGAAGAGTGCGGGCGTTGCGGGTGCATCGAACCAATAAGGATGCTTCGGTGACGGGGCCGATTCGAGAGAGGCCGCTTGAATCTGCGGAGATGCGACGGTGTTGGAAAGCGGTGGCGGATCGGGGGTTGATGATTCAGATGCACTTCATCCCGATGCATGCCGTTGCGATTGGAAAACTGGCGCGGGAGTTTCGCGGGATGAAGGTGGTGCTGGATCATCTGGGCCGGAACAATCAGGGGACGGAGACGGAGTGGAAGGATGTGCTGGCGCTGGCCAAGCTACCGAATACGGTGATGAAGTTCTCGGGGCTCGAATATTCTCCGGTGGGGTTGGCGGAGAGAGTGAAGCAAGTGTATGAGGCATTTGGGCCCTCGAGGATTGTTTGGGGTGGACTGGGGATGAACCCCACTGAGTTTCAAACGTCAAGAAACCGTTTGCATGAACTGTTCGCTTTTGCGAGCGAGCAGGAACGCAATGCGATTCGCGGTGAGAATGCGATGAAGCTGTATGGGTGGACGCTACCATGAAGGATTGTCGAATCCATATTTGTTGTTAACGCTGACGGCGGCGATCTGGGGATCGTCCTGGATGGCTGGGAGCGTGTTGTCACGCGAGGGTGTGGCTCCGATTTATTCAAGTCTGGGACGGTTTGGTTTTGGGGCGCTGGGTTTATTGCTGATCATGTGGGGCGTGAAGCCGTGGCCGCGACCGGAGAGAGCGGTTTGGATTCGGCTGGCGGCGATGGGTTTTCTGGGGGTGGCGCTTTACAACATCTGCTTCTTTAGCGGGCTGAAGACGGTGCCTTCGGGCAGAGCTTCGTTGATGGCTTCTCTGCAGCCTTCGTTGATCTTCATCTATTCGAGGATTGTCTGGGGTGAGAAAGTGACTTTGCGTAAGCTGGGCGGGTTGTTGTTGAGCTTGATTGGAGCTGGGTTGGTGTTAACGCAAGGAGAGCCGGGGAAATTGTTCGCGGCTGGTTTGGGGAGCGGAGACGTGTGGATTCTGACGGCGGTGCTGGCGTGGTTTGGCTATACGATTCTGGGGCGAGATCTGGCGAATCGATTGTCGCCGCTGGCGGTGACGGCTTACTCGATCTGGATTGGGCTTGGGATGCTTTTGGCGTATGTGATGGTGGTGGGCGGGCCGGTGCCCGATTTGACGAGCGTGAAGTTCTGGGGAATCACGATGTATCTGGGATTTCTGGGGACGACGCTGGCTTTTCTTCTGTACTTGCGAGGGTTAGAGCAGATTGGGGCCGCGCGGACTTCGATCTTTATCAACCTCGTGCCGGTGTTTAGCGTGGTGACCAGCAATGTGTTGTTGCGCGAGCCGATTACGTGGCCGACGGTGGTGGGAGGAATGCTTTGTTTGACGGGCGTGCAGTTGTTGGTACGCTAGCGGGATGCGCAAGATTGGTTTGCTTTTTGTTGGATTGACGATGTATGGGCAGGGTCAGTTGGGGTCGACGGCGGGGCCGTCGAGTGTGCCAACGCAGGCGATGATCCCGGATGTGGCTCCGATTGTGAAGAATCACGAAATGATGCTGAACGGGAAGGCGTTGAAGTACACGTCGGCAACGGGGATGATGCCGCTTCGCAGTTCGACGGGGGAGATTGAGGCGGGGTTGTTCTATGTGGCTTACAACGTAGAAGGTGCGGGCAAGCGACCCCTGTGTGTGGCGTTTAATGGAGGACCGGGGGCGGGGACGTTGTGGCTGCATCTGGGCGCGATCGGGCCGCGGCGGATTCGCATGAACGATGACGGGACGATGCCGGCGGCGCCATACAAGATGGAGGATAACCAGGGGACTTGGCTCGACAAGTGCGACCTGGTGTTTGTGGATCCGGTGGGCACGGGATTTTCACGGGCGACCAAGGTGGAGACCGCGCGGAAGTTTAACGGGTTCACGGGGGATATCGATTCGGTGGCGGAATTCATCCGGTTGTACCTGGCGAGAAACAAGCGTTTTGACTCTCCGCTGTTTTTGGCTGGAGAGAGTTATGGAACGACGCGCGCGGCAGGGTTGTCGGGGGCGTTGGCTTCACGCGGGATTGCATTGAATGGCGTGATTCTGATCAGCTCGATTTTGAATTTCCAGACGGCGCGATTCACCAAGGGCAACGATTTGCCGTTTGCTTTGTTCCTGCCGACGTATGCGGCGACGGCCTGGTATCACAAGAAAGTGGACCCGGCATATCAGAAGGATCTGAAGGGGATGCTGGGTGAGGTTCGTAAGTTTGCTGAGGGTGAGTATTCGGTGGCGTTGATGAAGGGGGATCGTTTGACGCAGGCTGAGAGGGAGGCGATTGCCGTGAAGCTGGGGAAGTTTACGGGAATGTCGCAGACCTTCTTGCTGCAGAATGATCTGAGGATTGAGATCCAGCGGTTTATCAAGGAACTGCGGCGGAGTGAGCGGATTGTTGTGGGTCGGCTGGATTCAAGGCTGACCGGGACGGATGGGGATGCCGGGGCGGCGACGGCTGAGTTTGATCCGAGTGCGGCGGCGATCCTGCCTCCGTATACCCATGCGATGAATCAGTATGCGCGGCAGGATCTGGGGTATCAGACCGATGCGATTTACTTTGCGCTGGGTGGCGGGACTTTACCGTGGGATTACTCGAGTGCGCAGAATCAGTTTGCCGATACGAGCAATACGCTGCGGTCTGCGTTTGACCGGAACCCATTTATGAAGGTCTTTGTGGCGAATGGTTACTACGATTTGGCGACGCCGTTTTTTGCGACGGAGTACACGTTTTCGCATATGGGACTGGCGGCGAAGCATCGGGCGAACGTGACGATGAAGGAGTATGAGTCAGGACACATGATGTACATTCATGTGCCGTCGTTGTTGAAGTTGAAGGGGGATGTGGGGGCGTTTATTGAGGGGGCGGTGCAATAGTTTCACACAGCCCCGAAATCGCCAGAATTGCTGACATCGGATAGCGCAACCCTTCATCGGGGTGCCCTCGATTACTGGGGCGAGGGCGCAGTCAGTCGGTCTATATGGTCACTCATGGTTTTGATCTGGGATTGGAGCTCGGGACGAGTGGCGCGATTGGCCGATTCTTGCGGGTCTTCTTTGTAGTCGTAGAGTTCGCGAGCGATGACTTCTTTGGTGTCGCGCTTGCGCCATTCGGTGTAGCGGAAGCGTTCGTCGCGGACGGAGTAGCCCATGAGTTGTTGCTTCTCGTAAGTGCGCGGGTATTGGCTCAAAGCGACGGGCTTGCCTTTGGCTGTGGGGTTGTTAAGAAGCGGGACGAAGCTGGTGCCTTGCACCTTGGCGGGAGCGGGGAGGCCAGCACCTTCGGCAAAGGACGGGTAGATGTCGATGAACTCGACGAGGCGGTCGCAAGTAGCGCCGCGTTGCTTCTGGCCGGGCATCGAGGCGATGAGGAGACTGTTGGTGGCCTTCTCGTAGTTGGTGTGCTTGTTCCAATTGCCGTGATTGTTGAGGTGCCAGCCGTGGTCACCGAAGAGCACGACCATGGTGTTGTCGCGAAGACCCTGACGGTCGAGTTCGTTGAGGATCTTGCCGATGTTCTCGTCTGTATAAGAGGTGCAGGCGTAGTAGGCGCGGACCAGTTCGCGAGCCTTTTCGCTCGAGATGGGGCCGTTGCCGATGTCGCCGTAGCTGCGGAGTTCGCCAGAGTTGGTGCCGGCGAAGGAAGGAGCGCCGGTGGGCGGCTCTGGGTAGTCGGGCATCTCGACTTTGCGGAGCGGGTAAAGGTCGAAGAAGCGCTTGGGGGCGATGAAGGGGAGATGCGGCTTAGCGAAGCCGACACCGAGGAAGAACGGTTTGCCTTTGAGTTCTTTGAGGGCGGTGATGGCTTGTGCAGTGGTGCGGTTGTCGGGGAGTTCGTCTTCGTTTGATTCAACGGATTGCCAGGAGGGACCGCGCGTGCCGGCGGGACTGCCTGTGGGTTCGATGGTCCAGTTTTTTGCCTTCAGTTGTTCATGGATGCGCTGGGCGCGACTGCGGGATTCGGCGCTGTTCCAGTCGTAGCGCATGTTCGGACCCCACCAGGGGATGGTCCAGCTGGGGGCATCGTCGAGCCCGCCGTGAAAGAGCTTGCCCAAGCCGGTGGAAGTGTAGCCGTTGTTTTTGAAGTATTCGGGCAAGGTGACTGCATCGGGGATGGTGCCGCGGAAGTGGTGTTGGAGGTCGTAGATCTTGGTGGTGTCGGGGCGTAAGCCGGTGAGGAGAGAGGTGCGTGAGGGGCTGCAGACGGCCTGCTGGCAGTAGGCTTTTGTGAAGACGGTGCCGCGCGAGGCGAGTGCGTCGATGTTGGGGGAGTGGATGTGTTTTGCACCATAGCAGCCCAGTTCGGGGCGCAGGTCGTCGACCCCAATCAGCAGGACATTCATCCGTGGTTTCGACTGGGCCAGGACGGCGAGGAAGGTGCGGCGAAGCATGATCGAAATGATAACCTAAGGAAACTCTCTCATGTGGATCGTAAAGCTGGCTCTAAGCCGGCCATACACCTTCGCGGTGATGGCGGTTTTGATCTGTATTTTAGGTGCCGTTTCGATCGTGGCGATGCCGACGGATATCTTTCCGAATATTGATATCCCTGTTGTGAGCGTGATCTGGGCTTACACCGGCATGTCGCCTGACGATATGGAGAGGCGCGTCGTGACTTCTTTTGAGCGCGCGACGACCACAACCGTGAACGACGTCGAGCATATAGAGAGCCAGAGTATACCCGGCTATGGAGTAGTGCGCGTATTCTTCCATCCCACGGTGAATGTGGAGCTGGCTGTGGCGCAGTTATCGGCGATTTCGAATTCGATTGTCAGGATTTTGCCGCCAGGGATCACGCCTCCGTTTGTGTTGCGGTACAACGCGGCTACGGTACCGATTCTGCAGTTGGCGCTATCGAGCAGGTCGATGAGTGAGCAGCAGATTTATGACCTGGCGAATTCGCAGATCCGAATCGGGCTGGCAACTGTGCAGGGGGCTTCTTTGCCTTTGCCCTATGGCGGCCGGGTGCGCAGCATCATGGTGGATCTCGACACGACTGCGATGCAGGCGCGGCGATTGTCGGCCAATGATGTGTCGAATGCGCTGAACGCGCAGAATCTGATTCTGCCGTCGGGTAGCGCGAAGATCGGGCCAACTGAATATAACGTCCGACTCAATGCGAGCCCGGAGACCGTGGCGGAGATTAACCGTTTACCGGTGAAGGAGGTGAACGGGGCGATGGTCTACATGAAGGACATCGCGCAGGTGCGGGACGGGTTTTCGATTCAGACGAATGTGGTGCGGCAGAACGGGACGCGCGGGTCGCTGTTGACGGTGCTCAAGAACGGGAATGCATCGACGCTCGAGATTATCGCGAAGGTGCAGAAAGAGTTGGACCGGCTACAGGGGGTGATCCCGAAAGAATTGCAGATCCGGCGGATGTTCGATCAGAGCCTGTTTGTGCGGGCTTCGATCGATGGGCTGGTGAAAGAAGGATTGATCGCGGCGGCGCTGACCGGGTTGATGATTCTGTTGTTCCTTGGGTCTTGGCGAAGCACGCTGATTGTGTGCGTGTCGATTCCGCTGTCGATCTTTACCTCCATCTCGATTCTGTATTTCTTCGGGCACACGATTAATGTGATGACGTTGGGTGGACTCGCCTTGGCGGTGGGCATTCTGGTGGATGACGCGACTGTGGAGATCGAGAACATTCACCGGAACCGGCATATGGGCAAGCCGCTGATTCGGGCCATCCTCGATGGGGCGCAGCAGATCGCAGTGCCGACGTTTGTATCGACGACTGCGATTTGTATTGTGTTTGTGCCGGTGGTGTTTTTGACCGGTACTGCGAAGTATCTGTTTACGCCGCTGGCGCTGGCGGTGGTGTTTGCGATGATGGCGAGCTACCTGCTGAGCCGAACGATTGTGCCGACGATGGCGCATATGTTGCTGGCCGGGGATAAAGAAAGTGGCTTGATCTGGAAGGTGCATGAGGGGTTTAACGTAGGGTTTGATGCGCTGAAGCGGACGTATGCATCGATGCTTGAATGGGCCTTGGGGCACCGGGCGATTGTGCTCGCTTGCTTCATGGGGTTTGCGGTATTCAGCGGTTGGATGGCGACGATGGTGGGAGAGGACTTCTTCCCGGAAGTGGATGCCGGGCAGTTTCGGTTGCATGTGAGGGCGCCGGCTGGGGCGCGGATTGAAGAGACGGAAGAGTTGTTCGGTCAGGTGGAGGCGGTGATTCGGCAAGTGGTGCCGCCCAAGGAACTGGATAGCATTCTCGACAATATCGGGCTGCCGGTGGTGGGTGTGAATTTGGCCTACTCAGATGGGGCCACGATTGGCAGGTTTGATGGCGAGATCCTGGTGAGCTTGAAGGATCGCGAAGTGCCGACCAAGGAGTATGTGCAGCGGCTGCGGAAGAAGTTGAACGATACCTTTCCGGATGCAGAGTTCTTTTTTCAGCCGGCGAACATCATCAATCAGATTTTGAATTTCGGTAAGCCGGCGCCGTTTGATATTCAGATTGTGGCGCGAAACCGGGTTGCTGGCTTAAAGGTAGCGCGAGAGCTGGAGAATCGTGTGAAGCGGATTCCGGGTGCGGTGGATGTGCATTTGCATCAGGTGCCGAATTCGCCAGATCTGGCTGTGAATGTGGACCGCACCAAGGCGGACACGCTGGGAATGACGGAACGGGATGTGGCGAACAGTCTGCTGGTGAGCTTGAGTTCGAACAACCAGGTTGCGCCAAGTTACTGGATTGATCCGGCGAATGGAGTGAGCTATCCGGTGAACGTGCAAACACCGCAGAGCCGCATCGAGACGCTGGAGGATATTACACGGATGCCGATTACTCCTCCAGGCGGCGGAGTGCCGAGCTTGCTCGAAAACATGTCGGAGATCCGGCGATCGACGAGCATGGCGGTGGTGAATCACTACAACGTGCAGCCGACGTTCAACGTGTACGCGAATGTGGAGAACACGGATCTGGGGTCGGTGCAGAAGAGGGTGAACGCGATTCTGGCCGAGATGCGGCCGAAGCTGCCACGGGGCATTACGATTGAACTGCGCGGACAGGTGGAGACGATGAATTCGAGCTTTGTGCGGCTTGGGCTCGGAATGCTGTTCGCGATGCTGCTGGTTTACATGTTGATGGTGGTGAACTTCCAGAGCTGGCTTGATCCGTTCATCATTCTGACGGCGCTGCCGGGTGCGCTGGCCGGGATCGTGTGGATGTTGTTTGCGACGCAAACAACTTTTAACGTGCCGAGCCTGATGGGCGCCATTATGAGCATTGGCGTCGGCGTGGCGAATTCGATTCTGCTCGTGACGTTTGCCAACGACTTGCGGCCGATGGGGCTGAACTCGCGCGAGGCGGCGCTGGAGGCGGGAGTGACCCGGCTGCGGCCCGTGATCATGACGGCGGCGGCGATGATTATCGGGATGCTGCCGATGTCGTTGGGGCTGGGCGAGGGTGGAGAACAGAATGCACCGCTGGGACGGGCCGTGATCGGCGGTCTGGCGGTGGCGACGGTGGCCACGTTGTTCATCGTTCCGTTGATTTACAGCACGCTGCGCAAGAAGGCACCAGTACTACATGAAATCGAGGAGGCGCAATGACAAGGGCGATCGGAGTATTGGTGCTGTTGGCGCTGATTGGGGCGGCGGTGTTCTATGTCGGTTGGGAGCCGCGCAACCAGCGGATTCGGATGATTGAAGCCGAGGCCAAGGAGAACGCCGAAGAGAAGTTGCTGGTGACGACGACGAAGGTGAAGCTTTCGGCGCCGACGCGGGAAATCTTGTTGCCCGGGAATGTGGCAGCGATTGGCGAGACGCCGATTTATGCGCGAGCTGAAGGCTACATCAAGGTGCGCAAGGTAGACATCGGCGATGTGGTGAAGAAGGGGGATCTGCTGGTTGAAATCGATTCGCCTGAGTTGGATCAGCAATTGCGAACCACCAAGGCGAGACTGGAGCAACTGAAGGCGACGACGGCGCAGGTGAAGGCCGCGATCGATCAGGCCCGAGCGACGGCGAAGTTGGCGGAAGTGAATTATGGACGGTCGAAAGAACTTGTGACGAGCGGGATTATTGCTAAGGCAGATCTCGACGAGAAGACAGCCGTCTATGATGCGCGGCGGGCCGATGTGAAGGCGCAGGAGGCGAATCTACTGGTAGCGGAAGAAGCAACACGGGCTCAGTTGGCCGAGGTGGCGCGGGTGGAGCAATTGACCGAGTTCAAGAAGGTTTTGGCTCCATTTGATGGTGTGATCACGCAGCGGAATTGCGCGGTCGGGAACCTGATTACGCCGGCGGCGCTGGCGGCGGGGAGGGACCTTTTCCGTTTGAGCGATATGTCCCGGTTGAGGATCTTCGTGAACGTACCGCAGGCTACGATCGGCGACATCAACGTGGGGCAGAAGGCGGTTGTGAAGCTGCCGGATGTGGGTGCGACGCTGATTGGCACTGTTGTGAGGACCTCGAACGCGCTTGAAAATCAGACTCGTACTTTGCTCGCAGAAGTCAACGTAGTGAATCAGGGGCGGACGCTGATGCCTGGTATGTATGTGCAGGTTGGGATCGAGACGAAGGGATCGCGCCGGTTGGTGCTTGTGCCCGGAGATACGATCGTGACTCGTGCGGAAGGAATCTTTGTGGCGGTGGTGGGCCAGGGGAACAAGATCCAGTTCCGCAAGATTGCGGTGGGCCGTGATTTCGGAACCGAGATTGAGGCGGTCAATGGATTGGCCGAGGGAGATCAGGTGGTGGTGAATCCTTCGGATGATGTGAAGAACGGCGTAGTGGTGAAAGCGATGGCAAGAAAATGAAAATTCGATCGATCCGGGCGATTCCTTTGTATGGCAAGGCATATGAGGATTGGCCGGCGCGATACGGAGAGTTGGAGCAGACAAGGACGCTGGTTGAAGTAACGACGGATGCGGGGTTGACGGCGCTTGGGAGCGTGTACACGTCAGCGGGTTTGGTGTCGGCGGCGCTTGATTTGTTGCGGCCTTTGTATGAAGGGGCGAGCGCGATCGATCCGGCGGCGACGAGCGAAATGCTGCATCAGAATACGTTCTGGCAGGGGCGCGGGGGGAGTGTGACGCATGCGATCTCTGGGATCGATATGGCGTTGTGGGACTTGCTGGGGCAGGTGACGGGCCAACCGATCTGGAGGTTGTTGGGTGGCAAATATCGGGACCGCGTGCAGCCGTATGCGTCGATGTTGATGGTGAAGCCAGAGGCGATGGGTGAGAAACTGCTGGCGGCGAAGGAGCGGGGATTCCGGGCGTTCAAGATGGGGTGGGGGCCGTTTGGCCGGGTGTCGTCGCAGATGGACGAAGCGATTGTGAGGGCCGCGCGTGAGGCCATTGGGCCTTCAGATTGCTTGATGGTGGATGCCGGGGGCAGCGATGCGTTCTGGCCGCATGGGTATAAGTGGGCGATTGAGACCGCGAAGATGTTGAAGGATTATGATGTGCGGTGGTTTGAGGAAGCCCTGAGGCCGGATGATCTCGACGGATACGTGATGCTGACTTTGAACTCGCCGGTGCCGGTGGCGGCGGGCGAGGTGTTGACGCGGCGGCAAACTTTTTTGCCGTGGATCGAGCGGCGGGCAGTGGATGTGTTGCAACCGGATGTGACGAAGGTGGGTGGGCTGACGGAGCAGCACCGGATTGGGCAGTATGCGGATGATCACAATGTTCTGGTCGTGCCGCATGGTTGGAATACCGGGGTGGGGTTGATCGCGGATCTGCATTTGACCGCGGCGGCGGGGAATGCGCAATTTGTGGAGTATTTGACGCCGGAGCCGTATCTCGAAGATGTGTTTGAGGAGGCGCCGAAATTGGATGCGGAGGGGATGCTGCGCGTGCCGCAGGGGCCTGGGTATGGTGTGAAGTGGAGCGCGGAGGGGATCAAGAGGCTAAGCCGGGGGGCTTGATGGTGCATCGGGCTCATATGACTTTACGCTTGAAGCATGTCAAAGATGATTCAGATTCGTGATCTTGACGAGTCCTTGTATGGAATTCTAAAGTCTCGAGCAGCGCGCGAAGGGATGAACCTTTCGGACTACCTGAAGCAAGAGTTAGCTGAGATTCGCCGATTGAAACAAAAAGGCGAGCGGCTGAGGTGATTCAGGAGATGAGAGATGGCCGTTGATTGTTGTGGAGCTGTTGCTGGATGAGTCCTATGCGGAGAGGATTCAGTTGGAACTGCTTGGGGCTGGCGATCGAATTGCCGCAACTGAATTGTTGGATGGAAGCGCTTGGCACGACTATTCTCACTTGCGATGGGAAGTTGATCAACGGACAGCGGGCGAGAGTGCGGGTGATCTAGGGCTTTGAATCTCCCTCCCGTTTAGGCGACCGATCGGGGTGACGGAGAGGTTTCTTAGAAGGGTGACAATCCTACGGCTTGGTCGCGAATGGAGATGGTTACCTCGAGGTGTTTGAGGCCTTCACGTAGGGTGGCTTGTTGGCAGAAGCGGTGCGGCATTCTGTGGCGAAGGCGGCGTAACTGTCGGCGTTGTGGAGGCGCTGGTTCGTCGTTAGCTTCTTGATTGTGTCGTCGGTGAACCATCCACGGCCTTCGTCGAGGATGTAGGACTTGTCGGGGAAGCCGACGAAGTGAGCCATTTCGTGGAGCATGATGAAAGCGCAGAGTTCGCTGTCTGTCAGAGCGAAAAAGGCGCGACGGCCGAGATAGATGCGATCCATGGGGATCTTGCGGCGGTCTTCGATTTCACCCTTTCGAAAGAAGCCATTGGCGAAGGCGAAGGCAATGCGGTGGTCGCCCGTGGGGTCTGCCACAAAGGCGCCGGTGCCAAGAAAGCCGAGCTCGAGCTCTGGTGGAAGCAGCAGGCATTGCTGGTAGAGATTGAAGACGTTGAGGATGTCGCGGGTGGCTTTCTCGCGCTGAACTGGATTGAGTGCGTTGAGTGCGAAATGGCGATCGAGCCGGTCGATCGCGCGACCACGGCCTAAATCGACCGTGGAGGGTGGGCCGAGAGCGAGCATGAGATTGGCCTGGGCGGCATGGATCGCTTTGGCGACCAAGCCAATGTGGGCGATGAGTTGGACGCGGATCTTCTCATTGGTGGTCGGGTCCACCGGGAGGCTCGAGAAGAGGAGCTGATTGATGCGCTGGATGGTTTGCTTGCCAGGTTCGATCAGGCCGTCGGCACCTTTGATACCAAATTGCTGGACCTGGAAGTCGGTGATGGCCTTGTTGGTTTTGGGGCCGCATTTTCCGTCGACGTCGAGTTTGACCTTCGGGCCACCGTGCATCGGGGCGATCTTGTTGAGCGACTCCTGAATGGTGCGGACATCAACGGCGAGGTTTTTGGCCTTGAAGCCAGAGCCGACTGGTTGATCGATTGAAACGAGTTGGTCTGTGGGAGGGAGCGAGGAGCCGATTTCGCCTTTACGGCATGAGCCGTCCAGATGCATGATGATCGGTTGGAGCGCCATCTCAGAAGCTCCTACAATATCGCAATTGGTTAGTGAGCCGAGTAGTGAAGTTCGCGATCGTGTTGTTCGCGGAAGGAATTGAGCAGGGTGTAGGCTGCCGCGCCTTTTTCAGGAATCGGGCGGTTGCCGAAGAAGTCGACATAGCCGCTGATCGAATCAGCAAGTTCTTGCGAGACCGCGCGGAAGCCCATGGACCAAGCCTCAAAGGCGCGTTGCGTGATCTTTTGGTGAAGGAGAATGAAGCAGCACTTGTGGCGAGGGTCGCGCTCGATTGTTTCAAACAGAGCTCTGAGGACTGCCGATTTCCCTTCGAGGGCCTGAATGAAGGTGCCGTCGCAGTAAACGAGCATGCCTGAGATGCCGAGGTGGGCGTTGTTGTCGCGGGCCTTGTTGAGTAAGGTGATGAGCTCAGAATCCGTCATGAGATGACTGGCAGAGCTGACGTACACAATTTGCTCAAGATCCTTTTCCATTTGAGCCTTATCGGCCAGGATCAGGAGCCTTTAGAACTTTTTTTCTGCGATCGACTTGGCTTGAACGAATTGAAGCAGATAGTCGGGGCCGCCTGCTTTGGAATCGGTGCCGGACATTTTGAAGCCACCGAAGGGGTGGGCGCCAACCATCGCGCCGGTACATTTGCGATTGATGTAGAGGTTGCCGACAAAGAACTCGTTGCGGGCGCGCTCAACGTGTTTGGGGTTGGTGGAGTAGACAGCGCCGGTGAGGCCGTATTCACTGTCGTTGGCCAGTTGGAGGGCGTCCTCGAAGTCGCGGGCTTTGGTGATGCCAAGGACAGGGCCAAAGATCTCTTCCTGGAAGATTCTATGGTTGTGCTCGATGTCGGCAATGATGGTGGGCTTTATGAAATGACCATCGCCCTGGGCTTTAGTGCCGCCAGTGATCAGGCGACCTTCCTGCTTGCCGGTCTCGATGTAGTTGAGGATGGTCTTCTCGGCCTTGGGTCCAATGACCGGACCCATGAAGTTGGCCGGGTTGTCCGCGGGGCCCTGAGTCAAAGCTTCTGCGAGTGGCTTCAGCTTGTCGATGAGCTGGTCATAGACCGCTTCGTGAACAATCAGGCGAGAGCATGCCGAACATTTCTGACCCTGGAAGCCGAAGGCGGAGGCGATGACGCCCTTCGCGGTTTCGTCGAGATCGTGGACGTCCTTGTCGACGACAATGGCGTCTTTGCCGCCCATCTCGGCGACGACGCGCTTGATCCACTTCTGGCCGGGGTTGGTTTTGGCTGCCAGCTCGACGATGCGGAGGCCGACTTCTTTGGAGCCCGTGAAGGAAATGAAACGCGTTTTGGGATGGGAAACGATGAGGTCTCCAACCTCTGCGCCGGAGCCGGGAAGGAACTGAAAGCTCTCGGGGGGGAAGCCCGCTTCAAGCAGCACTTCAATGAACTTGGCGGCAATGGTAGGCGTTTCGCTCGAAGGTTTGATGACGACCGAGTTGCCAGTGACGAGAGCTGCGACGGTCATCCCGGCGAGGATGGCGAGAGGGAAGTTCCAGGGAGGAATGATCACGCCGACGCCGAGCGGGAGGTAAGTCATGACTCCGTGTTCGCCGGGCATTTGGACGAGGGGATCGGGCTGGGCGAGTCGCAGCATCTGGCGGGCGTAATAATCGCAGAAGTCGATCGCTTCGGCGGTGTCGGCTTCGGCTTCAAGCCAGTTCTTGCCGGATTCGAGGATGAGCCAGGCGTTGAATTCGCTTTTACGCTGCTTGAGAATTTCTGCGGCTTTGAACAGGCGAGCGGTACGGTCTTCGGCAGGAACGGCGGCCCAGGTGGGGAAGTAGTGGAAGGCGTTTTCGACGGCGCGCGTGGCCTGTTCGGCACTGGCCTTCTGGTGGATCCCAATGAGCTCGGTGGGCTGTGAGGGGTTGTAGCTGAGAAGTTTGTGGATGCCTCCTTTTTCGTGGAGGCCACCAATGAGGAGTGGGTATTCTTTGCCGAGTTGTGTGCGAACGAAGGCCAAGGCCGCCTCCATGGCGGCCTTATGCTCGGGCTGAGAAAAATCGCGGTAGGGCTCGTTGACGAAGGGAGGCAACGATTGGAGATTCATGGGTGATGTGTCCTTTGTACTAGCCGTCGACCAGATTGCGGCCACGCTCAAAGATGCCGGAGGCTTCATCGGCAAGTTCTTTGCCGCGCTCAAAGAGTTCGCGGCCGCGGGCGTAAAGTTCGTCGCCGGATTCGCGGAGGCGTTCGCCGCCCTTGCGCGCAGCGGACTTGATCTGCGTGCGAGTTTCTTCGCCGGATTGCGGGGCGAAGAGGAGACCGACCGTTACGCCCAAGGCGAGGCCGGAAAGAAACCAGATTGCGTCTTCAGTATGTTCACGTGCCATAACACTACTATTCTAGTGCCTGGGTGAAAGGAATCCAGCCGGTCCTGGCGGGAATTCTGTAGCGGAAGGGATCGGTTGTGAGGCGGTGGCCGTCAGAGAGAATGGTGATCTGACCGAGCAGGTCAGTGCGAAGTAGGAGTGTGTGTGACTGATCGAGGCGGGAGACGACTTTGGGATGAGGATGGTTGAAGTTGTTGTAGCGACCCGAGCTGGAAACAGCGATGGCGGGACGGGTGAGTTCGAGGAAGGCTTCAGAGGTGGAAGTTTTGCTGCCATGGTGGGCAACTTTGAGGAAGTCGAGGCGGGGAAGGAGCGGATTCTCAAGTAGACGCGCTTCGATGGATTGATCGATGTCGCCGGTGAGCAGGAAGCGCTTGGTGCCGTGAGTGAGAAGCAGGACGAGCGAAGTGAGGTTGGATTTGGCGATGGGCTCGTCTTTGGGTGGCCAGAGAACGTTGACTTCCAGCTCGCCAAGCCGCAGGCAATCGCCCTGAGATAGGTAGCGGATGTTGACGTGGCGCTTTGTGGCTTGCAACTTCAGCTTTTCCCATAGGTCGCCGGAGACTTGTGAGCTGACCCAGATCTCGCGAGGGTGGAAGTTCTCTTCGATGGCCAGCAGACCACCCATGTGGTCCATGTCGCCGTGGGACGCGATGAGGGTGTCCAGTTTCGCGATGTGGCGGTGCCAAAGGTACGGCGAAACGGTGGACTCGCCAGGATCGAATCGGCTGAATCGGCTGCCACCGGAATCGAGAAGCGCGAGATGGCCCTGGGGCGTAGCAAGAAAGAGCCCGTCACCTTGTCCCACGTCAATGGCAGTGATTTCAAGCCGGTTCGGATGAAGGCTGGGCTGCTTTGAGTAAGGATGCGTGACCAGAAAGAGAAACAGTGCCGCCACCGTGGCAATCGGCAGGACGGACCAACGCGGGTACTTGCGGGCGGTGAAGGCCGTGGCGAGGAGAGCGGCGGGGAAGGCGAAGAGGATCCACGCAGGCGGATCGGGAATTCGAGTGGCGGTGTCCCAGGTGAGGTGCCAGTCGACGACGTCGCGTGATGTGTAGAGGAGCCATTTGAGGATTGGCGTGAGCATCGGGCCGGTGAAGATGGCGAGAAAGCCGAGAGGTACGGCCAGGGAGAGAAGGAAGACGACGGGGAGGTTGGCGGTGAGGCTGGAGAAGGTGAGGCGGTGGAAGAAGAGAATCATCGGCAGGCAGAGGCCGATGAGGACAACGCCCGAAGTGAGGAAAAGCTCGATGCCGGTCAGGATCGCTGTGAGTGAGTAGTAAAGGACCTTAGCGGTGAGGTTGGGTTTCAGTTTGAATAGACGGCTCAGGGTGCCTGAGAGTAGTTGAAGCTCAAGGAGACAGGGCCCGACGGTGGGGTCGGCGGATTGTGTGCGGTCCTGATTGAGAGCGCGGAGCGCACGAAGCCAGGGGCCGGTGGTGTGCTTGAGTAGAGGGTCGGCTAGAGTGGCCAGGGTGAGAACGGCAAGGAAGGAGAGTTGGAAGCTGGCTTCGAAGAGTTGGGCGGGATCGGCCAGCAGATAGAGGATGGCGATGGCTGCGAGGAGGTTGAGAGAGCGGCCTTTGCGATAGAAGAATTTCGCCGAGAGGAAGAGCAGGTAGCCGCCGGCGGCGCGGACGACCGGGGCACTGAGGTCGCAGATGAGAGCGTAGAGGATGGCGGCGATGGCGCAGCAGGTGTAGGCCTGCAAAGGCCTGAAATGCATGAGGCGAAGAAGGGCGAAGAGGGCTCCTGCAAGGACTGTAATGTGGAGGCCGGAGATGACAATGGCGTGGTAGGTGCCAGTGCGACGGTAGTTATCGGTCCAGGAGTCTTCGAGTTTCGCATTGTCGCCGAACAGGAGGGCGGCCAGCATGGCGCTGAGGTAGCGGTCTCCGCCGGAGATGTACTCAATCCTCTCGAGAAGCCACTGCCGGGATTTGTAGATGGCGGCACTGACTGGATTTCCGCAGGCATTGGGGACCTGGACGATGGGATAGCCCTTGGCAATGGTTGCTGCCCAGTAGATGTCGCGGTGTGCGAAGTAGCGTTCGGCATCGAAATTGCCAGGGTTGCCGGCATTGTGGATTGGCTTGACGCGGAGTGGGAGTTGGAGGCGGTGGCCGTAGGACCAGTCTGGAGCGGATTCCTCAGGTTTGAGATAAAAACTAACGCGGAGTCGCGCGCCGGGGGCAGCCGTAAAGGTGAAGAACAAACGCTCGGATTCTCGTTGGGGGAGGGAATCGACGCAACCTTCAAGAGAGATGAGCTCGCGGGGGTTGGCATCAAGGACAGGAACCGGCTTTTGATTCGCGTACGAGGCCGAAGCTGTGGCGAGCCAGAACATGGTGGCGTTGCCGGCGAGGAAGGAAGCGCTGAGGAAGCGGAGTTTTCTTGAGGCGAGCCAGAGGGCTGCGCTGAGGGCGGCGCAGAAAAGGGGAGCCGTGTGTTCGAATCGCAGAGCCCAAGCAAAAAGAATGCCGCCGATGACCGCGAGGAGCGGTGGAATCAGCGGCTCATAGAGTTTCCTGGATAAGGATTCGAAGCCTGATGGGGAGGGAGATCCGGCCATCAAGGGTAGAGTGCGGCGGGGAAGAAGAAGTTCTCACGAATTCTTTTGTGGCCGGCTCTTAGGTCAAGTTCGCGAAGCTCTTTAGATTGCGATCAGCCTAAGCCGCCATTTCGGCGCGGGTCTTCTGGATGAGGGCAATGTACTGCTTTGCACGTTCGGTGAAGACTTCGTAGTTGCCGGACTTGATGGTCGCGGCGTCGATGAGTTCGCCGCCGACGGCGACCGAGCAGGCGCCGGCGCGGAGGAAGTCGGCGGTGGTGTCGAGGTTGACGCCTCCGGTGGGGTTCATTTCGATGTGCGGGAAGGGTCCCTTGAGAGCCTTGATGTACTTGGGGCCTCCGACGTTGCCGCAGGGGAAGACCTTGACGATGTCTGCGCCGGCGTCCCAAGCCGTTTTGACTTCTGTGGGGGTAAGAGCGCCTGGCAGGATGACCTTTGAGTAGCGCTTGGCCATTTCGATGGTTTTGATGTCGAGCGATGGAGTAACGAAGAACTCAGCACCGGAAAGCATGCAGATGCGGCAAGTTTCAGAGTCGAGGACGGTGCCTGCGCCGAGGGTGATCTTGTTGCCGAACTTGGCGGCGACCTGCTCGAGGGCTTTGATGGCGCCAGGGACAGTCATGGTGATTTCGGCGACCGTGATGCCGCCTTCGTAGAGGGCTTCGATGGAGCGAATGGCGGCTTCGGCGGTGGCGGTGCGGACGACGGGAACGACGCCGACGCTCATGAGATTGGAGAGAATTTGCTGTTTCGTCACTAGACATTAGTCTAGCGGCGTTTGCGGAGAACGAGGTCGGCTTGAGGGCGGAGAAAGCTTTGGGGCTCCTAACAACGCTGCAAGGACGAGTTGGAATCGCCTAATTCACGAAAAATCACAAAGTTTTTTGGTCCTCGAACCTGCCGGAACGCACTTTACTCCTATATAGAGGAGTGTTGGTTGACTGATAGAATCACTGGACAAGCATGGACTATGCTGTCGCAGAACGGCTGCTCGAAGAATGGGGACGAGGTGACCGAGAGAGCCTCGACCGCCTGATGGGGCTTGTGTATCACGAGCTGCACCGGATGGCGTCGGGAGTTTTGCGTGGGGAATCGACGACGAATCGTACGCGACCGACTTCGCTGGTGAATGAGTTGTATCTCGAGCTACAGAGGCAGGGACGGCTTGAGACACAGGGGCAAAAGCACTTCTTTAGCATTGCCGCGTTCCTAATGAGGCAGATTCTGGTGGGCCATGCGCGGAAGAGGAATTCGCAGAAGAGGGGTTCGGGAGTCGCTCCGGAGGCTCTGCACGAAGTGATGGAGAGCGGGATTAATTGGCAAGAACAACCAGAGATGGTGATTGCACTCAATGACGCGCTGGCGAAGCTGGAGGAGTTGGATCCGGTGAAGGCGTCGATTGTGGATATGCGGTTCTTTGCGGATTTATCGATCGAGGCGACGGCGGAGGCGCTCGGGATGTCGACGACATCGGTGAAGCGGCATTGGGCGGTGGCGCGGGTGTGGTTGTACGAGCAGATGCAGGGTGCGTGATGAAGAAGGAGACCTGGCGGAGAATCGACGATTGCCTTGCGGATGCGCTGGAGATGCCCAGCGGTGATCGCGAGGAGTTTCTGCGATCGCGATTGAGTGATGACGAACTGCAAGAGGCGTTGAAGCTGGTTAGCCAGGCAGAGCGGGCGGAGCGGTTGTTTGCCAAGGGGCCGGTGGAGGGATTGGCGGGGCTTGAAGCGGGAGCTAGGCTGGGGCCATGGGAATTGGTGAAGCCTTTGGGGAGTGGCGGGATGGGCGTGGTGTGGCTCGCCAAGCGCGTGGATGGGCAGGCTTCGATGCTGGCCGCGATCAAAATGTTGCCGCCGGCGCTGAGCGGGCCGCTGCGGGAGGATCAGGATCTGAGGCAGAGGTTTCTGATTGAGAAGCAGATCCTGGCGCGGCTGCGGCATCCGAATATTGCGCAACTGCTTGATGCGGGGGCGGGAATTGGAGACACGCCGAACTTCATCATGGAGTACGTCGAGGGCGTTCCTCTGATGGAGTTTGTGAAGCAGGAGCGGGTGGACCGGTTAGGTTTGTTTTTGAGAATTTGTGACGCGGTGCAGTATGCGCACGCGAATCTGGTGATCCATCGAGACCTGAAGCCGCAGAACATTCTGGTGAATGGGGCGGGGGAACCGAAGTTGTTGGACTTCGGGATCGGGAAGATCCTAAATGATCCGGCGGGGGACGCGTCGGTGACGCTGCGGCGGGCATTTAGTCTCGATTATGCGAGCCCGGAGCAGATTCGGGGCGGGGCGATCTCGATGGCGACGGATGTTTATTCGTTGGGGTTGATTCTGTTTGAGATGGTGACTGGGGAAAGGGCCCGGCGTTGGAACGATAAGGCATTAGGGGAGGTGCTGGAGGAATCGGGCCGATTCGCGTTGCCCTGGAAACAGGGGATCAGCGGGGACTTGCGGGCTGTTCTGGAGAAGGCGACGGCGGTGGAAGAGAGGATGCGCTACCGCACAGTGAGCGACTTTGCGGCGGATGTATTGCGGGTGATGGAAGGTAAGCCTATCGAGGCGAGAGCGGCGGGAGTTTTGTATCTGTTGGGGTGTTTTGTGAGGAGGAATCGGGTTGCGGTGGGAGCTGGGATGCTGGCACTGAGCCTAATCATTGGGCTGGGTGTGTGGGGGTGGGTATCGGCGCGAGAATCGAAGATGCGGTCGATAGGGTTGCAGAGTGCTTTGCAGGCCGAGAAGGCGGCGCGGGTGGAGGTGGAGGCGGCAAAAAAAGAGGCCGAGCGGCAGGGCTTTGTCGCGCGCCAACTAGGTGAGTTAGCGGGCAAGAGAGAGAAGCAGGCCGAAGAGGGGTTGAAAGATCTGCTGAAGGTGTTCGACGCCGTGGTGACGTCCGCCCGTTGGGAGGTGGCGAAACTGCCTGGCGGTACCACGGCGAGCATTAGTTTGCTAAAGAAGGCTCTGAGTCAGATCGAGTCCATTCCCACAACCGAAAGGACCAGGGCGAATTATTTGTTGTTGCGCGCCGAGGCGCATGGGCAACTGGCGGAGTTGTTCGGAGGCGACAACAGCAACATAGGTGAAGAAGAGAAAGGCAGGCTGCATCGGCAAAGAAGTGTGGCCCTCTGGACCGAATTGAACCGCATGAGGCCAGAGAGAACCGATTGGGCGCGAGGACTTCTGGAGTCGAAGTTTCGGGCGGCAGTGCCTGAGTTGCCGAGCAGGTTTACAGAGCCATCCCCAGAATGGCAGGCTTTTGAGCGGAAGTTTCTGGACTTGCGCCGCCGGGCACCGCAAGATCCAATGCTGGCTCGAAACTTAGGGACTTTCTACTTCTACTATTCACAACGGACCCAGCCGGGACAGCCTCAGCGGATAGCCCGAATGGAGGAAGCCCTTCGGTACTTCAAAGAAGGGGGAGGGGAAAGAAGTACGCGGACTTTGAGAGATCAAGCGCTGGCGCACAAGTATCTGGCTGGGTTGGTGAAGGCTGTCGATAAATTGGGACATGCCAGCGAGGCGATGCGGCTCGATCAATTGCGTGTGGAGCAGGATCCTCAGGATGCCGCGGCGAAACTGGATCTTGGCTTCAGCATCGTTTCTGTGGCGGATGCGAATTTCGCGATGAAAAGAGAAGCCGAAGCGCAGTCAGGCTATTGGTCGGGTTATCAATTGCGAAAGGGACTGGCGATGCAGGACGCCAAGAATGTATTTCTTTGGCGCTCGTTGAATTATCCGATCCGTTCTTACGGACAAACTTCGGGAAGAATGAAAGATCTCAAGGGGATTGAAATTGCTGTGAAGGAAATGGAGTGGTTGATGGCGAGCCCCGGTGCGACGATTCGTGACGAGGGTCGAAAACAGTTGAGCAACTGGAAAGAGTTCTTGGCGAAGGGGCGCTAGGCGGTTCGATGGATTTGATCCAATAGAGGGCATGAAGCGAAGACAGTTGCTGGCGCTGCCGGTTGTGGCCTTTGGGCAGGATCTGAGGGAGATCACGACGGGGCGAATGATCCCTGATGAGTTTTACTCTGACCAGCCTTATGTTGTGAAAACGGAAGACGGGGCCTGGCTGTGTGTAATGACCACAGGGAGTGGGCATGAAGGCGAAGGCGGCCAACACGTCATCAGCATGCGGAGTGCGGATCGAGGGAAGACTTGGGAGAAGGCGGTGGATGTGGAGCCGGGGTCGGGGCCTGAGGCGTCCTATGCGGTGATGTTGAAGGTGCCAGCGGGGCGGGTCTATGTGTTCTACAACCACAACACCGATAACTTGCGTTCGGTGATTGGGGACAAGCCGGCGTACCGCGATGGCGTGGTGAAGCGGGTGGATAGCCTGGGGCACTTTGTGTTCAAGTACAGCGACGATCATGGAAGGTCGTGGTCGGCTGAGCGGTATGAGATTCCGCAGCGGGATTTTGAGATTGATCTGAAGAATGTGTATGGGGGAAAACTGAAGTTCTTCTGGACCGTGGGAAGGGCGTTTGCGCACAAGGGTGCTGGGTACGTGCCTCTGCATAAGGTGGGCGGGTTCGGCGAAGGGTTCTTTACTTCCAGCGAGGGAGTGTTGTTGCGAAGCGCGAATATTCTGACGGAGCGCGATGCGTCGAAGATTGTCTGGGAGACTTGGCCGGAGGGCGTGAAGGGGATTCGGACGCCTGCGGGCGGCGGGCCGGTTGCGGAGGAGCAGTCGTTTTCGGTGATGAGCGATGGTTCGCTGTTTTGCGTGTTTCGGACGATTGATGGGCATCCGGCTTGTACGTATAGCCGGGATGATGGGCGGACGTGGGAGCCTTCGCAGTACATGCGCTTTGCGAGTGGCCGGTTGATGAAGCATCCGCGGGCGGCGAATTTTGCTTGGCGGTGTGAGAACGGGAAGTATCTGTATTGGTTTCATAATCATGGAGGCAGGTTTATCCGGGAGCATCCGCGGCGCAGGTCGATTGCCTATGATGACCGGAATCCAGTGTGGTTGTGTGGAGGTGTTGAAGTGGATGGGCCCGGCGGCAAGAGGGTCGCTTGGTCGGAGCCGGAGATTGCTTTGTATGACGATGACCCGATGGTGCGGATGAGTTATCCGGACCTGGTGGAGGATGGGGGATCGTATTATCTGACGGAGACACAGAAGGATGTCGCGCGGGTGCATGAGTTGGATCGCCGGTTGCTCGAAGGGCTCTGGGGGCCAGTGCCGGTGTCGCGGGAGGGCTTGTTGCTTGAGGCTTCCAGTAGTGGCGAGTATGCGGCACCCGAGTTGCCGTTCTTTGTGAAGAGGTCGCGGCGATCGGACTATGGGACTGAGCACACGCGGATGGGTGTGACCTTGGATATTTGGTTTGACGGTGCAGGTGTGTTGGCGGAGAATCTCGATGGGAGTGGGAAGGGGTTCCGGTTGCAGGTTGTGGAGGGCGGTCGTCTGGAATTGACGATGAGTGATGGCCGGACGCAGAATCGTTGGGCGAGCGATGCCGGGACGGTGGTGGCCGGGAAGTTATGTCACGCGGCGGTGATTGTGGATAGTGGGCCTAAGGTGATTGTGATGGTGATGGATGGTCGCGTGTGTGATGGCGGAGAGGAGAGGCAGTTTGGGTGGGGACGGTTTCATCCGTCGCTGCATTCGCTCAATGGAAGGGAGAAGATTCGAGTGGGCGGTGGGGTGAAGCGTTTGGCTGTTTATGGACGGGCCCTGCGCACCGCAGAGGCAATTGCTGCCTGGCGCGGAGGGCCCGTCGCGGGTTAGTCGATTTACCAGTCGGTGACAGAGCCGTCGAACTTATCGTAAGTCTCGGGGTTGCGCCAGTCGTGGCCGATCTTGTCGGCCATGGCGTTTTCGTCAAGCTCGACGCCGAGGCCGGGGAGAGCGGGGAGTTCGAGATAGCCGTTCGATACTTTGAGCGGGTTCTTGAGGTAGCCTTCGCCGAGGGAGACTTGCTCCTGGATCAGGAAGTTGGGGATGCTGGCGGAGATCTGCAGGCCTGCGGCGAGCGAGATCGGGCCGAGCGGGTTGTGGGGCGCGATCGCAGCGTAGTAGGCTTCGGCCATACCCGCAATCAGGCGGACTTCGGTGATGCCGCCGGCGTGGCAAAGGTCGGGCTGAATGATCGTCGCGGCGCGCTTTTCCAGGACTTCTTTGAAGCCCCATTTGGTGAAGACGCGCTCGCCGGTGGCGATGGGGATGTGGGTGCCTTTGGCGATCTCGGCCATGAGGTCGTGATCCTGGCAATTGATCGGCTCTTCGATGAACATCGGATTGTAGGGTTCGAGCTTCTTGATGAGGACCTTCGCCAGGGCAGGGCCAACGCGGCCGTGGAAGTCGATGCCGATGTCGGCCTTGTCGCCGACGGCCTTGCGGAGGTCAGCGAAGCGTTCGATGATGTGGTCGACTTCAGCCGGGGGTTCCATGTAGCGGTGGAAGTTGTTGCGATTGGCGCCGGACATCTCGTTGCCGTGGCTGCCTTGGGGCCCGGTTTTGAAGGCGGTGAAGCCCTTGGCCATCTGGGCGCGCATGACTTCAGGAGTGCCGGCGTGGGCATAGACGCGGACGCGATTGCGGGTGGGGCCGCCGAGGAGTTCGTAAACAGGAACGCCGAGGGCTTTGCCTTTGATGTCCCAGAGGGCCTGATCGATGCCGGAGAGGGCGCTGGTGAGAACCGGGCCGCCGCGATAGAAGGCATGGCGGTAGATGGCCTGCCAGTGGTGAGCAACGGGGCGGGGGTCTTTGCCGACGAGGTAGGGTTCGATTTCTTTGATGGCTGTGGCGACGGTGAGGGCGCGGCCTTCGACGACGGGTTCGCCGAGGCCGACGATGCCGGCGTTGGTGTGAATCTTGAGGAAGAGCCAGCGGGGCTTGACGAGAATCGTCTCGAGCTTGGTGATCTTGAGATTGTCTTTGGCGGGGACGGGGACGTCCTTGCGCTGCGCCATGGCGGAGCCGGCGGCGACCATTGAAGTGAAGGCGGCTCGGACGGCGTGGCGGCGAGAGGTTTCAGACATTGAATTTGCTCCTGTTTAAGTCCTATGCAAAGTGGAACCAGAGGGCGAGGATTGCTGTGGCAACGATGCCCGTGAATATCATTTCATTCTTTTGTGCTGCCAGGGTGCCACCAGGCGTAATTGTGACGTCTTCGATTTCGCTGATCGGTTTGGGTTCGCTCGATTTACTGATGAAGTACATCATGGCGAGGCAGAGGAAAAAGACGCAGATGGAGAAATTGAGGAAGCTGAATTCGACGACCTGGTTGAGGGCGCCGAGGTCGATCTTCATGGCGTTGTGCAGGATGTCGAGAGTGAAGCGGCCAGCACCGAGGAGGCCACCAACTACGAGTGTGGTGAAGGCAGCCTTTTGCGTCGCGCCGCGCCATAGTATGCCCATCAGGAAGACGGCCGTGATGGGTGCGCCGACGTAGGCTTGAACGGATTGCAGGTACTGATAGACCTCGTTGTTGAGCCCGCGGATGAGTGGGATCCAGGCGATCGAAATCACCACGACGATGCAAGTTGAGATGCGTCCGATGTTGACGAGTTTCGTCTCGTTCGCCGTCGGGTTCAGCTTTTTGTAGATGTCCATCGTGATGAGCGTGGAACAGGAGTTGAACACGCCAGAGAGGCTGGACATGAGTGCTGCGAGGAGGGCGGCGACCATGAGGCCCTTAAGGCCGGGGGGCAGGAGGCGGGTGACGAGGAGTGGGTAGGCGTTGTCGCCGGTGACTTCATTCGGCCAGATGGCTTTGGCGCAAAGGCCGGGCAGGACGAGGATGAAGACGGGGAGGATCTTCATTGCCGCGCAGAAGAAGGCACCCTTGCGTGCGTCTTCGAGGCCTTTGGCGCTGAGCGTGCGCTGGACGATGACCTGGTCGGTACACCAATACCAGATGCCGAGGATGAGGGTGCCTAGGGTTGTGCCGAGCCAGGGGTAGACGGGGTCGTTGATCGGTTTGATCATGTGGAAGTAGTCTGCGGGGAGGGAAGCTCGCAGGCCTTCAAAGCCGCCGGCTTTGTCGAGGCCGAGCATGGTGAGCAGAATCGCGCCAGCGATGAGGAGGACGGCCTGGAAGAGGTCTGTGTAAATGACCGCGGCCAGGCCTCCGAAGATTGTGTAAATGCCGGTGGCGATGACGAGGAAGATGGCGGTGGTCATGTAATCCCAACCGAAAACTTCGCGGATCAGGATGCCGCCGGCGAACAGGCTGACGGAGATTTTGGTGAAGACGTAGGCGAGCAGGGAGATGATGGTGAGGTACCAGCGGCAGTTGGAGCCGAAGCGGCGCTCGAGGAACTCGGGCATGGTGTAGACCTTGCTCTTGAGGTAGTGGGGAACGAAGAGCCAGCCGAGGATGAAGAGGCAGAAGGCGGCGGACCATTCGTAGCAGCCGACGGAGAAGCCTGTAGAGGCGCCAGAACCCGCGAGGCCGATGAAGTGTTCGCTCGAGATGTTAGTCGCAAATAGAGAGAAGCCGATTGCGACCCAACCGACGTTGCCGCCGGCGAGGAAATAGTCTTTTGTGTTGCGCTCTTTGCGGGAGTGATAAAAGCCGATGGCGAAGACGATGAGGAAGTAGCCGGCAATGATGGCGGTGTCGAGCATTGGGGATTAGTCTATATCGAGTGTTGATGGAGTGGGTAGTTGGGAGAATAAAAGGAAGCGAAGCCGGGATGATGCAAAGGGCTTGAAGTAGCCTAGTCATATGACACGACGTGAATGGTTGGCTGGGAGTGTTGGCTCGCTTGGGTTGGCGCAGGGGCGGTCGAAGCCAAATATTGTATTTGTGCTGGCGGATGATTTGGGGATTGGGGATCTTGGGTGCTATGGGCAGAAGGAAATCTCCACGCCGAACATTGATGCGTTGGCGGCGGCTGGGACTCGGTTTACTTCGGCTTACGCAGGGGCCACTGTTTGCGCACCTTCGCGTTGCTCTCTAATGACGGGATATCACGGGGGACATGCGCCGATTCGAGGGAATGGAAAGAACGAGGATGTTCTTCAAGCATCGGATGTAGTGATTCCCGAAGTGCTGAAGAAGGCAGGCTACCGGACCGGGATGTTCGGCAAGTGGGCGCTGGGAAGGATGGGGAAGCCGGGGTATCCGACCAAGAAGGGCTGGGATGAGTGGTTTGGATTCTTCTCGCAAACTCAGGCGCACATGTATTACCCGCAGGCCTTGCATCACAACGATGGCATTGTTGAGTTGGTGGGCAACACTGGGACGCGCCGGCGGGATTATGCGCCGGATGTGATCCACGAGCGAGCACTACAGTGGCTCGACACGCAGAAGGCTGGCACGCCGTTTTTCATGTACTACACGTCGGTGATTCCGCATACGAATAACGAGTTGGGTCGGGATACGGGCAATGGGCAGGAGGTGCCGGAGGATGCTCCCTATGGTGCTAAGGCGTGGCCTCAAGTTGAGAAGAATTTTGCTGCGATGGTGAGCCGCCTGGACCGGCATGTGGCATCGCTGGTGGAGAAATTGAAAGAGAAGAAGCTCTACGAGAATACTCTGATTGTGTTTAGCTCAGACAATGGAGCGCATGAAGAGGGCGGGCACAAGCATGCTTTCTTTGATTCCAATGGGCCGCTCAACGGAATCAAGAGGTCGTTGACGGATGGCGGGATCCGCGTGCCAGCGATTGCGGTGTGGGCGGATCAGATTCCAGCAGGGCGCGTGAACGATACGCCTTGGGCTTTCTGGGATGTAATGCCGACTCTCGCTGGTGTGGCCGGGGTGGCTGCGCCGAAGGGGATTGATGGCATGGATGTGATGGATGTTTGGCGCGGCAAGTCGACGAAGACGCAGCCTTACTACTATTGGGAGTTTCATGAGGGTGGTTTCGCGCAAGCGATCCGGAAGGGCAACTGGAAGTGTGTTCGCGAGAAGACGGGAGTTGTGAGGTTGTTTGATTTGTCACAAGATTTGGGCGAACAGAATAATCTGGCGGGCTCGCGGCCTGAGCTGGTGGCGGAGTTGACGGCGTTGATGAAGACAGCGCGGGTTGAGAACCCGCATTGGCTTACAGCTTAATGGCGCGCAGGTTGCGCCACTCAACTTTTGTGTTCTCCATGTGAATCTGCAGGCCGATCTGGCCTTCTGTCAGATTGGGCGGGAGTTGTGTCGTTGTGGCGACTTGAACGCCGTCGACCCAAACCGTGCAGGTTTGGCCTTCGACGAGAACCTGCATGTAATACCAGCGGCTTTCGGTGTTGGAGGCGATGCTCGAACGCTCAAGACCGTAAATGCTGCCGGTAGGGAAGACGCTGTCGAGAGGGGAGTAAATCTGGACCTCGAAGCCGCGGTCCTTCTGTTTGTCTGGACTGCCGCGAAAGAAGATGCCGCCGTTGGCATTGTTGGTGGACTGGATCTCGGCGCTGAAGAGAAAGTTCTTGAGCCTTGGGTGGCCGTTTGAGCCGGTGGCCGAGTTGGGGCCGGTCTGCCAAGTGCCTGCGTCGCGGAGTTGCCAGGGGCGCCAGTCTTCGACGTAAGCTTCCTTGGGTTGGAGTTCCTCGATGTTGAGGTTGCGGATCTCGTATTTGTGGACGAGGGATGCGAAGTGCAGGTGGCCTTTGCCGTGCTTTGAGTTGGAAAGCATGGCGTCTTGAATCAGTTCGCCCTCCTGCTTCACCTGGATTCGATTGCCTTCGAGTTGCAGCTCGATCTTGTGCCAGATGTTGTAAGTAGGGGGGAGCAATTTGAGCGGCTGCTTGAGGCCCGCGATGGCGCCAGTTGTGTATGTGCCTTCGCGCTTGTGGAAGTCATGAGCCAGAAAGACCGCAACGCCTTGTTGGATGGGGCGGCCAATTTTGGGAGTGCGAAGGACAACGGCCGCCTCGGCCCATTGGTCGAGCTTGTATTCAAAAGAGACTTTGGCGTTTTCAAATTCGTGGGGGCTGAAGTAGCCAGGCTGCTGGGCGGTGAGCAGGATCAACGCGAGGACAGTCATATCGCTAGCATGGTGACATGAGCGAGGTGCGAGTCGAGAGTTGGGAGCAATTGAACGAGTGCCTGTATGCGGGGAGCTGGTATCAGCCTCATGGGCGGTTCCGGTCGCCGTTTGCGTTTCGAGGGTTGCCGGATTGGCGTTATGACCGGCGGACTTCGCTCGATCGCCTGGGCGGGAAGTACGCGCCGGTTGAGGATGATCTGCTGCGAAACTTTCGCAAGTATGGGTCGCGCATAGAAAGCTCATTGCAGGATTCGTGGTGGAACTGGCTCGCGATGGGGCAACATCACGGGTTGCCAACACGGCTCTTGGATTGGACTTTTTCGCCGTATGTGGCGCTGCATTTTGTGACGACCAAGGCGGATTTGTTCGCGACCGATGGAGTGATCTGGTGTATCGACTTCATCAAGGTGCGGCGTTATCTGCCGGCGAGCTTGAAGGCGATTCTGAAGAAGGACGATGCCGTGTTCTTTACGGCGGAGATGCTGGATGGGTATGCGCGGACGCTTGAGGAGTTCGATGCGCGGGTGAAGCGGGATGGGGACGATTGTGTTATTTTCTTCGAGCCGCCCTCGCTCGACGACCGGATTGTGAATCAGGCGGCCTTGTTTTCGATGATGTCGAGCCCGACGCTGCAACTGGAGCATTGGCTTGCGGAGCAGCCGGACGTATTTCGAAAGATCATCGTGCCGGCGGTATTGAAGTGGGAGGTGCGGGACAAGCTCGACATGGCGAATGTAACGGAGCGAGTGATGTTTCCTGGTCTTGATGGGTTGGGGGCTTGGTTGCGGCGCTATTACTCACCGAATCATCTGATTGAGGTGAGCTATGGGGAAGGGAAGCGGTACCTGGCGCGGATTCAGCGATTTCAAGGATTGCGGATGCATGTGACTTTGTTTGCGGAGCGCGAGGCGGTTCGGGATGCGGTTTTGACGTCGCGGGAGCAAAGCGTGTGGTGGGATGTGGGGCAGGATTGTTCGGTGGCGGTGAACCCGCGACCGGCTCATTTCGAATTTGTACCGGATTAGCCATTAGACTAATCCGATATGCGCTTTGTTTTGCTGATCTGTGCGATGGCCCTGGTTGGGGCGGGACAGGACTTGTCGGGGCTGAGGCTCCGATCTGTGGGGCCGGCCTTGATGTCGGGCCGAATTGAATCGATCGCCGTACACCCGGAGAATCCGGGCCTATGCTACTTGGGCGTGGCGAGTGGCGGCGTCTGGAAGACCGTAAACAATGGTGCAACCTGGACGCCGGTGTTTGACCGGCAGGCGAGCTATTCGATCGGGTATGTGACGCTCGATCCGCGGAATCCGAATACCGTGTGGGTCGGTACTGGCGAGAGCAATAGCCAGCGCAGCGTGGCTTATGGGGATGGCGTGTATCGCAGCGACGATGGCGGGGCGACGTGGAAGAACATGGGGCTGAAGAAGAGCGAGCATATCGGCAAGATTGTGGTGGACCCGCGGAATTCGAATGTCGTGTTTGTTGCCGCATCGGGTCCGTTGTGGGGGCCGGGCGGTGAGCGCGGGTTGTTCAAGTCTACAGATCGAGGCAAGACATGGAAGGCGTCGCTTGCGATCAGCGAGAACACCGGTGTGACGGATATCGCCGTCGATCCGAAGAATCCGGATGTGATGTTCGTCAGTACGTGGCAGCGGCGGCGGCACTTCTGGACCCTGATCAATGGCGGGCCGGAGAGCGCGATTTACAAGACTGTGGATGGTGGGGCGACGTGGCAGAAGCTAAGCGGGAACGGGCTGCCGGCCGGGGAGTTGGGCAGGATTGGCCTTGCGATCGCCCCGACGGATTCGCGGATTGTGTACGCGACGATCGAAGCGACCGGGCGGCTGGGTGGTCTGTATCGTAGCGATGATGGGGGCTCGACATGGGCAAAGGTGAACGAGCATCTGGCGCAGCCGATGTATTACGCGAAGGTGTATGTGGACCCGAAGAATCCGATGCGCATCTATCTGCCGGATGTGATCTTCCGGGTGTCGGATGATGGTGGACGTAATGTGCGGCCGCTGGGTGAGAAGAACAAGCACGTCGACAATCACGTGATCTGGATCGATCCGAAAGTGACGAATCACTATCTGGTGGGATGCGATGGTGGCCTGTATGAGAGCTGGGATTCGGGGGCGAACTGGATCTACAAGGCAAACCTGCCGATTACGCAGTTCTATGACATAGCGGTGGATGACGCGAAGCCGTTCTACAACATCTATGGCGGGACGCAGGACAATAACTCTCTTGCAGGCCCCTCGCGGACTCGCAGCGGACATGGGATTACGAATGACGACTGGTTTGTAACGCGCGGTGGAGATGGATTTATCTCGAAGGCCGACCCGTTTGAACAGAACATCATTTATGCCGAGAGCCAGAATGGTGGCTTGTCGCGGTTTGATAAGCGGACTGGCGAGTCGGTTGGGATCAAGCCGCTTGAGCTGCCAGGTGAGACGCCGCTGCGGTGGAACTGGGATTCACCCTTTGCTGTGAGTATTCACAAGGCGGGGCGGATTTACTTTGGGGCGCAGAAGGTGTTCCGGAGTGATGATCGCGGTTTTAGCTGGAAGGTGGTGAGTAGCGATTTGACGCGGGCGCTGGATCGGAATGCTCTGCCAGTGATGGGCAAGATTTGGGGGCCGGATGCGATCGCGAAGAACCAATCCACTGCAAGCTATGGGAACTTGAGCGTGATTGCCGAGTCACCGAAGAAGGACGGGTTGCTTTATACCGGTAGCGATGACGGACTGATTTATGTGAGCGAGAACTTAGGGACGGATTGGCGCAAGGTGGCGCAGATTGCTGGTGTGCCGGAGAACTCTTATGTGAAGAAGGTAGTGCCGGGCGTGATCGATGCGAACACTGTGTTTGCGGCGTTCGACAATCATCAGAATGCAGACTTCAAGCCATATCTTTTCAAGTCGACGGATCTCGGGCGGAACTGGACTTCGATTTCCGGGGACCTGCCGGAGAACGGAGCGGTGAAGGCGTTTGCTCAAGATCACGTGGATCCGAACCTTCTGTTTGTGGGTACAGAGTTTGGCGTGTATGTGTCGCTTGACGGCGGCGCAAAATGGACGAAGCTGACGGGCGGGATGCCGACAATCAGCGTGCATGATCTCGCGATTCAGAAGCGGGAGAACGATCTGGTCGTGGGGACCTTTGGACGCGGGATCTACATTCTTGATGACTATTCGTCGCTGCGGTTCATGAAGCCAGACGTGTTGGCGAGCGAGGCGAAGTTGTTCCCGGTGAAGGATGCGTTGCTGTTTGTGCAGCATCGCAGGCTGGGAGGCAACGTGAAGGGTACGCAGGGGGAGGCCTACTATGTGGCAGACAACCCGGCGTTCGGGGCGACGTTTACGTATTACCTGAAGGATGGATTGAAGTCGAAGCGAGACTTGAGGCGGGATGCCGAGAGGGCAGCTGCGGCGAAGAAGGAGACGGCTCCGTATCCGACGCTCGACGAGTTGCGGGCTGAGACCGAAGAAGAAGCTCCGGCGATGGTGTTTACTATCCTCGATGCGAGCGGCAAGGCCGTGCGGCAGATTACCGGGCCTGTCAGTAAGGGCATCAATCGTGTGACGTGGGATCTGCGTGAACCCGCAACCAACCTGCCGCCGCCGACGCCGCCCGGGATGGAGGCGCTGGAGGAGTTTGGGCCGCCGCAGACGGGTCCGCTGGGTATGCCGGGTGCCTACAAAGTGCAAATGGCGAAGCGGATTGGCGGGGTCTTGACGCCCATTGGTGAGCCAGTTCCTTTTAAAGTTGTGGCCGAAGGAACGGGCGCCATGAATGATGCTGATTTCAAGATTCTGAGCGAGTTCCAGCAGAAGGTGACGCGGTTGCAGCGCGCTGTAACCGGGGCGAGCGAGAATATCGATGCGACGCGGACGCGGATGGCGGCGATGCGCACCGCGATTGACCTGACGCCTGGTGCGGTGAAGTTGCGAGCGGATTTGAAGGCGCTCGAAGACCGGCTGTCGGCGTTGCGGTTGGCAATCAGCGGAGACTCGTTTGCGGCATCGCGATATGAGGACCGGGTTCCTTCGCTTGCGGAGCGGATCCGCAGTGTGGCGGGCAACATGAGGCAGTCGACGACTCGTCCAGCGCAATTCTGGGTGGATAACTACAACCTGACGGCGAGGGAGTTTGAGAAAGAGCTTGAGAAGCTGCGGGTTTTGCTTGAGGTGGATTTGAAGAAGTTCGAGAAGGAACTGGATGCGGCGGGGGCACCGGCCACGCCGGGACGGCTGCCTGAGTTCAAAGCCAAATAGCGGTAGGTTCGTTTTGATTGGCGGCGAAGCTGATTGCTTCGTCGCCATCCGACTTGTCCAATGAATTTGAATTCGGTGTGGTGCGATGAGTGACTTCAGTTTCGTCTTGAATTGGAGCAGTTGTTGCAAACCCTCAATGGCGAGGTTGCGTTTGAGCCGATGAAGGGCATTTTCAGGTGGAGGTAGCCGTTTTTGTGTTGTGGTTGGACCAAACGCAGGTGCCTTTCGTTATTGCTGGGTTGCAGGTGGTAGATCTGCGTTAGTGGTAACATGAAAGTGTTGAACTTGCGTGGCGCCATCGTCTAGCGGTTAGGACGGAGCCCTCTCACGGCTTAAACAGGGGTTCGATTCCCCTTGGCGCTACCAACACTTCCTTCTCTCCCTTTGCTACCTCCACTTGGATTGATCGTTTGCGGTGAGGACCATTTTCTGGTTCGGGGCATTAGGCCTGACCTTGAACTGGCTCGGTATCTCGTGCGGCGATGGATCTTTCCGTCCGTCGAAGATGTGATGGGTTTGTCCGCGCCCATGCCCGATGGGTGGCGGATCACCACAAAGGAGTTTCGCGAGGATATCGAATGGGTGATTGTGTTGCCGGCGTCGACCGAGGTGAGTGAGGCTGTGGCGCAACTGTTGCGGGAACTTGCGTCCCGGGGAATCGTCTAGGCGGCAACCAGATCGAAGAGGCCCGTCTGCAGCGGCTGGTCGGGACGGATGACCTGGAGCTCTTGCGGGAAGCGACGTACGAGTTCGCGTGGGGCACGAACATCCTCGATGCCGAGAAGGTGCTTCATCTGAAAGGCGTTGACGAGGCTGCGAGCACCGGCATCGTTTGAGAAAACGACGAAGGTACGCTTGGCGTAGCGAGAGACTTTACGAATGCGGTGTGTCCACTCATTGAGTACTTCCCCCGAATACTGATAGGGCCCGGAGTGCGTGCGTCCACAAAGACGGACGTAGGCAACCGGACTCGTCATGAAGGCTGTGGGAGGCATCGCCCGCGAATGGTCGGGCTGGTCGATATTGCAGAAGCCTACGTGATAATCGATCATCATGGCGAGGGCGTCTTCTTCCATCCAACTCGCGTGCCGGAACTCGGCGACCAACGAAAGGCCTTTGAGCTCACGGCGGAGTTGAATGAAGCGGGCGCGATTCTCTGCAGTGAAGCGAAAATCAGTAGGAAACTGCAGCAGCACGGCACCAAGCTTCTCTGCTTCCTCGATCGGGCGAATCCCCTCACGGAAAGCGGCGATGTCTTTGGCCTCAAGCTGGGTTTCATAGGTGAGCTTGCGCCAGGCGCGGACCGAGAACTGAAAGTCGCGATTGTGCTTGACCTGATGGCACCAGAGTTTGCTGATCTCCGGGCGCAAGGGGGAGAAGTAACTGGAGGTGAGCTCGACGCTGTTGAAATAGCGAGAGGTGTATTCCAGCTGATGAAAGTCTTTCGAGCGGGTCGCCGGGTAGAAAATGCTTTGCCACTGGGAGTGAGCCCAGCCGGAAGGTCCGCAATGTAGTGGTCCAGATTGTGGGGGAGTCATATTCGCCGTCTCTTCGCTTGAGTTGATTATGTGGCGAATAAGAGGCGAAGTCAAGGCTTATTTTTGCTTCTTCTTCGCCTTTGGCTTCGGGGCCGAAACGAACTCGTAGCTACCGCGAATGAGCTCTTCGATCTCCTCCCAATCGATCTTGCCTGAGAGGCTGAGAGTGATCCAGCCATGGTTGCCGATGTAGGGTGTTTTGGTGAAGCGCGGATCTTCAAGGAATATCGACTGGGACTGTTTTTCGACCTTGATGCTGATATCTTCGCCCTTGTCATCCGTGTAGATACAGAACGGCTTATCGCGCCATTTGTAGAAGGGATGGCCGAACTGGATGACGACCTGGGTGTCGGGAAACGAGAGGCAAAACTGCTGAATTCTCTTGAGGTTGGACATATGCCCCCAATTTGGTAGAATAAGGGAAGTTTATCCTGTAGAGGAGCTCCTTGTAATGGCTGCAAAACCCGCTTTCGCCACCGGTGCCCAGGTGGAGCACCCCAAGTTTGGACTTGGGTCCGTGCTTGAATGCACTGAAGATTCCATCCGGATCAAGTTTGATGAGCACGGCGAAAAGAAGTTTGTTCTTTCGATCGTGCAGCCGAACTTGAAGAAGTCCGACCGGCAACCTCCCGCCGAGAAAAAACGGGCGGCCCGCAAGAAGGCCGCGACCGCATAGAAACCACATCAAAACCAGTAAAGGGCCGCTCGAAAAGCGGCCCTTTCTGTTACACTCAGAGTTCCCCACATGAAGTTCGGAGTCGTAGTGTTTCCCGGCTCGAATTGCGACCACGACGCGTATTATGCCGTCACTCGCAATCTCGGGCATCAAGCAGATTTTGTCTGGCATGACAGTGAGAACCTGAACGGCTTCGACGCTGTGATCCTTCCTGGCGGCTTCTCCTATGGCGACCATTTGCGGTGCGGCGCCGTAGCGCGATTTTCACCCGTGATGCGCGCAGTGAAGAAGTTTGCCGATGGCGGAGGGCTGGTTGCAGGATTCTGCAACGGCTTCCAGATTCTGACCGAGGCGCATATCCTGCCCGGCGCGCTGATTCGCAACAAAGGCTTGCGGTATATCTGCAAGACGATTGAGCTGGAAACGGCGACGACGAATTCTCCCTTTACGAATGCTCTGAGCAAGGGCCAGGTGTTGCGGGTGCCCATCGCGCACGGCGAGGGTTGCTACACGGCTGACGAGGCGACGCTCGATCAACTGGAAGCGGAAGACCGTGTGGTGTTCCGTTACAAAGACAATCCAAATGGGTCGATGCGCTCGATTGCGGGCATTCTTTCCGCAGGACGCAATGTGATGGGGATGATGCCGCACCCGGAACGTGTGGCCGACCCTCTGATGCCCGGTACTGATGGCTTACAAGTGTTCCAATCCATGTTGACGGCGCTGGCCGCAAATTCCCGATGAGCGAAACCAATCCGAACCCACTCGACGCCCTGCTGAAGACGCACAAGCTGACGCGGGGTGAATACGAGAAAATTCAGCAGTTGCTGGGTCGTGATCCGAATCTGACCGAGCTGGGTATTTTCTCGGTGATGTGGAGCGAGCATTGTTCCTACAAGAGCTCGAAGGAGCATCTGAAGAAGCTGCCGACCGAAAGCAAGCACGTGCTGCAGGGCCCGGGCGAGAATGCCGGCATTATCGATATTGGCGACGGCTATGCGATTGCTTTCAAGATCGAATCCCACAATCACCCGAGCTTCATTGAACCCTTTCAGGGCGCGGCGACTGGGGTAGGTGGCATCCTGCGGGACATCTTCACGATGGGTGCGCGGCCGATCGCGGTGATGGATGCGATCCGCTTCGGGCGGCTCGATTCCAAAGAGAATGGCGCGAGGAACAGGCGGATTCTCGATGGCGTGGTGCAGGGGATTTCGCACTATGGCAACTGCTTCGGCGTGCCGACGGTAGGCGGCGAAACGGTGTTTGAAAGCTCCTACGATGGCAACCCGTTGGTGAACGTGTTCGCCATGGGTGTGTTCAGGCACGATGAGATTTTCTACGGCAAGGCGACGGGTGTCGGCAACCCAGTGATTTATGTCGGGGCCCGCACCGGGCGCGACGGAATCCATGGCGCGTCGATGGCGTCGGACGTATTTACCGAGGCGTCAAAGCAGCAACGGCCGACCGTGCAGGTGGGCGATCCGTTCATGGAGAAGCTTCTGCTTGAAGCTTGCCTCGAAGCCATGAAGACGGGTGCCATTGTTGGTATCCAGGATATGGGCGCGGCGGGCTTGACTTGCTCGACAAGCGAGATGGGTTCACGTGCAGGCACAGGCATCGATTTCGATTTGAAGCATGTGCCGCAGCGTGAGACGGACATGACACCTTACGAGATCATGCTGTCGGAATCGCAGGAGCGCATGCTGCTGGTGGCCGAGAAGGGTCGCGAGCGCGAGATCCTCGACGTATTCGATAAGTGGGGTCTTGAAAGTGCCGTAATCGGCACGGTGACGGATGACGGCATGCTTCGTGTGCGTGAGAACGGCACGGTAGTGGTCGAGATCAAGAATCGCGACCTTGCCGATGAGGCACCGCTGTATCACCGGCCTTATACGAAGCCCTATCGAAATGTGCCGGTGGATGGGCCTTCGTTTACGAGCGCGAGCGTCGAAGGCGATTTGCTGAAGATGCTTGCCAGTAGCGACTTGTGCTCAAAACGCTGGATCTGGGAGCAGTACGACTACATGGTGCGCACAAACACGATCGCAGGCCCGGGTGGCGATGCGGCGATTGTGCGGATCAAAGAGACGGGTACGTCGGTGGCGATGTCGCTTGATGGCAATGGCCGCTATTGCTATCTCGATCCACGCGAAGGCGCGAAGCTGATTGTGGCTGAGTGCTGCCGGAATCTTTCTGTTGTGGGTGCAACGCCTGTATCGGCGACGAACAACCTGAATTTTGGCAATCCAGAACGGCCCGAGATCATGGCCCAGTTGGTGGAAGGCATTGAGGGGCTGGCCGAGGCGTGCCGGTTCTTTGAGACGCCCATTACGGGCGGCAATGTAAGTTTGTATAACGAGACGCTGGGGGAATCGATTTTCCCGACGCCCGTGGTGGGGATTGTGGGTTTGTTGCCCACCGCGCCGCCGGTGCCGATGGCGTTTCCAAAAGTTGGGCTGGACCTGGTGTTATTGGGAGGCTTGGGCGATTGTGATCTGACGCACTTTGGCGGGACGCAATATGCAAAACAAGTTCTCGATGCGCTTTGGGGGCTACCGCCGAAGCTGGATCTGGAAGTGGAAAAGAGTTTGCAGGCGGCGGCGCGCGAAGTGGCGCTGTCTGGGTTGGCCGAGGCTGCGCACGATCTTGGCGATGGTGGGCTGGCGGTTGCGTTGGCTGAGGGCACGTTTGCAGGAGTGGGTGCCGCCGTTTCCATTGAGAGTGCGCTGCGGCCCGAGTTTGCCTTGTTCCATGAAGGTGCATCGCGTGTGATGGTTGCGACATCGAAGTTGCCAGAAGTGCTTGCGGTTGCAGCCCGACATGGTGTGCCAGCGACTGTGATTGGCAAGACAGTGGCTGGAGAGCTGAGCATTCAGCTGAACGGCGCTCAATTGGTTCAAGTATCCGTCGATAAGTTGTATCAAACTTGGGATCGGGCACTGGAGGAATCGTTGCATGTTTGACAAGTTCCACGACGAATGTGGCGTGTTTGCGATTTACGGGCATCCTGAAGCAGCGAAGGTTGCGAATCTTGGTTTGCATGCTTTGCAGCATCGCGGCCAGGAGAGCGCTGGCATCGCTTCGTTGCACGAAGAAGAGATCACTTGCCACAAGTCGATGGGACACGTTGCGGATATTTTTACGAATTCCGTGCTGGGTGAATTGAAGGGTGAGGCGGCGATCGGGCATACCCGGTACTCGACTTCGGGCGATACCGTGGTGCTCAATGCTCAGCCGTTTTCAGTGCGTTGCAACAAGGGGCCAATTTCCGTGGCTCATAACGGAAACATCACGAACGCGATGAATCTGCGCAACGACTTGGAGAAGGATGGTTCGATCTTTCAGGCAACCAGCGACACGGAAGTAATTCTGCATCTGGTAGCGCGTTCACGTGAGAAGACGATGCCGGGTGCGTTGCGGGATGCCTTGCTGCAACTGGAAGGTGCGTTTTCGCTGGTGTTTCTTGCCGCCAACCGGTTGATCGTTGCCAGGGACCCGCATGGGTTTCGGCCGCTGGCGATGGGACAGTTGGAGTTGAGTGGCGGGCGGATCGCTTATGTATTCGCCAGCGAGACTTGTGCATTTGACTTGATCAACGCAGTTTATATTTCCGATGTCGAACCAGGCGAGATGGTGATTGTCGGGCCGGAAGGAATCAGCCGGGAACGATATGCTCCTGTCGCTGAGAAGGCACATTGCGTGTTTGAGCATGTGTACTTCGCCAGGCCGGATTCGCTGGTTTTTGGCAAGTCGATCGCGATGTCGCGGGAACGCATGGGGCGAAAGCTGGCGCAGACCTGCCCGGCGGATGCCGACATCGTAGTGCCGGTTCCGGACTCCGGCGTCGCTGCAGCGCTCGGTTATTCGGCGGAATCCGGATTACCGTTTCGTCAGGCTTTGATTCGGAATCATTATGTGGGTCGAACGTTCATTGAGCCTTCGCAAACGATTCGCGATTTCGGCGTGAAGCTGAAGTTGAATCCAGTGCGGCATTTGCTCGAAGGGCAGCGCGTGGTTCTGGTCGATGACTCGCTTGTGCGTGGTACGACGTCGCGCAAAATCGTTCGCATGGTGCGGAGCGCAGGAGCTAAAGAAGTGCATCTGCGAATCTCATGTCCGCCGACGATTTCGCCGTGTTTCTATGGCGTGGATACACCGACCAAAGGCGAACTGATCGCCTCCAACAATAACCTCGAAGGAATTCGCCGCTTCACCGAGGCAGACTCAGTGGGCTATCTGCCGCTGTCATCCTTAAGCGAGGCTGTGGAAGATACCAAGCAAGAGTATTGCTACGCCTGCTACACGGGCAATTACCCAACGCATCTGATTAACATCGATGAGTTGATGACAACGAAGATTCGCTGCTAACAACGATGCCTGGCATTGCCCCCATCGCTCAATCGGTTGCCTATTCGCGGGTGCGCGCGATCGCCGAGATCGCGATGAAGATGGAAAAGGTCTATCCACTTTACTTCGGCGAATCCAATCTGCCGACGCCGCAGTTCATCAAGACGGCCCTCGATCAAGCCTTGCGAGACGGATTTACCTACTACACTTCGAACGCTGGACTGATGAGCTTGCGCGAGACGATTGCGCAGCACTATTTTGAGAAGCAGAATGTGAAGCTCAATGCCGGGACACAAGTGATGGTGACTGCATCGGGAGTGCAGGCGCTAAGCTTGAGCATTCGTTGCGTGGTCGACCCTGGGGATGAAGCGTTGGTGTTGACGCCGGCATGGCCGAATGGCGCGTCGATTGTTCAGTTAATCGGTGGCAAGGCCATTGAAATCGCGCAGCCTCTGGTGGGCAATCGCTTCACGATCGATTTTGAAGCCATGCAGGCGGCCGTGACGCCCCGCACGAAGTTGTTGCTGTACACATCACCGTCGAACCCGCTGGGTTGGGTAGCGACGGTTGAGGAGCAGCGAAAGTTGCTTGAGTTCGCTCGCAAGCATAATTTGTGGCTTCTGGCAGACGAGGTTTACGAACGGCTTGTGTACGAAGGCGGGAATGCGCCGAGTATCCTGCAGTTGGCCGAGCCGGATGATGCGGTGTTCGTTGTGCAGAGTTTTTCGAAGGCGTATTGCATGACGGGATGGAGGCTGGGTTGGATCGCCGGGCGTGCGGATCTGGTGAAGAGGGCGACGGAGCTGAATGAATTTTCGGTTTCGTGCCCGGCTGGCTTTATTCAGAAGGCGGCGGAGACTGCGTTGAAATTGGGCGAAGAATTTGTGGGTGAACTACGAGGGCAATTGAAGTCAAATCGGGACTTCTGCGTTGGAGCGCTCAGCGCTGTGAAGGGTGTGAAGATTCCCGAGCCCGAGGGTGCGTTTTATCTGTTTCCTTCGATCGAAGGGCTCACGGATTCATTTGAGTTCGCCAAGAGTTGTCTCGAACAGACTCATGTCGGCATCGCGCCTGGTGTAGCGTTTGGCAAGGGTGGGGAAGGCGCGATCCGCATTTGCTATGCGGCGGATCGAACGGTGCTCGAGCCGGCGATGGAGCGGCTGTGCGGCTACATCTCAAGCTTGCCGCGGTAGCTGAGATCTTTGCGTTTGTAGAAAACAGTGCGGTAAGGAGTGCCCGTGCCGGGGACGAACAGCTCAAACAGGAGTTCTTTTGCTGTGTCAGTTTCTGATCGAGGAAAGATAAGCCGGGTATAAGGGTCGCTGGGAGAAGGGGGGAAGTAGCCGCTCATCCGGATTTTCTGTTTGCCCAATTTGAGAATGCTCGACTGTTCCATGAGCGCCATCTCTGAGGATTCTTGTGTTGCGCTACTTGGGATGGCGACAGCAAGAACGATGTACTTGGATGCATCACGCTCAAGAAACTCCTGAAATTCATCCCAGGCAGGGTCCTGCACTGCGTCGACTCCGGCGATCTTTTTCATGCGACGACGGCGGAGTTCGCGCTCGGCGATCTGGACAGGTTGGGAAGTGGCGAGGAATGTCACGACGCCATCACCGGGCTTGGATTCTGCAGGTTGCGCCCAGGGTGAGTTCGCAAAGAAATCGATCAGCTGCTCTTCGCTCCATTGTTTGACGTCGGTGGATTCCCAGAAGGGTGTCACCGTAAGAACCAAGAGCGTCGCTAGGCACTTCACCATATGGATATGCTATCCACAATGAGACCCGTTACGTTTCGTGGCCGCCGTGGTTATGAATGGGAAACCAGCGAACTGCGAGTGACTATACTGGCGGAAGGCGGACACATCGCCGAGATCTTCCACAAGAAGAAGGGGATCAATCCGCTCTGGGAGCCGCCATGGAAGACGATCGAGCCCTCCACCTACTCGCCCGAGAAGCATCCCGAATTTGGGAGGGGACCCGAAGCGAAGTTGTTGTCTGGAATTGCGGGCCACAACTGGTGTGTAGACTTTTTCGGGCCACCCTCGGAAGAAGAGGCCCGGGCAGGGTACAGTGTGCACGGAGAGGCCTCTGTCGTTGCCTACGACGAAAATCTGAGGGCGCATCTGCCGTTGTCGCAGCTCAATGTGCAACGGGAAATGCAGTTGGATGGTAACCGGATTGAGTTCACGGATACGGTTGAAAATCTCCTGCCCTTTGACCGGCAGGTTGCCTGGCAGGAACACGTCACATTAGGGCCGCCGTTTGTCGAACGTGGTGTGACGGAGATTGATGCCCCTGTCTTGCGCAGCGCGAAATTGAATGAGGGTGAGTTTGAATGGAAGGATCGCAAGTATCCGAATTCGTTGTCGAGTTCTGAGATCTATACAAATCTCTTGACCAAGGGCGACGTGAAAGTCACCAATCGCAATCTGGGCTTGCGGATTGCATACGAATGGAACTTGCAGGATTTTCCCTGGTTAGCAATCTGGGAAGAGAATCATGGCCGAACGCATGCGCCGTGGAATGGTCGCACGATGTCTTGGGGTATCGAGTTTGGCGCGAGTCCGTTCCCGGAGTACCGATTCCGCCGAGCGACGCGCGGGCTAATGTGGGGCGCGCCGACAGCGGTATGGTTGCCAGCTAAAGCCAAGCGAAGTATTCGTTACACGATGACGCTAGATGTAACTCGTTAGGCATCGAAGCAGCGGATACTTGAAGTATGGCGAGTGCTTCAGAAGCCATTTCTGTGATTCAATCCAACGATCGAGTGTACGTGCATCAGGGCTGTGCCCAGCCGGAACCACTGATCGACGCCATGATCGACCGAGCCGGGGAATTGCGCAACGTCGAAGTGGTACATATGGCGACGATGGGCAGCGGTCGCTATACGCAGTCCGAGTATCGCGAGAGCTTCAGGCATAACGCTTTGTTCATCGGGGCGAATGTACGCGGGGCAGTTCAGCAACGACGCGCCGACTACATTCCGATTTTTCTGGGTGAGATCGAAGGGTTGTTTACAGATGGCACTTTGCCGCTCGATGTGGCTTTGCTGCAAACAACTCTGCCGGATCGAAACGGTTTTGTGAGTCTTGGGCCAAGCATCGATGTCTCCCTGACAGCGGCGAAAGTGGCGCGGCATGTGGTCGCCGTGACGAATCCGCGGATGCCACGAACACATGGCGATACTTACTTGCACGTGTCGGAAATCGATACGTTTGTCGAAGAGGATTTCCCGCTCGCTGAACTAGAGCCGCGAACACCTCTTGACGAGCATCGGGCGATCGCGAGGCACGTTGCGGCGTTGATTCCGGATGGGGCGACGATGCAGATGGGGATTGGCGCGATCCCGGATGCCATTCTCGATTTGCTGGGCAACCACAAGCATCTGGGCGTTCATAGCGAGATGTTTTCAGATGGCATCATTCCGCTGCTCGAAAAGGGTGTGATCGATAACTCGAATAAAAAGATCAACCCGAACAAGGTCGTGGCTGGGTTTGCATTGGGCTCTCATCGGTTGCTCGACTATATTCATGAGAATCCGATCTTTGAGTTCCGCCAGACTCGCTACACCAACGATCCTTTTCAGATTGCACGCAATCCGAAGGTGTGCGCGGTGAACGCTGCAATTGAAGTCGATTTGACGGGACAAATTTGCGCAGATTCGCTGGGCGAGCTGCCGTTCTCTGGTATCGGCGGGCAGGTTGACTTTATTCGCGGCGCGGCGCGCAGCGAAGGCGGCATGCCGTTTTTGTGTTTGCCTGCCACCGCAAAAGGTGGAAAATTGTCCCGGATTGTGAGCCAACTCAAGCCAGGGGCTGGCGTTGTTACATCACGAGGGGATGTTCACTGGGTGGTGACAGAGTTCGGAGCGGTGAACCTGCATGGCAAGAATCTGCGTCAACGGGCTCAGCTTCTCATCTCGATCGCTCATCCTGACTTCCGCGAGCAACTGGAGCGGGAGAGCTTCGCGCTTAGGCCAGCTTAGCCAGAAAGTCCAAGTCGACGTTTCCGCCGCTGACGACCAGGCCAACGCGTTTCGCGCTTGCGGGCAACTTGCCGGCCATAGCGGCAGCGATACAGACAACTCCACTGGGTTCAGCCACGATCTTCAGGCGTGTGATCGTATACTTCATCGATGCGAGGATTTCCTCTTCGGTAACGAGCAGCACATCTTCGACAAGCTTCTGAATGATGGGGAATGTAATCTCGCCGGGTTGCGGGGTGCGCAGACCATCAGCAATGGTGGCGTTCCCATCTACCTTCACAGGGTGGCCTGCCTTCAGGCTCAGAGCGTAATCGTTGGCCAGCGCGGGTTCCACGCCAAAGACTCGGATTGCAGGATTGATCTCCTTTGCGATCAAGGCGCAGCCGCTCAACATTCCACCGCCGCCGAGACAGACCAGTAGGGTATCGATGTCAGGGACTTCTTCAAGCAGTTCCAATGCGAGCGTGCCTTGGCCTGCGATGGTCCAGGGGTGATCGTAGGGAGGGATCAGCGTCGAGCCCTTTTCTGCCGCAATCTCGCGGCCGAGCGCTTCGCGGTCCCCCGACTTTCGGTCATAGGTGATCACGGTTGCGCCCATATCGCGCGTGTTGAAGAGCTTGGTCTTTGGAGCATCCGAGGGCATGATGATCGTTGCTCCAATGCCGGCTTCACGACTGGCGTAGGCAACAGCCTGGGCATGATTACCGCTTGAGTAAGCAACAACACCCTTCGCCCGGTCGGCTTCAGGAATTTGTTGGATGAAATTGGTGGCTCCACGAAGTTTGAAGCTTCCCGTGCGCTGAAAGTTTTCGCACTTGAGAAAGCAATTCAGGCCTGTCGCTTCGTTGAGCCCACGGGAAGTGAGCACGGGCGTGCGATGGGTAAAGCCTGTGAGTCGAACTGCGGCTGCACGAACGTCGAGTGCTGTTGGTTGCATATTAGTAGCCCACTCCCTTGTCGACCAGATTCTGGAGTGGCTGGCCGGAAGTGAAACGGCGGAAGTTGTCGAGGAAAATCTGCGTGGAGTCTTCGAGCCAGGTGGAGGTGTGATCTGCGGTGTGGGCGCTTACAAGGATGTTGTCCATCGAATAGAAAACGTGTCCGTCTGGCAAGGGCTCTACTTCAAAAACGTCCAGTGCAGCGCCGCGAATCCAGCGCTCTTCCAGGGCCTTGATCAGAGCTCGCTCGTCGATTGCATTGCCGCGGCCGAGGTTGATGATGACCCCCGTCGACTTCATGGCGCGCAACTCGGTTTCAGCGACAATGCCCTTGGTGTCAGGCGTAGCCGGCATGGCGAGCAGGAGATAGTCACTGGCAGCCATGAGTTCCAACTTGCGGTCCATGCCCCAGATTTCATCGGCGATCTCGTCGCCTTCTGATTTTTGAGGACGACGGCGAAGAGCAATGATTTTCATGCCGAAGGCTTTGGCGCGTTTCGCGGCAGCTTTGCCGATGTCGCCATAGCCAAGAATCCCCAGCGTCTTGCCCTCAAGCATTTCAACGTCGAATACATCCCATTTGCCTTGGGCCTGGCTGTGCATCATGCGTCGCAGGTCCTTGGCGAAGTAGAGCATCGTGGCGATGCAATACTCGCCCAGCGAAGGGCTGTAGGCTCCCTTGGCGTTGGTGACTGGGATATCAGTTTCGCGAAGCCGGGTGCCCATCAAATGGTCGACACCCGCGGATAGGGAGTGGAGCCACTGGAGTTTGGAGGCCTTGTCGATGGCTGCCTTAACAACGGCTGGCGAGGCACCTACGCCCGTGAGGATGATGTCGGCGGAAGGCGCGATTTCTTCCGCCCGTGCGGTTTCCTTGGTGACTTCGTACGTAATGGCGTCTCCCAGAGTCGAAAGCAGGTTCAGGTATCGCCCAGCTGGGTCAGCGACAACGAGCATATTGAGTGCAGGCATAGGTTAATCCGTTAGGATATCGTGAGCCGCGGGGTTGTTAGGATGGGATTGTGGTTGAAGTTTGTAGCTGCGGCACACGATTAGTTGAAGGCGCGCGGTTTTGTCACCGATGCGGGAAGCCTACTTTTGAGATGCCAGTCGAAGAAGAACCAGAGGCAATGCCCGCCGAAGTGGAGCAACTGTTAGATTCTGTTGAGCTGAGCAACGCTAACCCGGACATCAATTTCAGCAACGGCGCCGCTGTTCGCGTGGGTTTGCTGGTGGCTGCAATTTCAATGGTGTTGTTGGTGCCTCTGGCGAATTTGGGTGGGATGTCGCTGGTTGGTGTTGTTCTGCCCACCTTGTTCGCCGGGGTGATGAGTGTTTGGTTTTATCAGCGGCGAACGGGAAGTTCGCTGACTGTGCTTGCGGGAGCACGCATGGGTTGGATCACAGGGGTATTTATTTTCGCGCTGTTTCTCGTGTTGTTTACCCTCAGCGGAATCCCGGCCCTCGAATCTGGAGAATTGCAGAAGAATCTGGAATCAACGCTCAAGGGTAGTTACTCCGAAGCAGAAATGGTCAAGTTGAAGGAGATTTTCGAGAATCCCGCGCTACTGGGGATTTCCATCCTGTTGTTCATGGGGATTTACTTCGTCGGTGCGACCACGCTGAGCAGTCTCGGCGGCATGCTGGGCGTGAAGCTGCTTGGACGCAACCAAAGTTTTTAGAGCCAGGCCACCCATCAAGACCCAGACGGCATAGCGCATCTTTTCATCCAGCGTGAATGCAGCCGAAATGGCGATGAGAGCATAGGCCGCCAGGCCCACGATTAACTTGCGGTGTGACATCAAGGCATGTTGTAGGAGAAGCCAAACTGCAAACGAATGACTTCGCCCTTGAACTCCGCAGGTAGTGGGGGGAACGGATTTGAAGCGCTAATGCCGGCAACGGCAGCCCGATCCAGCGCTTCGGTGCCCGAAGGGCCAGAGATCACAAGTTTTGGTACACGGCCGTCTTTGCTAATCGAAAACTGAATCAATGTGCGGCCCCGACGACCAAAGCGTGCGCTTTCTGGAATCACCGCAAACCAGTTGCGGCGGACGATGGAGAGAACCCGTTTGAGGTAAGGGCGGAAGTCCACTCCTTGCGGGTCGCTGAGTAACTCGAGGCTCGAGCCGACTTGGCTTTGCGGCTGCATGGGGTTTGACTGGCTCGGCAGATCGGTCACGATCTGTCCGCTGGTGCCTTGCGTTCCTGGAGTGCTCTGGCGCATCAGCTCGTCGATCGACTGCCGCTGCATCTGAGGAATTCGGCCGTCTTCGCTGCCCCGTTTGACGCCAGCGATCTGGCCCGCGTTTTCAAATGGGCTGCGCTTGGGTTGCTCCTGAAGTTTGGAATCGATGGTGGGCAGCTGCGGCGTGCCGATCTGCGGCAGGGATTTCGTATCCGGTAAAGCGGCCTGCACTTGGGGCGGGGCCTCGATCGCCTGAGGCGCTGGATCCGGCTTGCGCGCGGGCATTGGCGGTGGGATGTATGTTTTCGGCGCACGCCGTTGCTGCATGCTTGCGTTGAGGTCGTCGAGATTGACTTCAGGCTTGATCGGCCCTTTATTGGGTTCTTTCTGCGTGAGCTCGAACCTCGGAGCCACCAGCGGCGTTACCTTGCGCTCGACTTGGGCCACTTGAAATGGAGTGGGAGGATTACTTTCAAAAATGCTCCGGGGCGCGAGCATCAACGATCCGAAAATCACGATGTGGACCAGGATCGATAGGATCGTCGCAAGGCCGATTTTCGGGCGAAATACGGCATCATCCCAATCGCGGATGAGATTGAGATCTTCGATCGGCAGACCAGTCGGATCAGTGGGCAGGTAAGCCGGCATCTTTCAAAGTGTTCGCGACGACGTCGGCGTGTAATTCAATTCTATCGACTACCTCGCGAGCAATCCTCAATGCATTGAGAGACGTCTGTCCATCAACCTTGGGTTTCTCACGGGTGTGTACGCTGTTCAGGAACGCTTCGAGTTCCAGTTTGAGCGGCTCGTTCTTGACGACCAGATGCGGCTTGATGCGAATCTGCCGTTGGGGGCCTACTTCGATGCCAAACAATTCCTGCTTTGCGTAATCGAGGCTCAGATAGGCGCCAGGTTGGAAGACTCGGAGCTTGCGGACACGCTCGGTCGAGGCGCGGCTGGCCGTAAGATTGGCGATGACGCCTCCCGGGAATTCCATGCGTACGTTGGCAATATCCACTTTTTCGCTCAGAATATGGATGCCCGCCGCCTGGATTGCGATGGGTTCTTTCCCCGTTAAGGCCAGCAGGATCTCAATATCGTGAATCATCAAGTCGAGGACGACATCGACGTCGAGACTTCGCGGCGTGAAGATGCTGAGGCGGTGGATCTCGAAAAACAACGGGAGGGTTATGGCCTTCTCAAGCGCCGTCACAGCGGGGTTGAAGCGTTCCAGATGGCCGACCTGCAGAATCCGACTGCCCGCGGCGGCCAGATCAACGAGTTGACTCGCGCTAGCGATATCGAGTGCGATCGGTTTTTCAACCAGAATGTCGAGGCCGGCCTTAAGCAGTTGGCTGCCCATGTCGACGTGGGCCACGGTGGGCACTGCGACAACGCAAGCCTGGGAGTGTTCTGTGAGTTCCGCAAGAGAAGAGAAGGCCCTGGTGCCAAACTCGGCAGCCACGGCTTCCCGATGGCTCGGGTCGAGATCGTAAATGCCTGTGAGCTCAGCTTGCGGCAGTTCTTTCAGGACACGAATGTGATTGCGGCCAAAAGCGCCGGCACCGGCGACGGCAATGCGAATGGGTTTCAAATGACTATCCAACCTACCAGTATTTCATCTGCGTTATTATGCCCATTCGGAGTGTCCATCATGAAACTCTTCCTGCGCGGCACGCTCGCGCTTCTCGTACTGCTTGGACTTTACACTACTTCAACCCTGGCACAGCCCCAGATCAAGAGAAAGCGCATTCTGGCGATCGGGGAAACTCGCGGTTTTCATCACGACGCTACCTCGACGGCACTGACGATGGTTTACGATCTGGGCAAAGAAACTGGCCTTTGGGATACGTACATCCAAACGAGTTGCGAGTTCATCACAAAGAAGAAGCTGACGGGAAACAAGAAGAATCTCGATGCCTTTGACGCGGTGTTTTTCCACACGACCGGAGAATTGGTGATGGACGACGAACAGAAAGCGGCGCTGCTGAGTTTTGTAAAGGATGAAGGGAAGGGCTTTATCGGCGGGCATACTGCGATCGATACGAACTACAAATGGCCTGAGTATGGCGAGATGATTGGGGGCTATTTCGATAGCCACCCGTGGAACACATTTGACGCGCCGGTGATTGTTGAGGATCGCGAACATCCGATTACGGCGCATTTCCCCAAGGCGTTCACGATCAACGATGAAATTTATCAGGCTCGGGCTTATTCGCGCGACAAGGTAAGGGTGCTGGCTCGTCTGGATGAGTCCAAGCTCGACATGAAGGCAAAGAACATTCGACGCACGGATGGCGATTTCGCCGTGGCTTGGGTCAAGAACTATGGAAACGGGCGGGTGTTTTATTCAACATTCGGCCATCACGACCAGGCTTTGAACCGGCCTGATATTCGCAAGATGTATACCGAAGCGATCAAGTGGGCGCTGAAGATGACCGAAGGCGACTCCACACCTCGCCCACGGCCAGCCAATTAACGTGAATTTTTCACCACTCACGCTCAGCCTCGAGGTGGCCATTACGGCTACTCTGATTTCTTTGGCGATCGCTCTTTTGATCGCGTGGGCTTTAAGCTTTCTGGAATTTCGTGGCAAGGAATTTTTAGACGCAGCCATCACCCTGCCGCTTGTCTTGCCGCCGACGGTGCTGGGCTACTATCTACTCATCGTGATCGGTCGAGAGAGTTGGATTGGAAAGGCATGGGAGGCGATAACTGGTGGCTCACTCGTGTTTACCCCCAAGGCGGCTGTAATCGCGGCGATCGTGCATTCTGCACCTCTCCTTACCAAGTACTTGCGCGCTGCGATTGAAAGCGTGGACCCCGTCTACATCAAAGCCGGTCGTAGCCTTGGATTGCCCGAGTGGAGGTTGTTCCTACGAGTTGTGCTGCCGCTGTGCCAGCGAGCCGTCGCCGCTTCGACGGTGCTCGCCTTCGCGCGCAGTCTAGGCGACTTTGGCGTCACGATCATGATTGCAGGAAACATTCCGGGCAAGACTCAGACGGTGTCTGTTGCGATTTATGACGCGGTGGAATCGGGTAATGGGCAATTGGCTCGCACCTTGGTCTTAATCGTCTCGGCGATCGGTCTCCTGGTTGTTTGGCTCTCGAATCGAATGCAAACACCGAAGGCATTGAGAGGTTAGCGCGATGCTGGAAGCCCGGTTGCAAAAACGATTTGCCAAAACACAGGATTCCTCTGAGTTTGAGCTGAACGTTCATTTTGAAATCGAAGTGGGCACAACAGTCTTGTTTGGCCCCAGCGGCTCTGGAAAGTCGTTGACGCTGGATTTGATTGCGGGCTTTGCGAAGCTGGACGCAGGCCGCGTGCTACTCAACGATCGGTTGTTGGCGGATGCCGGAACGGGCGTGTTTCTAGCCCCGCAATTGCGGCGCTGCGGCTACTTGTTCCAAAGACCTGCATTGTTTCCTCACCTCACGCTGAGGGAGAACATGATGCTAGCCGCGATGGGCCTCGCAAAGCTGGAGCGGCACCGGAAGGTGAATGCGCTACTGGATTCGTTTCGTCTTGGCGATATCGCTTCACGCAAGCCCAATGAGGTTTCTGGGGGGCAGCGGCAGCGCTGTTCGATCGCGCGAGCTCTTGTGACCGTGCCCGCCATGTTGCTTCTCGACGAGCCATCGAATGGCCTCGACACCACTCTGAAGCATGAATTCTACGAAGTGCTGGCGCAGATTCAGGCGGACTTCCCGTTGCCGGTTTTGCTGGTGACACATGACCTCGAAGAAGCATTCCTCCTGGCTGACCGGATGCTGGTTCTGGTGGATGGAAAGATTGCGCAGGCGGGGACACCCAGAGAGATTCTGAACCAACCGGCTTCAGCGCCAGTAGCCAATTTGCTCGGGCTGTTCAATCTCTTGCCCGCCGAGATCAAGCAATTGGATCCCGGCAACAACAAGAGCAAGTTGAAGTGGAACGAGACCGAACTGGAAGGGCCTTACTATCCAGCTCGCCTGTTGGGCGATCGGGTCACCGTTTGCGTGCGCCGCGATGAGATTTCCGTTAGCCCCAAAATGGGCAAAACGGAGAAGGGTTCGCTGGTCTTGACGCTTGAGGGTGCCTCTGAAACAGCGCGCACAGCATTGCTACATTTTGAAGCTGGGCTGATTGTGGAACTGCCGCTGGAAGAGTTCGCCGAGAACCGCCACCATCGTGAATGGGCGCTGAGGATGCCGACCAGCACTCTGAGAATTCTGTGATTCGTCACTGCATCACCGAAGGCCTTCAGCAGCATATGCCATCGGTGGATGTGATTCAGTTGCGCGCGAAAGAAGTGGATGCTGGCGAGTTGTTGCGGCGTGCACGTCGGATTCGGGCTACTTTCAACGGGACACTTTTGATCAACGACCGGGTCGATGTTTGTCTTGCGGCTGGTGCCGATGGAGTGCACCTCCCAGCCCACCGCCTGGCGCCTTCAATTTTGAAACAGCGATTCGGACTGATCGTCGGAGTTTCGTGCCACGATCTGGAGGAGGTGCGCAGAGCCGAGCAGGAAGGGGCTGACTACGCGTATCTCAGCCCCATTTTCAAGAGTTCCTCGAAACCCGGATATGGCCCCGCACTTGGGCTCGATACGCTGCGGAGAGTGGTCGAGGCTGTCTCGATTCCGGTGATCGCGTTGGGGGGGGTCACGAAGGAAAACGAGGTGAAGTGCATCGAGTCTGGCGCTGCGGGTATCGCTGGAATTTCATACTTCGGTCAGTAAATTCAAAATAGCCTCTTATCGCGATCGATCCCTCGCCCAGCCCAGAAGCCTATGCCGGAAAGAGCGGGCACGAGCAAGAATGGAAATCCTTGAGCGCCCTCACCGCTGCCAGTAATCATTACGATCAGGTCGGCCCCAATCAGGTATCCACCAAGCGCACCGATCACGCGGAAGCGATTTTGTCGCCGCACTGCATGAACCGATTTAATTTCAGATCTGGCGAGGCGTTCTATTTTGTTCTTTGTCTTTAACGTGAAGCAATCCCCCTCAACGGCGAACTAGCTCCCCTTGTAGCGTTTGCCGTCGACCTGCTTCACTTCCACTTCAAGACCTGCGAATCTCTCCGTGGTTTTGCTCCAGGGAACTCGTTCCACCGGATTGCTTTGCGCCAGTAGTGCTGTCGTGAGAAATAGTGTGATCCAGAGCCGCATGATTCAAGCATGCACCGAATCTCAAAGACACTGTGCCGCCCTTGTGTGGCTTTCTAAGCCGCCACAATGCGGATTCTATGCAGATTTGCTAGCTCGGGCAGTTCCCGCTCCGCCACAATATCAGCGCCAACAATGCCGCATAGTGCCAGGCCCACCTGCCAGCCGGCGTGGGCGGGATCCCGGATCAAGATTGATTCCGTAGGAACACCGAGAGCGGGAAGAAGCATGGCGGCCCACTCCCGCAACGAGTGCGAGCGTGAGACAACGGCGATCATCACCGGCCAATGTGGCCTGCCGATTCCTGCGAGCAACTGATCGACAGATCGAAGAGAGATCTGCTTGACCGCCCGGCCATTGAGAAATTCACTCACGATGGCCGCTCGGCTGGGATTGCACCACACCTCTGACTCAGAAGCGGTTTCCCGTGTGCTGGCCGTAATCCCGGCGAATTGGAATGGCTTTCCTTTCAGTGGCTCCATCTCGGCAGCAAGAATTCGTGCCAGCTCAAGATCGGGATCCACAACTAAACACGGCAAGGTTTTGGGCGCAGATGCGAGCGCAGCGGCGGGCTGTGCTCTCGAGAAGCCGAGCGATTCAGCAGCTTCGGTCCATCTGGTCACAAATCCCTCAAGCGTAATTCGCTCCCGGTCGACGACGTAGACTCCTCTACCCGGCTTCGAAATGAGCCATCCCCGCTCGCAGAGATCACCGTATACGAGTGAAACCGTGTTCGCTTGGATGCCTAGTTTGCGAGCCAATTGGGTCAAACTTGGCAACTCGTGGCCAGGCTGCAGTTGGCCGCTGAGAATGCCCAGCAGCAATTGGGAAGAAAGCTGTTCACGCAAAGACTTTCCCAAGCCGCGTGTGAGCCAGAATCTCATGTCGAGGTTAAGCCTTCGGGTATTCGTAGCCTTTTCGATAAGCACGCGAGAGCAAGGCATTGGCCTTCGGGTCGTTCGTGATCGACTCCTTGACTCCATCCCAATCGAGGCTCTTGCCGTGGCGCAGGCTCGCGATGGCGAGCATACTCATCGCCGTGGCGCGGTGACCCTTATCGATGTCACAGGCGGGAAGGCGATTGGCTGCGATGGCATCGAGGAAGTCGCGCCAAAGCTCGCGGATGTTTTGCCCGTCTGGAGCATTGAGTTGCGGCTCTGCGTGTATGGTTTGAGCTTTGGGGTTCGATGGGTAAAAGGTCCAGCCATCGCGCCACCCCATATGGAAGGTGCCTTCGGTGCCGTAGAAGTAGCAGCCGATGGCTGCCTTCTCCGCGTTGTTATTGGCGTAAAGACGATGCTCCCAACTACAGCGGAACGACTCGAAATCGAATGTAGTGATGAGCGTGTCTGGGGCATCCGTATTGTCCTGCCGGATGAAGCGGCCTCCCGTTGAAAATACGCGCCGCGGGTACTTTTCTTCTGTCCACCAAAGCAACTGGTCAAACCAGTGGATGCCCCAGTCGCCAACCGTACCGTTGGCGAAATCCATGAACTGTCGGAAGCCCCTCGGATGAATCGTCTTGTTATAAGGCCTCAATGGAGCCGGTCCGCACCACGCATCCCAATCAAGCCCCTGTGGGGCGTCGCTATCGGGAGTGATCGAGCCAGCTCCGCCTGCGCTTCCCACGAAGGCGCGGACCATACCAATCTTGCCTACCTTGCCGCTGCGGAGAAACTCCATTCCAGAAATGCAGTGAGGCGACATGCGACGGTGCGTGCCGACCTGGACCAACTTGCCGGTGGCGCGTGCTGTTTTTAACATTGCCGTGCCTTCGCGCAGTGTGTGGCTGATGGGCTTTTCAACATAAACATGCGCCCCGGCCTTGAGTGCGGCGATGGTCGGCAATGCATGCCAGTGGTCTGGCGTTGCAACAATGCAGATCTCAGGCTTCTCTTTGGCGAGCATCTCGCGATAGTCGCGGTAGCGGTTCGGTTTGTCGCCGGTTAGCTTATCTACTTCGAGTTGCGTTGCCTGGATTGCGCGCTCATCTACATCGCAAATTCCAACAACTCTCGACTGTCCCGCTTCCATGGCGCAGCGCAAAATGTTGCTGCCCCACCAGCCCGCGCCAATGATCGCGGTGCGGTACTTGCTACTGGATTGGGCCAATGCTGGCGCCGAAAGAAAAATTGCGTCTCTACGAGTCATTGAGTTATGTATACTGTGGTTGCCCCCTCAGCACAAGTTGAAAATTCGTCGATGCCGCATTCCACAGAATTGCTTCTCAATAATCTTGCGCATGAATTGCGCCAACCCCTCGGGACGATTGAATCCATCGCCTACTATCTGGAGTTGGCTCTCCCGCATGGCGACCCTCGAGTGATTGAGCAATTGACGAGGCTTCGCCACCTGGTCGAACAGAGTGGTTGGATTGTGACGGATGCACTGTCATTGTCAAAGTTGCCCTCTCCGCAGCCTGAAGTTGTGGACCTGGATGAGATTGTGAGCGAGTTTGTATTGGAGCAGATGCAGCACGATTCATATCGGCCACGCTTTGAGTTGGAACTGGACGGATCTCCAGCCTGGATGGATGTGCGTCATGCGCGAGATCTGGTGAGCGGAGTCTGCCGGTTATTCCGAACGTTGGCAAAGCCCGACACTGAGGTTCGCATCTGCACTCATCTGATGTCGAGTGGCAGCATTCTGCTGCAGGCGCGCGGGGAAGGCGAAGAGGCCTCCGATCCGCCTGGCGCTAACCTTACGCTTGAGTGGATCGAAAAGCTTGCGGCACTGAACTCAGCATCTGTCTTTATGAATTTTTCGGATCCGCAACGGCTTGAACTGGCAGTGGAAGTTCCACCCGCTCCGCGATCTGTTCCACCAGAAGCTGAACTTGACGAAGCTCTTCCTTCGTTTGAGATAAACGCGCCACTTGAGCCAATTGCTCCAGGTATTCTCTGAGGGGGCGCGCAGGCGTTCCCCAAACAGGTTGGCCGGCTCGAACAATCTTCGAAGTCAAGACGCCGCAGCCCGACCCTAATACTGCTCCGCTTTCAATCCTCGCTTTATCTCCAATTCCCACCTGGCCACCAATGATGGCGTGATCGCCAACCGTCACTCCCCCAGAAAGACCGGTTTGCGCCGCGATGACAACATGGTTGCCGATACGGCAATTGTGCGCGATATGCACCATGTTGTCGAGTTTCACGCCGTTGCCGATGACTGTTTGTCCCAACGCTGCGCGATCGATACAAGTGTTGGCTCCGATTTCGACATCGTCGCCTATCGTTACGCCGCCAACTTGAGGAAACTTGTGCCAGACACCACCGGAAGGAACAAAGCCAAAGCCATCAGCGCCGATTACCGCTCCTGAATGGATGATGGAACGCTGGCCAATTACTACACCCGCGTAGATTGTGACACGCGGGTGTAGGATCGACTCATCCCCAATCACCGAACCTTCGCCGATGAAACAGTGAGCCCCAATTGAGACGTTAGCTCCAACGGATGCGCCTGGCTCCACGACTGCGGTGGGGTGGATGCCGGCAGGTACTGTTCGTGTCGGATAGAGAAGTTGCAGTGCGGCAGCAAAAGTGGCACGGGCGTCGCGGGCCCGGATCACTGTGCGTTCATGGCTTGTAAAATCGAGTGTTGCAACGAGGCAACCCGCCTGGGAGGCCTCAGCCGTCTTGAAAAATTTCTTCGCACCAACAAAGGCAAGCTCAGTTGGCGCGGCCGACTCAAGGTCGGCGGCTCCTGTCAGATCGAGGTCGCCGTTGCCCTTAAATGAGAGGTTCAGTCGCTCAGCCAATTCACGAACACGCATAATCTATTTATGCCCATAGACCCGGGGGCGCGTGTTGCGCCCACTGCGCGAGTACATCCCGATGCCGTGATCGGCCCAGGCTGTGTGATTGGAGAATTCTGCATTGTTGAGCAGGATGTCACGCTCGGAAAGGCGTGCGTGCTTGAGCCCTACGTGTTTATCAAGCGCTGGACCACCTTGGGGGACTACAACGAAATCAGTGCCGCAACGGTGCTTGGTACAGATCCTCTGGATAAAAATTTCAAAGGGGAGCGAAGCTTCCTGCAGATCGGAAGTCACAACAAGATCCGCGAGCATTTCACCATTTCTCGAGCTACCAAGCCCGAAGCCGTAACTCGTATTGGAGATCACAACTTCATTATGACTTCGGGGCATATTGCGCACGATTGCCAATTGGGCAATCACATCGTCGTCGCTAGCTGCGCTTTGCTTGCCGGCTATGTGGAGGTGGAGGACCAGGCCTTTATCTCTGGAGGGGTTGTGGTGCATCAATTTTCCAAGATTGGCCGACTCGCGATGATTGGCGGGAATACACGAGTGAATTCAGACTTGCCGCCATTCTTTCTCTATTCGAAATTTGACGTGGCCGTCGAGGGACTAAATCTGGTTGGAATGAAAAGGGCCGGTTTTGATGTCGAGCAGATTGGTATTGTAAAACGGTGTTTCAAAATTCTTTATCGAAGCGGATTGAAAAAGACAGAAGCATGCGAGCAGATGGACAACATCATGCATCCACTAGCGGATCATGTTTCACGGTTTGTCCGGGCCAGCAAGCGAGGAATCGCAAGAGAAGTATGAGGCTCCTGTTTGCCGCAATGTTGCCCATGGTCGCGATGGCGCAGCCTTTGACGATCTCGCAAGCGGTGAAGCAAGCTATGGATCAGTATCCATCGTTGCGGATCAACGAAGAGCAGGTGAAGGCAGCCGCCTCGGGCGTGCAACTGGCAAGGCTTGCCTATCTGCCGAAGGCTGATGCGATTGTTCAAGTGAATCGGGCCACCCGGAACAATGTTTACGGCATGCTGCTGCAGCAGCAGGTGATCTCGCCCATCTCTGGGCCCCCGCTTGAGGCGAATGCGGGCACTAATGTCTGGGGTACCGCGACTGGCTTTCTTGTAGCCTGGGAACCTTTTGACTTCGGCTTTCGGCGGGCTAGTGTCAATGTGAGAGAAGCCGCGCAGCGAAGAGCTGAGGCTGGATTGAAGCGCACCCGACTTGAAGTTGCGGCCATGACGGCCGATGCCTATCTGACGATCCTCGCAGCGGAAAAGACGCTTGAATCGGCTAAAGCGGGGCGAGCTCGCATCGCAGCCATTGAGCCGGTGGTGGCGAGTCTGGTGGAGAGCGGACTGCGTCCCGGTGTCGATCTCTCCAGGACCCAAGCGGAAAAGGCCGCGATTGAGAATCAGATCATCCAGGCAGAAGCCGCAATTGAGATTGCCAAAACCAGCCTGGGGCAACTGCTGAATCAGCCGCCTGCTGGGCTCGGTGTTGCCACGCAGCAGTTCTTTGATCTGCCCTCCGGCAAAGCCGCCGACGCGGAGTTGAAGAACCATCCGGCAGCGGTTGAGCAAGGATTGGCGCGGGAAGAGTCGGATGCGCGCCTGAAAGTTCTCGAGCGTAGTTTTTATCCGAAGTTCAACACTCAAGCAAATCTCTACGCCCGTGGCACCGGTGCGCGAGCAGACTTCACAACCGGCGGCTTTGCCAGCGGGTTGGGGCCGAATATTTACAACTGGGGGGTTGGCTTTACGGTGACCTACTCGTTGATGGATTTGCCCGGAATTCGCGTTCGTAAAGAAATTGAAGGTGCACAAGGCCGCACTGAGCAAGCGCGTTACGATCTGTTGCTGCGCGAACTTGAGGCGCAACGCAGAAACGCTCAAGTGCAACTGGAGATGTCGCGCAAGCTTTCTGTGAATACTCCCGTCCAGCTTAAGGCCGCTCGGGATGCCAGGCAGCAGGCCGAAGCCAGATACCGCGCGGGACTCACTTCCATCACGGACTTGGCAGATGCTGAACGGGCACTCATCGCCGCCGAAGCCGACGACGGCCTAGCGAAGCTCGGCGTCTGGCGTTCGCAATTGAAGGTGGCCGTATCGAACGGCGACCTGACAGATTTTCTGGCGCAGGCGGAGAAGCCCTAAAGCAATGAAACTCGTCTTGTTTGCCTTGCGGCGCCCCACAACCGTTTCCGTTGCCGTTCTCGCGATCTTGATCTGCGGGTGGTTTGCGATTGAGCGAACAGCCGTGGATATCTTCCCTGACCTGGGCGAGCCAACCATTTACATCGCTCAGCCCTACGGCGGTCTAGATCCGGCTCAGATGGATGGCTTCACGACGTACTACTACGAGTACCACCTGCTCTACGTCAGCGGCGTCAAGCAAATCGAATCGCGAAGCGTGCAGGGTGCTGCGCTGATCAAGGTTTCTTTTCATCCCGGCACCAACATGAGCACGGCCTTGAGCGAGGTCGTGGGCTATGCCAATCGATCCAGAGCCTTCATGCCGCCCGGTGCAGTGCCACCATTCATCACCCGATTCGACGCCGGTAGCGTAGCGATCGGGCAACTTGTGTTCTCAAGCCAGACACGGTCGCCCGCCGAAATGCAGGATTTCGCAATCAATCGTGTCCGCCCGCTGTTTGCAACCTTGCCAGGCGTTTCTGCGCCGCCACCCTTTGGCGGATCGCAACGGACCATTCTCGTTCGGCTGGACCCCGAGAAACTGCGCCAGTACCGGATTGCACCCGAGGAGGCAATCCGCGCCGTCTCAACCGCAAATGTAGTGGCCCCCTCTGGCGTAGTTCGAACTGGGGATCTGACTCGAATTGCTTCTACCAACTCGACCGTCGGTGGGGATTTGTCCGAGTTGGCTAATGCCCCTGTTCGAATGGGGCCTGGAACACCCGTCTATTTCAGAGACATCGGAAGCGTGGAGAGTGGCAGCGACGTGCTCACCGCGCACGCTCACGTCAACAGCAAGCGAACCGTTTACATCCCAATCACCAAGAGGGCTGATGCTTCGACGTTAGCTGTGATGAAGCGCGTGCGCGAAGCGTTACCCAGCTTTCAAAAGATCGTCCCAGAAGACGTGTCAGTCAGCATTGAGTTTGATCAGACGCCGGCTGTCGAATCGGCCTTGAAGAATCTGTTGAACGAAGGGCTTCTCGGAGCGCTGCTCACCGGCTTGATGGTGCTCGTGTTCCTAAGAGATGCAAGGTCTGCATTGGTGGTGCTGACTACCATTCCGGTATCGCTATTGTCCTCTGTGATTGCGCTTTGGGTGAGTGGCCAATCGATCAACCTGATGACGCTCGCCGGGCTCACTTTGGCAATCGGTGTTTTGGTAGACGAAGCCACGGTTGAAATCGAAAACATTCACACTGAGATGTCCCGCGGTACCTCGCGAAGCGAAGCGATCCTCGCAGCTTGCCAAAGAACCGCGTTGCCGCGGTTGATGAGCATGATCTCGATCCTTGCCGTTTTTGTGCCTGCATTTTTCATGACCGGTGCGGGCCGACAATTGTTCGTGCCGATGGCGCTTGCCGTTGGATTCGCAATGATTGCCTCGTACCTTCTGTCCAGCACCCTTGTCCCGGTATTGGCCAATTCGTTTCTGAAGCCACACGCTGCCAAGCCAGAACCGGCATACCGCATCGCTTATCGCCGCTTGGTGGAAGGCATCGTATCCGCACGTTGGTTAGTGGCCGCAATTTATGTAGGGATCTGCGCGGTGGGGCTGTGGCTGTTGCCCGACCGATTAGGGCTTGAAATCTTTCCTTCCACGGCCCCAAAACAAATTCGCCTGCGCTTGTTTGCGCCAACAGGGACGCGGATCGAGCGAACCGAGATCATGGCACTGAAGGCGCTCGATCTCGTGCGCGAAACGCTGGGCAAAGATCAGGTCTCATTGACGACAAGCTTTGTAGGGCAGCACGCATCGAGTTATCCGGTGAACTTGATTCATCTCTTTACGACAGGGCCGCACGAAGCTGTCTTGACGCTTGCTCTGAAGGCATCGGCCAAGATTGAGGCAGCGGATGCCAGAGAGGCGATTCGGGCCAAACTCGCGAAAGAACTGCCTCAGGTGAAAGTGCTGTTTGAAGGTGGCGATATTATCAGTCAGGTGATGAGCTTCGGTTCGCCAACTCCTTTGCGTGTGCTGGTGACGGGCCCAAGCCTGCCCGCTGATTACGAACACGCCCAGAAGATCGCGACGGAACTCAAGAAGTTGTCTTTTCTCAGAGATCTTCAAATCGAGCAGCCCAACGATTACCCGACACTTGAGATGAAAGTGGATCGGGACCGCGCGGCTCAATACGGTCTGACCATGCAGGATGTGACGCGCAGCCTGGTCGCAGCGACAAGTTCCAGCCGGTTCATCGAACCAAATTACTGGCGCGATCCAGCAAGTGGCAATGCGTTCCAAGTGCAGGTGGAATTGCCTCCATTGAAGGTGCAGTCCGCCGATGACGTTGCAGCAATGGCACTATCTCGTGCTGGTTCTTCCCAACCCCTGGCCGGGGACGTCATTGCAATGAAAAATGGGAAAACCATGGGCGTGATTGAGAGGTTTAACGGCCAGAAGCTTGTGAGTGTCGCCGCGAATCTGGAAGGCCTCACATTGGGACGGGCTTTACCTCTGGTGGAAGCTGCCTTGAAGAAAGCAGGTGAACCGCCGCGCGGTATCACCGTACGAGTTCGAGGCCAAGCGCCTGCGCTGGAGGAGACGATGGCGGGTTTGAAGTTTGGTCTCGCTGTTGCTGTGGCAAGCATCTTCCTGCTACTTGCGGCGTCATTCCAAAGTTTTCGTTTGGCTCTGGTGGTATTATTTACGCTCCCGGCGATTGTGGTCGGATCGCTGATGGCGCTATTGCTCACAGATTCTACGATCAACATCCAAAGCTATCTGGGAACGATCATGGCCCTGGGCATCGCAATCGCAAACGCGATCTTGTATCTGAGCTTTGCTGAGGCTGAAGGAAATGTTGCCAATGCCGGAGCTGCCCGGTTAAGGGCCGTTCTGATGACGGCGTTTGCGATGCTAGCGGGAGTCACTCCCATGGCCCTGGGCTGGGGTGAGGGCTCCGATCAGACAGCGCCCCTAGGCCGCGCCGTAGTTGGCGGGCTGGTCGCCGCCACGATGGCGACACTGCTGGTGCTGCCTGCAATCTATTCGATATTCCGCAAGGGGACGAAGGCATGAAGTTCTTGATTTCATTTTGTTGTGCAGTTGCGCTGGGAGCGCAAAGCCTGGCGACGGTCACTGTGATCTCGAAACCGACGGATCGAACGGTCACTCTCACCGCAGAAATCCAGCCCTATCAGACAGCATCCCTGATGGCGCGTGTTCCCGGATATCTTGAGGCTGTCGAGGTAGATCGCGGCAGCATGGTTCGCAAAGGGCAGACGATCGCCAAAGTCACGGCGCCTGAACTTCTGGCTCAGATTGCCGAGGCGACCGCAAAGATCAGCACCGTGGATGCGCAGATCGCTGAAGCTCGAGCCCGCTTGTCTGCGGCAGAGAGCACTGCCGTTCGGTTGGAAGCGGCGAGCCGCACCGCGGGCGCCATTGCCGCGAACGAGTTGATTCAGGCTCGCGCCGCTGTGGATGCCGCCAAGGCCACCATTGCGTCTCTGGAAGCCTCACGACGCTCCGCTGAATTGCATGTCAAAACCCTGAAAGACCTGGAGGCATTCTTAATTCTCAGTGCGCCTTTCGACGGAGTCGTCACTGAGCGCATGCTGCATCCAGGTTCATTGGTAGGCCCTGCCGCTGGACCCATTGTCAAATTGGAGCAACTCAACCGGCTCAGGGTCGTCGTAGCCGTGCCAGAGCTGAATGTTGCCAGTGTTCGATTGGGTCAGAAAGTCTCCTTCTCTGCCGTGGGATTAGCTGGAGAAGTATTTTCAGGCACCGTAGCGCGTGTTGCGCGCACTTTAGATGTGAAGACTCGCACCATGCCGGTGGAACTGGAGGTTTCGAATCCAGGAGGCAAGCTGCTACCTGGCATGTACACCGAGGTGAAATGGCCCGCCAAGGTAGGGCAAGCGGCAATCTTGGTACCCGTGACTGCTGTTACCAGCACAACCGAGCGGAGCTTTGTGATCCGGGTGGAGTCTGGCGTTACGAAATATGTAAATGTGCGAAAGGGCGCCGTGCAGGGGGAATTGGTTGAAGTGTCGGGGCCACTCCAGGTTGGTGATCGCATCATCCAGCGGGCGACCGACGAAATTCGCGAAGGAACTGCCATTCCCGCTCGCTAACCAAAATCGCGACTCTGCGTCTGTGAAAATAGGAATCAGTATGGAATTGCATCGAAGCCTTGGTTTTGTGTTCGCCGCAGTGTTGACGCATTCTGCGATGACGGCGCAGGAAGTGGTGAAGATTGCCCCAGAAAAGGAAGCGGAATTGAAAACCCGGGTTTCCAAGTTCTGGGACGGTTTCGTTGCCGGTAAGTACCGCACCAGTGATGCCTATGTGTCTGACGAATCCAAAGAAGAATTTTTCTCCTGGCCCAAGAAAAAGATCAAAGGTTATACGATCGACCGGATCCTTTATGTAAAGGATGGCAAGTCCGCCAAAGTGCTCACACTGGTTGATACGACTTTGGCAATGATGGGCGTTGGCTCGATGGAAATCAAGCAACCAGTAGAGACATGGTGGCGCGAGGAAGAAGAAGGCTGGTTCTGGTTTAAACCCAAGAACGAATTGCGAGACACCCCCTTCGGCAAGATGGAAACAAATGCGAAATCGGGAGACGTGCCTCTGATCCCCACTGGAGGGATCAATTTGAATCCGGATCTGAACGCACTCATAAACAGCGTGAAGCCTGATCGGGTTGAGGTACAGTTTGTCGATGGGCAATCAGGCACCGAGGTGATTTCCTTTGCAAATGGAATGCCGGGCGTCGTCGCTTTCACCATCGACTCTCCTCCAGCGGAAGACATCACCTTTGAATTGAAGTCCAAGACGGTTCCGAGGGGTGGTGTGGGTCAGTTGGTCATTGCCTATAAGCCCACTGGCAAGTCGGCAAGTATTACGGAACCAGTCACCAAAATCGTAAGAGTTGGTGTGGCTCAGACCGGCAAGCTCTATCCCATCAGAGTTGTTGTGAAGCCCAAGCCCTAATCAGTCCTGGCGGGACTCTACGACAGGGGATTTCTCCACGTGGCTTAGCTGAATTTCCGTTTCCACGACTGGAGGAGGAGCGTCCACCTCGATGTTCTTCCATTTGCGCGTGCCCTTGACAAGCCTGAAGCTGACAAAGTTGTGGCGGCAAGGCTTACATCGAACCTTCTTCGCTCCGAGCGCGATTAGCAGTTTCCAAGTGCCGGGGACGTGATAGTAAGTTTCTTCCCAGTGCTGCAGTTCCAATCGATAGCAGCGTGGGCATCGAGCATAAAAGACTTCCCGCACCCGCCAAAGGCTGTGCTTCCAGCGATGTTCGCAATCGAGACAACGCATGGGAGGCATGCCAATCAAGTCCAACACCTTCTCAAAGGTGTTCTTCCACTTCGACATGCGCAAGTTGGTGCTGCCACATTCCGGGCAACTCACGGCCATTGTGTTTCTTCGCGCCATTATAGGATTAAGCCCTTTTATGATAGCGACAAATTCAATGCACCATCAGGCTTCGCGATCTAAGAGTTGTAGTACTGCCCGAATATAGCCGAAAGCGAAGGCGAATGCCTGTCGGCCATTTGTGTCACCTTCGATTTTGGGGACGTGGTCTGGCATCAACATGCCGCTATATCCAACTTCTTTGTATGTTCTGGCGGCCTTGATCATGTCGACATCGCCTTCATCCGGCATGACTTCCTTGAAGTCAAGAAAGCCTCCCTTGATGTTGCGGAAGTGGACATTGAAGATCTTTCCACGCGAGCCAAACCAGCGGATGACATCGTATATCTCTTTGCCGGGATTAACGAGCATCTCGCTCACAGTGCCCTGGCAGAAGTTGAGGCCATGGTACGGGCTGGCCTGAATACCAACGAACTTCTTCAATCCTTCGACGCTGCCCAGGACGGTTTCTACGCCGCGCCAACCCTTGCCTGGCGGCATGCCCGGGTCGTGTGGGTGGCAGGCCATCCGCACCTTCGATTCGTTGGCTACCGGAATGACTTTATTCAGGAAGTACGTGATTCGTTCCCAGTAGACATCCGCTGGCACTGGCCCTGCCTCTGTGAGCGGCGGGTCTTGTTTCGCACCGGCGTATTTGAACGTGCTCAGCGTTGCACCGCCGCGTCCCTTGGTGGCTTCCGTACGGACCACGCCGAGGATGCTCATGTTGTACTTGACAGCCGGAATCCCAGCCTTTGCACAATTCTGAATCATCTGGCAGATTTCGTCGATCGCTTTATCGCGACCCGGGCTGCGGCCCATCATGATGTCCGGGTATTCCGCGCGGGTGATGTAGGCGGAGCTCAACGGGAGCGGCACCATTTCGAGGCGGATGCCATGCGATTCGACGCGCTCTCTCAGTTTTGTCAGGCCTTCCACACTCCAACTTGCATCCATCGCTTTGCTGGGAAGCGCACTGCAGATGTTGTGGACGCCAAGGCCGCTGAGGATCTTGAGTGTTGGGTCATCTGAGATGTGTTGTGTTCCGAGCTTGGGTTTGCCCTTGCCTTTGGTGCCGACCGGATTCTCAAACGGTGGCTGGGCACTAACGCTCAGCTGAGTGGCGGCCGTGGTGGCTGCCAGGAAGGCTCTTCTATCCATAGCCGTGAGTCTATATCGAGTGGGGTGTGGCCGACAAGGAATTCTTGAGGTCGAGTGCGAACGATCGCAGCTTCGTCACATCGTCTTCAGTGGCGTTCTGCTCGAATCCTCCGGCAACAAAGACAAGTTTCTCCCCACGCCAAATGAGTTGCGCCATACCTTTTTCGCACAGAAGACCAGTGGCGCCGATATTGCCAAAGCCGTTCTCACGACGCACGACCAGAGCAACGAAGCCATCTCTGGCAAAGACGAAGTGTGTGGTCAACTCCGAGGTGGGCAGCAGTTCGATATTGGCTTGCGCAAGGCGCAAAAGGATCTCTTCCACGCCTACATCTTGTAGCGGCCGAAATCTTCCTCGTTGAGGTTTTCGAGGAGCCGGCGGAGTTCTTCTTCTTTGCCCTTGTCTTGAGAGGCGGCCATGCGCGAGTTTTTCAACACGCTTTCGTCGACGAAGATTGGCGAATCGGTGCGCAGTGCAATCGCGAGCGCGTCGCTGGGGCGGGAGTCGATGCTGATGAACTGTCCATCCTTCACCAGCCAAATGGTGGCGAAGAATGTATCATCCTTGAGCTCGTTGACAACAATCCGGTCCACTCTGGCATCCATCCCCATCAGTAAGGTCTTGATGAGGTCATGCGTCATTGGCCGGGGCGTATTGATCTTCTCGATCTCCAGTGCGATCGCGTTGGCTTCGTACATTCCAACCCAGATCGGCAAAATGGTGTTGCCCGAAGCGTCGCGCAGAACAACAATCGGCATCTGCGTGACGGGGTCCATCATCAGGGTCCGGATCTTCATTTCGACTTCCATCGTAATTGGCGTCGCCTCCTATTTCATTACAGCAAAGTTGGCAGCCGTGCGAAGCTGCCCAAAAGTCTAGACTCAGGCAGTCTAGACAACGGCCTCGCCGGATAGCGAATTCGGGCCGGAGCGTGTCACCCGGACATTGAGATAGCTACCTTCAAGCGTGGTGCCGTCATCCTTAGGAGCAGGCATCACGGCATGACCGAAGGCGATCGTCTTGTGTTGCGTATTCTTGCCGAGCCACTGTTGCGTGGCCTTGTTGTATCCATCCACCAGCACTTCTTCGACTCGGCCAATATAGGCCGCGTTGCGTGGAATTTGAATCTGACGCTGGTGCTCCTGCACGATCGTCAGACGGCGGCTCTTTTCTTCCTCGGTCATGTGGTCCGCATATTGCAAGGCGGGAGTGTTGGGGCGTTGCGAATACTTGAAGCTGAAGATGGCGTCGTATTCCACTTCGTCAAGCAGCCGCAAGGTGCTCTCGAAGTCTGCTTCGGTTTCGCCAGGGAAGCCAACAATGATGTCTGAAGTGATCGTGATTTCGCGCTTGGCGTTCTTCATCCACTCAATTTGCCGCAAATACTCGTCACGGGTATAGAGGCGTTGCATCCGGTCGAGCACCGCCGTTGAACCGCTCTGAACCGGAAGATGGATGTGGTTGCACAATACGGGGTTGCTATCGATGGCGTCGACGATTTCCTTGACGAAATCGCGCGGATGCGAAGTGGTGAATCGAACCCGCTTCAATCCGTCGATCTCGCCGATTTCGCGAAGCAGCGTGGCAAAATCGAGGCCAGCTTCTGAAGGGTCGCGATAGCTATTTACGTTCTGGCCGAGCAATGTGATTTCAGAGTATCCATCGGCGACCAAATTCCTCGCCTCTTCAAATACGCTGGCGCTGGTGCGGCTGCGTTCCGGGCCTCGTGTCATCGGTACGACGCAATAGGCGCAACTCTTCGAGCAGCCTTCGATGATCGTCAGAAACGCTTTATGAGGATTGTCTCGCTTGGTGTAAGGCACCTCAAAGGTGTCGTCTGTATCCAGGCTCAGGCCGGTTACGCGCCGATTGCCCGCCTCGATTTGAACCAGCATTTGAGGCAGCAGGTTGTAGCTGGCTGATCCCGCAACGAGCCCCACGTGCGGGGCACGTTCGAAAATCTTCTCGCCCTCTTGCTGCGCCACACAACCGAGCACGCCGACGATCTTATCTTTGCGCTTCTTGAAATCCTGCAGTCGCGCATAGACCTTTTGTTCAGCCTTATCGCGGATGCTACAGGTGTTGTAGAGGACCAGATCCGCCTCGTCGGGGGTCGCAACTTGCGAATATCCTTCACCCGTCAGCGTGACGATTACCTTCTCGGAATCGTGCGCATTCATCTGACAGCCAAAAGTTTCAATGTAAAACTTCTTCATTCGGGCACCATCTTCCATTATAGGGACTGTACCGATTGCAGCTAACTGCCGATAGTCTCTGCGTAGAAGCATATGAAGTACTTCACTCTTTTGTCGCTAGCCGGAACCTTGTGGGCGCAGATCTACGTTTACGACGCCAATGGACGCCGTGTGCCGCTGCCCAGCCCGGAGGAGAAACGCAGCCAGAAGGTGATCGATGATGGCAACGGCGGTCGAATTGTCGAAGAAACGATTGAACGCCGCGATGTGAACGGCAACAAGCTTCCGCCGGAAAAAGTCCGGACGGTCGAGCGGAAGGCTGCGGATGGATCGAAGGTTGTTGAAACTACAGTGTTTACGAGCGATCTTAATGGCCGCCTCGCTGCGTCTGAGCGTTCTGTGATCACCACACAGCAACAAGGCTCTGCCAGCGTCAGCACAACGGTGATCGAAAGACCGACCGTGAATGGCACCTTTGCCGCCGTCGAGAAGACAACGGCTCAAACCACAGATGAGAATGGGCGGGCTCTGACCAACCGGTCCACCTTTGTCCTCGATCAGAATGGCAACTTTGTGGAAGCAGTCCGCGAGCGGGTGGAGAGGGCTCCAGAGGGCAGTGGAGTGAAAGAAGTTGTGCAGGAGTACCGCAATGCACAATCCGGCAAGATGGAACTGAGCGGCCAGCGGGTGAAGGTCGACATCCCGAATCCGGATGGATCCACAACCAGCGAAGTGACAATTTACGGGGCAGTAGCGCAGGGAAGGGCCGCAGACGGCAAGCTGAAATTGCGAGAACAGCAGTTGATTACGACCAAGCCTGGCCCCGGGAATACACAAGTGGAATCGATCAGCATCCGGCGCCCGGATTTATCGGATTCAAAGTTGGGGGCCTATCAAAAGGTGGGCGAAAAGATCACCCAAAAGCCCTAGTGGTGGCCGAAGTACATCAGCCAGCCGAGACCAAACAAAGCCAATACAAACGAACCGAAGCAGTAGGCGGCATAGCGAATCTGCTCCTGCTTACCTGTCTTGCCGGTAATCCCCAGCGCGATGCTGGTGAATAGCGCAAACAGGATGGCCATTTCGAAGTGGGAGAGGGACATTTTCGGCATGTTTCGATTGGCTCCTAGCTCTTCTTACGCGAGGCGATCTCGTAGACATCGACCATGGCGAGGATGTTCACTAACCCAGAACCGACCAAGAACTTGGTTCCATAGTCGACAACATGGTTGGCCACATCGGGAGCGCTGTAGCCCAGCGCTTTAGCAACCATGTAAAGGCTGCCACTCGCCAGATTGGCCGCCCAGCCTCCGCAATAGATCACCGTAGTGAGCAGGTCGCCGGTTTGCGGTTCAAAAAAAGTGCCCCGCATCATCAAGCCGAGCGCGAACATCACCACCGACAGGCCTGCCATGATTCCTCCGCGCGACGGGCTCTTGACCAGGAAATAGCCAGCACCCGGTGCGATCCAGGTCATCAACACGGGCAGAAACCAGCTTTGTGCGGGTTCCGTTGCGATATCGTTCTTAACGGCGGTCGTCATGATTCCAATTCCAGTGTAAACGACGCTAGAGCTGCCTAGCCAATTGGGTAGGCCTCTGCCTAGCCCATCGACCGAGGCTTTTTTTGACAAATGCGGGCATCCTAAAATCCTAGGCCATCGTTGAACATGCAGAATCCATTGATCGAACTCAGCCAGTCTCTTGCCGCCACCGTCGCCGGCATCGAACAATCCATCGTTGCCGTCTCGGCCCGCAAAAGTGGTTTTCAAAGCGGAATTATTATCGACAGTACCCGAATCCTGACAGTCGACCCCGGCGTCGAACTAGATGGAGACCTACAGGTTGTCCTTCCCTCCGGTGAGGTCGCGGCCGCATCCCTCCTCGGCCGCGACCCCGGCTGGGATCTGGCGCTGCTGGAACTCCGAGAGCCGTTTGAAGGCGCTATCCCCCTCACGCTTGCTGGCGGCGCTACGCACGGCGAGTTGATTGTGGGCGTCTCCCGCTCACCCGAAACTGGCCTCAATGCCTCTCTCGGGATGCTGGGTGCCCTCTCCGGTGCGTGGCGCACCTGGAAGGGCGGCAAGCTCGATCATTTCATCAAGCTCGATATTCCAGCCCAGGCCGCTCTCGCTGGCGGACTCGCTTTGAGGGCCGACGGTACCGTGCTCGGCATGATCAGCCTGGGCCTGGCGCGCGGTGCCTCGGTTGTCGTGCCGTCGTCCAATCTGCATCGTTTTGTCGAAACCATTGCGGCTCACGGCGAGTTGGGCCGTGGCTACCTTGGGGTCGGGTTGCAACCCGTGCCACAGCCTGCAGGAATGATCGTGCTAAGCGTCGAGAGCGGCTCTCCTTCAGAGTCGGCGCATCTGATGGTTGGCGACGTGATCGTAGCGATCGGCGGCCAGCGAGCAGATGATTTCAGCGCAATCCAGGAATTCCTCGAGCCTCCGCATATCGGCGAGCACATTCCGCTGCAGATCATCCGTGCGGGGCAGCGCCTCGATCTTGAAATCGAAATTGGAAGGCGGCCCAGCGCGCGGAGGGTTGCTTGAGTGCCCCCGGCTTCGGCGAAAATGCCGAGCAACTACGCCGCGCAACAGTTCAAGTGCGCATCGACGAGGGGCGATCCGCAAGCGGCTCTGGAGTGATCTGGAACGGACAGGGCGCGATTGTTTCCAATGCCCATGTTGTACGGGGCGAGAATGTCGAGGTTGAATTCTGGAACGGCGAAGTGGTGCGTGCCCGGATTCTGAAGCGGAATGCCCGACGAGACCTGGCTCTACTTTCCACTGACCGACCTGCCCCTGCTGCTGCCCGATGGGCCGACTCTGGACGGCTGATTGCAGGTGAGCAAGTTCTGGCCGTCGGCAATCCGCTTGGCTTCATCGGAGCGCTTTCCAGGGGAATCGTTCACGGCGTTGGACCTTTCCGGAATCTCGGCCGTCAGGACTGGGTGCAGGCCAGCATCAGGCTTGCGCCCGGAAATTCCGGAGGGGCTTTAGCAGATTCCTCCGGTGCCGTGGTCGGGATCAACACCATGATCGCTGGTTCGATCGGGTTAGCCGTTCCATCCAGCGATGTCGCGAAATTCATCGACCGTCCAGCAGCCCCGGTTCTCGGTATCACGGTCGAACCCCTGTCAATACAATTGAATTCGCGACCGGCGGTCGATTTGCGCATCCAACAAGTAATGCTCAACAGCAGAGCACATTTTGCGTCGCTTCGGCCCGGTGACGTGATAATTGGGTTGGATGGCGAATTCTTTTCGTCACCAGAGGATCTTGAGGATCGTCTGATGATTGGGGGCTTGGTGCATTTAGGATTTCTTCGTGACGGAAAACCCGTCGCAAGAGAGGTCGCAATTGCACTCGGACCCGAGGAACCAGGGAGGCTGGCGGCAGCGGGATGACACGTGTACGAATCGATGCCTCAAGCCCGTTCGTAGAGGCCGGGCTGCGCTCATTGCTTGAACAGCAGTTGGGCATGCAAATGACCAAGTCTGGCGAGATCGCCGACGTGCTGCTGTCCGACCGTCAATTCGACGAGATCGAAAATGAGCCGCCGCCCTTGCCCGTCGTGCTGCTAACGGATCAATCTCCTTCGATGATTCTTCGTCAGGGAGCGCGCGGTGCCTTGCCATCGAGCGCGAGTCCGATCGAGATCCGGGCTGCGCTGGAGGCAGCTGCCGCAGGGTTGCTCGTATTGCCCGCTCAAGAAATGGATAGTTGGCCTGCGCCCGGCCCGGCAGTTGCCGATACTGGACTCACCAATCGGGAACGCGAAGTTTTACGCTTGCTGGCCGAGGGGGTTGGCAACAAAGAGATCGCCTGGCGGCTCAGTATCACAGAGCATACCGTGAAGTTTCACGTCAGTTCCCTCATGTCCAAGCTCAACGCCGGCTCACGCACTGAGGCCGTGACGCAAGGGATTCGGCGCGGCTACGTGGCGCTGTAATCAGAGGCTGCGCTGAGCGCGCTTCGCAATGCGGGCCGTTGATTTGCTGCCGTTCTCATTGAGCCAACGCTCGCACAGGCTTCTCACCCATTCCGGTTGCGATTTTGCAGCGTCGTTCAGCCAGTTGCTGACACTGTCCTGAACATACTTCGTCGGGTCTGCCTTGAGTGGTTCAAGCAGCCGAATCGCCAATTGCGGGTCCTGCTTCAGCGATTCGATGTGGGCGCACCACACGCCCCTCGGCCGAGTGGCTTCAATCGCAAAGCGCCTCAGATTCACCGAAGGCAAGGCTGTCCAAGGTTCAAGGAGCTCAACCGACTTTTCGATTTCTGCTGCGAGGTGCGGGCGGATCGCCATCCAGGCCCATTCTCTGACGCCGAAATGTGTGTCGTCCGCAAACGGCTCAATCAGCCTAATCCGTGTTTGCAAATTCTCACCGGTCGCCATCATCGCCAGGATTGCCCCGGCACCGCGCACTGTGTCTGAAGGGGATTTCGCCATTTGCAGATAGGCTTTGGGTCCCTCCACGTCCGCCACGGCCCCGGCGAATTGTCGCATTTTGCGCGTGATGCCCTTATCCCAAGCGGGGGCCACCGCGCGCGGGCAAGTGGCAGATAGCAGAGCTGTAAAGTCGACACTCAGGCATTCGGTAAGGTTTGAAGCTTCGATCAGGCCGAGGTCGAGTTGTTCTTTGCGGGTCAATTCCGTCGCCGACCGGGGGGCTGCTGATTGAAGCCACCACCCTGTTGCTGGCCAAACCCGCCGGTGCCTTGCTGGGGCTGGCTGCCGCCGAATCCCCCGCCAAAACTACTGCCGAAACTTCCTTGTTGCTGGCCACCAAATCCCGTGCCCTGCGCTGGGTTTGCATTGCCCATACCCATGCCTGGCATCCCCGGCATTCCCGGTTGCTGTGTTTGAGCGTTCTGCCCCGGCCGCCCACCGCGATCCTTTGCCGGGTCGTAAATGAACTCCCACTCTTCAATGCGTTCTCGGTCGTTCACCAGTTTGATGCCCTTGCCCTCGTGCTTGCTGGCGACTCCGGCAATGCCACCGGCGCCGAATTGCCCTCCGCCGCCTCCGCTCAAGCCGGGGCCTGATGCGTTGAAAACTCCGCTCGGGTTCGTGTTTGGACCAATGGGAGCTTGCCCACTTTGAATGACACCGGGCGGAGGTTGGCGTGGTTGCGTCAAGAGACGTTGAATCACATCCAGAGCCGGATTCAATTGCTCTGGAGTCAGCGGCCGTTGGCCCGGTTGATTCTGAGGGAAGCCAGGGATTTGTTGCTGAATCGGGGTGCCTCGTGCGCCGCCGAATTGAGAGTTGATTGTGTTTGAGGGAAAGCTTGTGTTCGGGAGTCCTGCCCCGACGCTGCCCACGCTACCTACCCCACCAACACTCCCAACGCTTCCTACACTGCCCACGCTACCCACGCCTCCCACTCCGATTGGCTGCTGGGGATACACGGGGTTCGAATCGGTTCGCCCGGGATAGGGCATGCCATTCTGCATTCCTGATTGCACACCTCCCACGGGCGGTGGCGGCGCACCCGGAGGCAGAGAATTCGGATCTGCTGGTTGTCCCGCCGCTCCGCCGATCTCAGAAGCGCTGACATCGCTTGCGCGACGCCTCGCTGTTGGATCGTTCGGATCCTCTTTTGGGGGCTCGGCCGCGCCGGATGAATTAGCACCAAATCCGCTGGTTTGCGCCGGTTGGGTGGGCTTGATCACCTTGGAGTCCAGGTATTGGCCGTTGGGGCCGACCCGCACCAGCCGCCAATCTTCCTTGCCGGTAAATGGATCAACATAGCGGCGGCGCAAGAAACGGATGCCATTCGATTTCTCAAGCTCATCCATCGTGGCTGGGTACTTGCGAAACTTGCGGAAGTAAAGTTGGATGCCTCGCTGGTATTCTTGCCCACGGCTTACCAGCAAGTCCTCTTTGGCACGCTGGCTCTCGAAAACAGCGCGCGGGAGTTCGTTGTAAAGAGTCAATGCGACAATGCCCGCCAACGCGAAGATGAACAACAACGCGAATCCACGCTCCGAGTCTTTCCGGCGGCTACGCACTTAGAACCCTCCTCCTCCATTGTCCGGCACAATTGGCAGCATCTGCTGCTGCTCGAACTGCGTGTCTTCCATCGTGACGTTGGCGAGGCCAATCCGGATGACCTTGTAGCGCTTCTTGATTAGATCTCCTTCGCCAGCGACTACGATGTCTTCGCCGTCGAGAAAGAAGCCCTTCTTGTTGCCTCCGCGAGGTGCGCTGGTGAAGCCGTAGAACTTCAAGGGGATCGGCGGTGCGTTCGGCTTTGTCACCACTGGTTTTGGCGGGGGGGGCGGCTCATTCATCGGGCCGATGAATGGCTTCGGTGCAGTAGGACCCTTCTTGGGCGAAGGGATAATCTTCGGCACGTTCGTATTTGCGGCCACAGTCGGCAGATTCGAAAAATCGAAAAGACTTCGGGTGCCGCCTGTGATCTGCACTTTCTCAAGCTTGGCCAGCAACTCGAGCCTTAGTGTTGGGTCCACAGTCATTGGGTCGAGCCGATCCTCGGGTCTGGCAGGGCCAATGCGAGGGCGAAACTCTTGGGCTCTACGATCCACCTGGCGTTTACGGTCGTCGGTCTTCTTGATCGCCGGCAAGGGCGCATTCGCTGCGGGCGCAGCTTGTGGGCGAGGCGTTGGCCTTTCCTCATAGCTCGGGCCACTGAAGTAATTCATGTACAGAATGACTAATAGCACCACACCCAGGATCCCCAGGGTCATGAACTGCTTGCGGTCGCCGCCGAATTTCATTTCAAGCGCCATTGCATTAGCTCCCCGGAATTTCCTTCACAAAAACATGAAAGCGAATGCTCATATTGAGCATGCCCGCACTTTGTTGCGGGGCGGCGCTGAGGTTCTCGATGATCAAAAACCTTGGGCTGTGATCCACACGATAGACAAACTGGATTAAGTCGGCATAGCTGCCTTCATAAGAACCATTGACTGTCATCATCGATAAATCCTCGGCTCCCTCAACGGGCTCGAGAACGAACGAATGCTCTTTGGGGCGAATGCCTGCCTGCTTGGCGAGGCTAGACAGCTCACTGATGATCGTGCTGGCTGCCTTGCGCCGTTCCATGAAGTAAGACCCAAAGAAGCGGTCGCCCGCCTTGCGGCTGTCCTGCACTTTGGTGGCAAGCGCCTTCATACGATCCAGATTGCGCGATTGGGCCGTGTACTTCTGACGCAATTCAATCAGCCGTCCTTCGACCTCTTCAAGACTTCCTCCTGGAGGCGAAAGCAACAACCAGAGTGCTACGAGATTGCCCAGCAGCAGCGTGCCAAGAATGACTCGCATGTAGACGCCCGGGTTGCGCCATTCAATTTGATCGGCACTAAAGTTTGGGCGCATAGTTCACACTCAGGCGATATCGGTAGAGAGTTTCATTTTGAGAGGGCGGCAACATCGTGGTGATGGTCGTCGCCCCAAACAGTGGCGAGCCCTCAAGGCGCATCAACATGTCCACAACCGGTTCGCCACTCATCGATCCGACGGTCATGTCCAGAACCACCTGATTGCTGGGGGTGATCTGGGGGCGCACGCTCACCAATCGAACCGCGCCTGGCATGACCTTCTCGAGATCAGCGAACAGCTGTGTCCAACTGACGGCTTTGCGGGAAATCAGGGTATTCAGGAACACATTGCGATCCAGCACTTCAGCGTTCTGTACCTGCCGCAGAATGCCATCCACTCTTGCAATCTCGCTGCTCTGCAGGCGGAGAGACCGCTCGATTTTCTCTACTTCCAGCCGCGCTTCCTCCGCCCTGCCACGCTCTTCGAGGACCAGGTAGATCTGTCCCGCCAATGCTACCGCCAAAACCGCTGAGAGCAACGTGGTGGCAATGAGCATGGCGCGATCCCGGCGGAACGGCGCACTGGCCAGGTTAATGGGGATTCTTGCTTTCACTTAGTTCACCCTCATTGATTCGAGATAGCCATAGAGCCCGGCATTATTGGCGTCTACCGCGCCCAGCCGACTGCGCAACAGTTGCATTTCTACGCTCCATTGAGCTCTCAAATGACTCTGCAATTCCTGCTGCAATTCACCAAGGCCGCAAACGTCGATGCTGCGTGGTTTCGTCTTGCGTTCATCTTCCAGATACGCCAGCGTCGGGTCGAGCACGTCAAGCACTTCTGCAAGTGTGCCCGACTGTAATTGAAGGCTGCGGAAGAGCCTCAGCTCTTCTCCTTCGAAATGAGAAATCGTGAGAGCGAGTCCGCTCAAGCGCAATGTCATCGAATCTGCCGCCGCAAGATTGGCGGCACTCAGGCCAGCAATCGTGACAAACCCCGGGTGGAAGCCCGCGTTGCGAAAGGCGGCTTCGTAGGGCGCCAGTGTCTCAACCGCGATCGCAGCCACCGTGAGTTCTACTTTGTTGCCTCCCCGGGAGCGGGACTCGTAGCGAAGGATTGCCGTGTCTACATCGAAAGGAACCGTGCGCTTGAGCCGAAAGCGGATTAAAGCGGCTTGTTCTTCCACCTTGCGTGGAAACTGGTCGAAATCCATCAATGTGACCCGGGCTGCTGAATCGGGAAGGATTAGTGCCGCAGCCCGCTTGTTGTCACCGCTCGGGGCTGGTGTGATGCGTCCGATTCTTTCAGCCAGTTCAGCTGAATCCTGTGTTTGGGCCATCGGTTCAAAACGGGTTGCGCCAGCCTGCCAATGCGCAATTCCGCCGGGCCCAAGCTCGAAGGCAAAGGCCGGTGGCGGCTCTTCGATCCAATTGCGAAGTGTATCGAGCAGACTCATTCGACGAAGGTCACCTTGTTGATTTCTTTTAGGGTAGTCAGCCCTTCGCGCATGCGCTCAAGAGCGCTCTCACGTAGAGTGCTCATCCCTTGAGCCCGAGCGGCGACGCGGATTTGCGATGTGGGTTTCCGCTCCAGGATCATTTCGCGGATCTCTTCAGTTAAGTCGAGTAGCTCATGGATCGCAGTTCGGCCGCGGTAGCCTGTGCCGCCACATTCAAAGCACCCTTTGCCTTCATAAAGTGTGACGTCACGCCATTGCTCGGGGGCGAGGCCGCTGTCGCGGAGTTCCCCATCGGTGGCCTTGTATGGCGTCTTGCAGTGGGGGCAAATCTGGCGCACCAGTCGCTGGGCCAAAATGCAGTTGAGCGCGCTGACGAAGTTATAAGGCTCCACGCCCATATTCAGAAATCGGCCGAGCACGTCGAAGACGTTGTTGGCGTGGACGGTTGTGAAAACAAGGTGACCTGTAAGCGCAGCATTGATCGCGATAATCGCGGTCTCCTGGTCACGAATTTCGCCAACGAGAATTTTGTCCGGGTCGTGCCGCAGGATGCTGCGCAAGCCGCGGGCAAACGTGAGGCCCTTCTTTTCATTCACCGGGATCTGCGTAACGCCCTTGAGCTGATATTCGACGGGATCTTCGATCGTGATGATCTTGTCTTCGTCATTTTGAATTTCACTCAGCGAAGCGTAAAGCGTCGTTGTTTTACCCGAGCCGGTCGGCCCCGTCACCAGCACCATCCCGTAAGGCTCTTTGATGTAGCGGCGGAACTTGGTGACATCCTTTTCGGAGAAGCCCACCACTTCAAGCGAGAGGCGTGTGAACTTCTCGCTCATGCTTTCTTTGTCGAGGACGCGAAGCACGCTGTCCTCGCCATGTACGGTCGGCATGATCGAGACACGGAAGTCGATCAAACGGCCTTTGTAGCGCACTCGAAAACGGCCGTCCTGCGGCACGCGCCGCTCGGCGATGTCGAGTTCGCTCATCACCTTGATGCGCGAAATGATGGCGGAGTGCCAGTCCTTGGCAATCGGCGGCATCGCGTAATGCAGAACGCCGTCAATGCGGTACTTGATCGCGACTTCCTGGTCGCGAGTTTCGATATGAATGTCGCTGGCGCGGCGCTCGAGAGCATTGAATATCGTAGTGTCCACCAGACGGATCACCGGCGCGGTGTCGCTGTCGGCGCTTAATTTATCGATCGAGAGAGTTTCTTCTGGATTCTCTTCATCGCCGACAACATCGAGCGTGAACCCTTCGGTCACTTCTTCGAGTACGCGCTGGCTCTGCTCAGTCTTCTTTAGCCGATCGGAGATCTGGCTCAGCGTCGCAACTTTGATCTTGAGCTTCTTGCCCAGCAGCGAACTCAACTCGTCGATCAACTGCAGATTGCGCGGGTCGGCAATTGCGATTTCCAAAACTTCGCCTTCTGCATGCAGCGGCACGAAGTTGTAGCGGAACATCAAGTCGACTTGAATCGTTCGAAACAGATCGTGGTCGATCTCGGCGTTACGCAGGTCGACGAACTCGGCGCGATAGCGCATCGCCAATCGCTTAGCGTCGATCTCTTCCTGTTCGGTGTTCTTGAGTGGGGCGCGATCGGTCGCCATTTACTTTTGAGCTCCCTGGTATTGCTTCAAGACCTTTTCCACGTAGTTCTGCGTCTCGCGATAAGGCGGCACGCCGCCGTATCGGGCCACGGCCCCAGGCCCGGCATTGTAGCCGGCCAAAGCCTTTCGCACCTGGTCAGGGTCATTCTGATACTGAATCAGAAGGTCGCGCAACAGCTTGGTGCCGCCTTCGATGTTCTGGCGGACATCGTGAGGGTCTACTCCCAGCTCTTTTGCTGTGCCTGGCATCAGTTGCATCACTCCGATTGCGCCTTTTGGGCTGCGTGCATCCGTCCGGGAGGCACTTTCCGCACGGGCTACGCTTGCGACAAATTGCACGGGCAGGCCGTATTGCTCCGCCATCTCGGCGATCACCTGCCTGGGTTCGTTTGTTTTGCTGGCTACGGAGGCTGGTGCGGCGATGGGTTGCGCTTGCGTTTGCGGCTGGGGAGCATCTTCTTCTTCAATGAATCGAATCACTTCCGAGGCTCTGAGCGTCATCTCTGAACCGGAGCGCAGCAGCACGACCTCGTCGCTGCGGTGCTCCCACTTCTCAACTTCGAGGTGGAATCCACTCTGCAAAACGACGAATTTTGCCCCCCAGCAGGGCAAACATAAAGCGAAAATGAGGGCGCGCAACAGCATTGCTCATTAACAATGACGTGTGGCCCCCGGTTTTCGTGGACTGATTAAGGCTTCGTCGGTCGTCCCGCGTTCAGATTTGCGAAGTTCATGGCCGCATTGAAGACCATAAACCAGCTTCCCTGGGTTTGGTGGCGCCACATCGGGTTGTTGGCAAACAGCACCACATGCCCTTTGCCGACAGGAACATCGACAATCACGGGCTTACCCGCAAGTTCCTGGCCTCCGGCCAGCATGCCGCTGATCAACAGCTCATTGGCAGACACAAAACGCAACACGGTTCGGGGCATCATGTTCGGCGGGGTCATGTAGGCACGCATAGCATCCGGGACCTCCTCGGCCGCGGCCGCCGGGGCTGGCTGCTGTAAGGGGCGCGCCTGAACCACATCGGGATCATTGACGCCGCCACGGCCGGTTGGTCTGCCGGCGGGTGCCTGGGGTGTGGGACCTGCCATTGCGCCAGGGCGGCTGACTTGCAGCACCGGAGCGTTGTTGAAGTACACCGGCACCTTGTCATCATACCCATACACAATCGGGCTGAGGCGGTCACTCACCTGGCTCATCAAGACGCTGCCGCGAACCTGGAGTTCGCGCGTGTTCTGGATGCTGATGCCATCGACAATGCCGTAATCAATTGGAATCGACGCGTTGCCGCCGATGGTCATGAATAATCCACCAGCTTCGAGGAAACGGCGTAGATTCAAGACCCCTTCAAGGCCCATGCCACCGCGAATGTCATCGGTTTGATCCGGGCCGGTGGCGAAGCTGGGCGTCAGGTCTGAAGTCTTCCAGGGGATTGCCGGTTCGCCTTCACGCTTTGGAATGCCATTGACGATGGCCTGGCTTGAGCCGTTGATCGGCCCCCAAAGGATCACGTCGTACTTCGAGCGAAGATCGGCGATTTGGCCCACCTTTTGGTCGCTGATGTAGTCGTAAGGAACTTTCGCCCCCTCCAGTGCCAAACGAACCCAACCTTCGTTCTGCGTGCTGGTCCAGGTGTGCACGAGTGCGATGCGCGGAGCAGCCAGTTCGTGTTTGGCTACCGAGGGAACAGCGTCGACGCCGATCACCTTCAAGCCCATGCCCTTGGAAGCGGCATCAATCGCAGCCTGCGTGGTGCTGTCCGCAGTGATGATCACAGCGCCGGGTGAGAACTTGTTGCCGCCCGCTTCAAACGCGGCTTCTGCCGCCCACATCTTCACATCCTTGAGTGCGAAGCGGAAGGTCGCGAGATTATTATCCGCTGTATGGGGCAGAATCCAGGCCTTGGCGGCGCTTGAGCCAGCAATGGTCGTGGTCAGTTCTGGTACACCTTTCACCAGCGTCATTGGCGCCTTCAGGATGGCCTCGTCTGTAACGCGCACGGTTTCGACATTGCGGAGGTAGCCAAGGCTCCAGCCGGTGTCATCGTAGGGGCGCGTATCGTTGACGTTGTAATACTGCAGGTCGAGCAGCATGTCTCCCATTCGTGAATAAGGCTGATCCATGCGTACGACATAACTGCCGGCTGAGAAAGTGCGCTTACCTGCCTTGGTGAGCACCTCAGTCGCGGTATCGAGCTTGTGTACTTCGACCCCTTGCAAATGCAAGATGCGCATTAGGTCGGCGGCAAGGCCTGGGCGGGGAGTATCGCCTGGCACTACATAAGCGGCAGGGCCTTCCGTGGTGGCCTTGGCAATGGAGCGCTGGCCCTTGCGGTAGAAGTTGTCGAGAAACTCCATCTTGTTCCGGGCCGTAAAGTTGAGGGCGAAAAGCACGCCGCTCTGCTGCATGTTGACGTTGTTACGGATGCTCCAGTTCACCTCAGGGAGTGGCGGGTTGGGGCGGAACCACGTGCGCGTTGTCGAGGTGGACGGCACGCTGCGCTTGCGCGTGTCAGCTCCCGCATTGCCAAACGTTTCGTAAAAGCGTCCAATCGCGTTGTGCCCGTTGGCGGCCAGAAACATATAGTTAGCCGCCCAGCCGTCATAAAAGCCATGGGTCCAAACGCCGGGTACGCCGCGCTTGGTCATTTCTTCCACCTCGTGGTAAGCCAGTTTCTGCCACTCGCTGATCAGGATCGGGTCATACCAGGCGTTGTAAGGGCCCATGCCGGTTGAGACGTAGAGAAATGGAACGCTCTCATGCAAATCGTGCAGGACGAGCGGGTGGTACTCGAAGAAGGTCTTCCATACGTTGCGGGTGAGCGCGAGCGACAGATTCATGCCGTCGCGATTGTTGTCGTGGGCCACGTATTTGCCCCAATAGACCAAGTTGGGCGAGGGCTGCTTCTCGTGGGCGCGCCGCCAGTTGTAAAGGTCCACCATGCGTTCGCGGCCATCGACGTCGGCGATGGGTGTGATCATCACGATCATGTTCCTGCGGATCGTATCGATGAAAGGTGTTTCTTCAACGGCAAGCCGGTAGGCCAGTTCCATCAGCATCTCGGGGCTGCCGGTCTCGGTGGAGTGCAGCGAGCCGGTGAGCCAGTACATCGGCACCACTTCTTTCATTGCGGCTTGCGCAGCCGCGGGTGAAGTCTTGCGAGGATCGGCTAGTTGATTCATCAACTCCTTGTTGCGATCGAGCTTGGCGAGGTTCGCTTCGCTCGAAATGCAGGCCACGATCATCTCGCGCCCCTCTTCGGAATTGCCGATCGAAAACACCTTGACGCGACGCGATGCCGAGCCCAAAGCCCGGAAGTACTTGTGCACATTCGCCGCGTGCGTGAGCTTATAGGGGGTGCCTGCGATGTAGCCAAGCACTTTCTCGGGTGTGGGTACTTTGCCGCCTTCGGGCAGATGATCCACCAGCTCTGTCAGAAACATTTTGTCCGTCGTGAACTCACGGATCTTCGCCGTGTATCCCGCATCCGGCTTCTGCTGGGCCAGCAGAAGAGCCGGCAGGAGCAACGACAGAGAAAGAGAGCTTTTCATGATTTCGTTACTATAGCTCTTTACCCAATTCGATGACCACCGTTTCCCACCTTGAGTGCTCCGGCACCGGCAAAACCTACCCTGCGGGTCAGGCCATAAACCTTTCTCCCGATGGCTGGCCGATTCTCGTCCGCTATGACCTGGACAAAGCACGCGATGGCTGGAATCGCGATTGGATTTCCTCGGGGCCGTCCAACATGTGGCGCTATGCGCCCGTTCTGCCGGTGTCGAAACCTTCAAACATCGTGACGCTTGGCGAAGGCATGACGGCGCTGGTGCGCACCAATACGCTTGGTGCTGCGCTAGGGGCGAAGGACCTCTGGGTGAAGGACGAAGGCCTGAATCCGACGGCCAGCTTCAAGGCGCGTGGGCTTTCCTGTGCCATCTCGATGTGCAAGGAACTCAGTATCACCAAGATCGCGATCCCTTCGGCGGGCAACGCAGCGAGCGCCTCCGCGGCCTACGCGGCAGCCGCTGGGATCGAGTGCCACATCTTCATGCCGAAGGACGTGCCGCACTCGAACTTCATCGAGTGCAAGAGCTTCGGCGCGCATGTGACTTTGGTGGACGGTCTCATCAGTGATTGCGCCAAAATCGTGGCGGATCGCAACCAGGAAGAAGGCTGGTTTGAAGTCTCCACGTTGAAAGAGCCCTATCGAATCGAGGGCAAGAAAACGATGGGATATGAATTGGCCGAACAGCTGCAATGGCGGCTGCCCGATGTCATTCTCTATCCCACCGGCGGCGGCGTCGGGCTGATCGGGATGTGGAAGGCATTTGAAGAGATGGAAGCCTTGGGCTGGATCGCCAAAGGCAAACGCCCAAAAATGATCTCGGTGCAGGCGGAAGGCTGCCAGCCCATCGTTAGGGCCTTCAATGAAGGGGCAGAGCGCAGCACCTTCTACGAGAATGCCCAAACGGTTTCGAGCGGATTGCGTGTACCCAAGCCGCTGGGAGATTTTCTGGTTCTGCGCGCTGTGCGTGAATCGGGCGGGACGGCGATTGCGATCCCCGACGACGAAGCACTCGCCGATGGCATTGAGCTGGCCAAGATGGAGGGCATGTTTGCGGCGCCCGAAGGTGCGGCTTGCGTGTCAGCAGTCCGCCGCCTGCTCAAGGGTGGTTTCCTCAACCCCGAAGAAAAAATTGTGATTTACAACACGGGCGCCGGACTCAAATACCTGGAAGCCTATTCGCCTCTGTTTCCCCGATAAACCGTGACAAGACGTTCGCTCGCACAACTCATACCGGCGCTAGCCACTCTGATGGCCGCCGAGACTAACCCGACCCGGGACACGCTGAAGCAAAGCCTCGCGTTACTCGGACTGGAATTCAAGGACGAGCAGCTCGACATGATGCTGCCCTCGATCACACGGCAGTTGGCGAGCTACGCCAATTTACGCAAGATCGAGATTCCGTTCGATACCGACCCTGCCATCTCGTTTTCCCCCTTGTTGCCGGGTTTGCAGTTGCCGGAAGGAAAGGCAGTCTTCCAACCCAGCCGGTCCACGAAGCTGCCGATCTGGAAGGACATTGAAGAGCTCGCCTTCTGGCCTGCAACTCACCTCGGGCAATTGATCCGAACCAAGAAGATCACTTCGACGGATCTCACCAAGATGTATCTGGGACGGCTCAAGAAGCACTCCCCTGTTTTGAATTGCACGATCACTCTGACGGAAGATCTGGCGCTTGAGCAGGCCAAAGCCGCCGATGCAGACCTACGTCGCGGAAAGTACCGTGGCCCGCTCCACGGCCTGCCTTATGGGGCGAAGGACCTTTTCTCGGTTAAGGGTTACAAAACCACTTGGGGCGCTGAGCCCTATAAAGACCAGACGATTGACTACAATGCGACCGTCATCGACCGGCTGACATCCGCCGGGGCGGTGCTCTGCGCCAAGCTCTCCATGGGGGCCCTTGCCATGGGCGGACTCTGGTTTGGTGGCATGACGAAAACACCTTGGAATGTCGAGCAGACTTCTTCTGGTTCTTCGGCTGGCTCGGCTGCCGCTACAGCTGCGGGATTGGTGGCGTTTTCACTGGGTACCGAAACATTGGGTTCGATCGTCACTCCTTCAACGCGGTGCGGTGTGACTGGATTGCGCCCCACTTTTGGTCGTGTTCCCCGCTATGGCGCGATGGCGTTGTCTTGGACGATGGACAAAATCGGGCCGATCTGCCGCAGCGTCGAAGACTGCATGCTAGTGCTGCGTGCGATCGGTGGCCCCGACGGGAAAGACCTGGCGGCCCGCTATCCGGTGCCGCTGCATTGGCAGGCATCCATGCCCGTAAGCAAGCTGAAGATCGGCGTGTTGCGCGAAGAATTCAACCGTCAGAACCGGCACAACGAGGCATTGGCTGTACTGGCAAAAACCGGGATGCAGTTGATCGACACGAAGCTACCCGAGTTCCCCGCACGCGAACTGGTGTTGATGCTCAACGCTGAAGCCGGTGCTGCGTTTGACGACTTGACTCGCAGTGGCGGCGTCGAACAACTGAATGGCCAGAAGGCAGACGACTGGCCCAATAGCTTCCGCACGAGTCGGCTCACCCCGGCTGTCGAGTACATCCGGGCCGCGCGGGCCCGCACGTTGCTGATGCGCAAGTTTCAAGGCTACATGAGCGGCTTTGATGCGCTGGTTTCGCCCAACGGCTCGATGTCGTTGACGACTACGAATCTCACGGGGCAGCCACAGCTGGTAGTTCCTTGCGGTTTTCCCACATCAGGGCCGATCAGCATCCTGTTCACAGGCAATCTGTTTGAAGAAGGCAAGCTCGCCCGCGTTGCCAAGGCGTTTCAGGACGCCTCTGATTGGCATACGAGGAGACCACCAGGGTTCGAGGCGAAAGCCTAATGCGATCGGTCTTGTTTGTCTGCTATGGCAACATCATGCGAAGCGCTTTCGCCGAGGCATGCTTTCGCGATGAAATGAGCCGCAACCCGAAGTTGGCAGGGATCCGCGTGGCTTCAGCCGGCGTCAGAGCCCAAACCGGAGAGCGCGCCGAAACACATGCCCGTGCTATGGCGAAGCGCTTTGGCCTCTCGCTCGAATCCCATCGCGCGACGCGAACCAGCAATGAATTGCTCAGGCAGTTCGATCAGATCTACATCATGGACCAATTGAACGAGGATCTATTGCTGGGAGACACAACCGAGGCCGCATCGAAGACGGCTTATCTGTCGAGCCTGGTCCCAGGGACGCGCAAAGAGATCGAAGACCCCTATTGCCAAAGCGACCGTCAGTTAGAGGCCTGCTTCAAGACGATCCAACAAGCCGTACGCAGCCTCAGCAATCAATGCTCTGCATGAGCTTGGCCACCAGGGCAGTCCAGCCAGTTTGATGAGAAGCGCCCAGGCCTAAGCCGGAGTCGCCGTGAAAATATTCGTAGAACAGGATGTTGTTCTTGAAGTTCTCGTCGTTTGCGAACTTCGGATGATGGGCCATTGCGGGGCGGCCTCCATCTGGCTTCTCAAGAAACAGGTTGCTGAGGCGCCGGGATAGCTCATGGCACACCTTGTCGAGCGTGACCATGTTGCCGGAGCCGGTGGGGCACTCCACCTGAATCGCATCACCGTGGTAGTGATGGAACTTCTGCAGGCTCTCGATTAGCAGATAGTTGGTCGGGAACCAGATTGGGCCGCGCCAGTTGGAGTTGCCTCCAAACAGACCGGTTTGTGATTCGGCGGGTTCATAATCGACACGGTGTTCGGAGCCTGCCGCATGCAGAACATAAGGATTGTTCTTGTGGAATTTCGAGAGTCCCCGAATGCCGTAGTCGGAGAGGAACTCTTCCGGGTCGAGCAGCCGCCGAAGGATGGCGCGCAAGCGGTCACGACCTACCAGCGAGAGGAGTCGACGTTCAGCCACGCCCTCGCGCGTCATTGACGCGAGATTGCCGGCGAGGTCGGGCCGGTTCTCGATGAACCATTCCATGCGGCGACGGAAGCCGGGCAGGGAATCGATCACTTCGGCGTCGAGCGTATCAACGGCAAACAGAGGGATCAAGCCAACCAGCGAGCGGACTCGCATGGTGAAGTGCTGGCCGCCCGGCATCTTGAGGCGGTCGTAATAAAACTCGTCGTCTTCGTCCCAAAGGCCTTGGTTACCGCCTTTGTTCATCGCGGCGGCGATGTAGAGGAAGTGCTCGAAGAACTTGCTGGCGATGTCTTCATAAACCGGGTTGGTGCGAGCCAGTTCAATCGCGATCTTGAGGAGATTCAGGCAATACATCGCCATCCAGGACGTGCCATCGCTTTGTTCGATTTGGCCGCCAGTGAGCAAGGGGCGGGAACGGTCGAAAACTCCGATGTTGTCGAGCCCGAGAAAGCCACCTTCAAAGATGTTGTTACCGGCGTCATCCTTGCGGTTGACCCACCAGGTGAAGTTCATCAATAGCTTGTGGAAGACGCTCTCCAGAAACGCTGTGTCCGGCTTGCCGTTGAGCTTGGCGTCGATCTTGTAAACGCGCCAGCAGGCCCAGGTGTGGACGGGTGGATTGACGTCTGAAAATGCCCATTCATAAGCGGGGATCTGCCCGTTGGGATGCATGTACCATTCGCGCAGAAATAGAGCCAATTGCCGTTTGGCAAAACTCGGGTCGATCATCGCGAAGGGGATCATGTGGAACGCTGTGTCCCAGGCTGCATACCAGGGATACTCCCACTTGTCCGGCATCGAGATGATGTCTTCGTTGAACAGGTGCTTCCATTCCGAGTTGCGGCCGTGCTTGCGCCGCGCGGGAGGCTCCGGTTGGCCCGGGTCACCCTGCAGCCAGTCTTCGATCGAGAAGTTGAAATACTGCTTGCTCCAGATCAGGCCTGCTGCTGCCTGTCGTTGGATACGCTTTGCGTCTTCGGTGTTGCGTGTGCCGCCGCGGGCCAACACGCGGTCGTAAAAGTCGTTCGTCTCGGCAATGCGGGTGCGAAAGACATCTTCGGCCGAAGGGGAGTCGAGAGATTCGATGTCGTGCTCGCGAAGCCTCATGTGCGCAACAAAGGACCCTCCCGCAGGAATGACGCGATGGTAATGGGCGGCTGCTTTGGTGCCGATGCCGTTTGGGTTGACTGCCTGGCGCCGGCCGTCGATCAGGAAGTCGCCAAAGCCGTCCTTGAAGTATCCCGATGCATCGGTGAATCCGTAGAGTTCCTTGACGTTTGATTCGTTCTCTGTGAAGAGGAGTTCGTCGGGGGAGTCGGCAAGAAATTCATAGTTCCCAAGGCTCGCGTGATGGAGTTGAATTCGGCCCGCACGGTCTGCGCGCAGGCTGGGCTTCGGCGATTTGCCAAAAGACCACAGGTTACGGAAGTAAACCTGTCCCAGCAGATGCACTGGCGCCGCCTCGGGCCCTCGATTGTGGATCGTCACTCGAATCAGAATGTCGCTGGGGCCAGCCTTGGCGTATTCCGCAACGACATCGAAATAGCGGTTGTCGTCAAAGATGCCGCTGTCAAATATTTCGTACTCGGGGTCTTGCTTGGGGATCGCGCCGCGCTCCCGCATTAGCCGGTATGGAAATTCACGTTGCGGATACTTGTAAAGGCCTTTCAGGTAAAAGGCCGTGGGGGTGGCGTCGAGGTAATAGTAGAGCTCCTTGACGTCTTCTCCATGATTTCCCAAGGGGCCAGCAAGGCCATAAAGCCGCTCCTTGAGGATTGGGTCTTTGCCATTCCACAGCCCGATTGATAAGGCCAGGCGACAATGGTTGTCACAAATTCCCAGCAAGCCATCTTCGCCCCATCGGTAGGCCCGCAGATGGGCTTTTTCAAATGGAAAGTAGTCCCAGGCGGTGCCGTACTCGGAATAATCTTCGCGGACCGTGCCCCATTGGCGTTCGCTTAAATAAGGTCCCCAACGACGCCAGTGTTTTTGCCTGGCGTTGTCTTCGCTCAGCCGCAACCATTCTGCGGTGGATTGCATGAAACTTACCTCTTACTTCTTTTCGGCAATGACGTATCGCGATGGCATGCAGTAGAGAAACTTCATCGGTGAACGACGTATGTTAATCAAGCCCTGCTGCTCAAAAACTTTCTTGTACTCGTTCGTATGAAGGATGTCGAGAATGGCGATCTGACCGCCAGGTCGCAGTAACTTGATTAAGTCCGCGACGGCTTTGTTTCTCGCCTTGCGCGAAGCCACGGCATGGATACAAAAGCTGGAGACAATCACGTCGAATGCGTTGGGGCCAAAGCGCAGGTCCGTGACATCTCAATCTTCGAAGCGCACCCGGTCTGCGACACGTTCGGCCTCTGCATTTTCCATGGCGGCCTCTTTGGTGTTTTCGCTCAATTGCTCCTGGCTCCAAACATCGATGCCAACCATTTCACCCAAAGGAGCTTTTCGCGCTGCGAGAATTGTCAATAGTCCTCGCCCACAGCCTACGTCGAGAACTTTCTCACGCCCCCGCCAATTCAATTTGTCAACCATCTGGCCAGACAGGTTTCCCTTGCCCGACTTGCTCGACCACAGCATGATCCCCGCCACCAGCATCATCAATACGCCGATCCATAGGCAAATGAAAAGGATGAGTTCAGGCCATACGTCAACCGCCCCTTGCAGAGCGATAAATTGCGATAGTCCAGTTCCAATCAGAACCAGGCCCACCATAGCCAGAGCGCGCACGCGATCTGGTTTGTCGATTCCGTAGTCCGCTGTCTTCATTAGTGCTTATTGCAGTTTTACAGATCGGCTGTAACGGCGGCTGACTCTAAGGCCGCCTCATGATATATTCACTTTGACTCACTGTCCAAAGGAAAGGAAGCGTGCGCCTTTGAGCTCCAAAGATCCCAAGAATAAGAAACCGTTCTCTCGGCGTGGATTTATGCAGGGAGTGGGTGCCGGAGCCAGTGCGGTCGGCATTCTCGCTACCCCAGAACAGGCCCAAGCCCAGGGAACCGTCAAGGCCATGGGGCCAGCCGCCGTCCCAGTGACGCTGACCGTAAACGGAAAGCCGATGAAGGTCAACGTCGAGCCGCGTGAGACGCTGCTCGATACTTTGCGCGGCAAACTCGACCATACAGGCGCCAAGCGCGTTTGCGACCGCGGAACTTGCGGAGCCTGCACCATGATTGTCGACAATAAAGTGCAGTATGGCTGCACGATTCTCGCGATTGATGCGCAGGGCCGACAAATCCAGACGATTGAGAGTCTGACTGCGAATGGCAAAGTGCATCCGATCGTGCCGGCTTTCGTGGAAAATGACGCCCAGCAGTGCGGCTATTGCACTCCTGGCTTCGTAATGGCGGCCAAGGGCTTCCTGGATAAGAATCCGAACCCGACCTACGACCAGGTCAAAGAGGGTCTCGGCGGCAATTTGTGCCGTTGCGGCACCTATGTTGGCGTTCGCAAGGCGGTGCTGGAAGCTGCCAAGGCGCTACGCGGCGGCGCAACCGCGAAAGGAGCCACCAATGCCTAATTACTCATGGCCCCCGATGGATCAACGCAAGGTGATGGGCAAGGCCCATAACCGTCTGGACGGCTTCGCGAAGTCGAGTGGCCGGGCGAAATACCCGAGCGACGTCAATCGTGAAGGAATGGTCTATGGCGTCATTCTCACCTCGCCGCATGCCCACTGCACGATCAAGAGCATCGACACGACTGCCGCGCAGAAAATGCCAGGAGTGACCGCGGTCCGAGTTACGGCCCCGGCCGGCACAGAAATCCAGTGGGCTGGCGCCGAAATCGCCTGGGTCGCAGCAGATACCGAGCCCCATGCCCGTGACGCTGTTCGCGCCATCCAAGTGGCATACAACGTGCTGCCTCACTTTGTGAGCGAAGAAAAGAAATCCAAGGCTGGTACCCGCGCCAAACCCGCCGGGGAACAGACGACGGGTGATGTCGACGAAGCCCTGAAGGCCGCCGACGGAGTCTCTGAAGGCTACTACGCCATTCCTGTTTTGACGCACTCCTGTCTTGAGCCTCACGGCCAGGTGATTGAGTGGAAGGGCGACAAGATGGAATACTGGCCTTCGTCTCAAGCGGTCTCCACGGTTGCCGGCGATCTTGCGCAGCAATTGAAAATTCCTGCTTCCCAGATCCACGTCTCGATGGACTACATGGGCGGCGGCTTTGGCTCAAAGTTCCCGTCCGACATTTGGGGCGCGGAGTGCGCACGGCTGTCGAAGGATTCGGGCGGCAAGCCCGTCAAGCTGTTTTTGGATCGCGCAACCGAGTTGACCATTGCCGGGGTTCGTCCCTCCGCTTATGCCAACATCAAGGTTGCCGGTAAGAAGGATGGAACGATTACGGCCTGGCAGAGCGAAAGCTGGGCGACAGGCGGATTTACCGGTGGCGGTATGCCGCCGATTCCTTACATTTTCACGGGAATTCCAAATCGCCGACTGAACCATGCGGCGATCTCAACCAACGCTGGCGGGGCTCGCGCCTGGCGCGCGCCGAACCACCAGCAGGCCTGCTTTCTGACCTTCTCGGCGATTGAAGATTTCGCCGCGAAAATCAAAATGGATCCGGTCGAAGTGCTGGTGAAGAACCTGGGCTTGACGGCTCGTGCCGCGCTTTATGAGCGGCAGATTCGCAAAGCGCAAGAGATGGCCGACTGGAAAAAACTCTGGCATCAGCGCGGAGATAGCGGTAGCGGCAACATCAAGCGCGGTCTTGGAATCGCATTGTCCACTTGGGGCGGCGCAGGCCACCCAAGCGAATGCCGCATCAAGATCAACCCCGATGGCAGCGTAGAACTCGAACAGGGCACGCAGGATCTGGGTGTTGGCACAAGGACCGTTGTGGCCATGGTGGCCGCAGAATCTCTGGGACTGACGGTTCCAGATATCAAAGTGAAGATCGGCGACAACGCCTATCCGGTGAGCGGGCCCTCGGGCGGCTCCACTACGGTAGGCGGTGTTTCATCATCCACGCGCAAGGCGGCGGTGAATGCTCTTGAGCAGTTGTTCCTCAAGGTGGCTCCGGCGCTGAACGCAGACCCGGCGAAACTCGAAGCTGTCGGAGGCAAGATTCAGGTAAAGGGTGATCCCTCGAAGTCGATGACCTGGAAGGCCGCCTGCCAGAAGCTGGGTGTTAGCTCGATTTCTGAAACCGGCAAGAACGATCCCAAGAACCCGATGGGCCTCAATACCCAGGGCGCTGGCGGCGTTCAGATCGCCGATGTCAGCGTCGATGTGGAAACGGGTGTCGTCAAGATGAACCGCGTTGTGGCCGTGGCGGATTGCGGACTGGTGATCAATCCGAAGACTGCCGAAAGCCAGGTTTATGGCGGCGTCATCATGAACATCTGCGGAGCTCTGATGGAGGAGCGTGTGATGGATGAAACGCTAGGTCGGGTTTTGAACGCCGATATGGAGTTCTACAAACTGGCCGGCATCAAGGACATCGGCGAAATCGTTGTCCACATGGACGTACATCCGGATAACGACAAGCGTGGCGTGATCGGGCTTGGTGAGCCGTCGGCAATTTCGACCATCGCCGCGATTTCTAACGCCGTGGCCAATGCGATCGGTGTACGGGTGCCGCGTGTGCCGCTGAGCCCGGATCATGTGCTGACCGCGCTGTATGGCAAGAACATGGAAAGGAGCCGCGCCTAATGAATAACTTCGAGTACATTAACGCAACGACCGTACAAGAGGCTACGGCAGCACTGGGAAGTTCCTGGTCCGATGCCGTCGTGCTTGCTGGCGGAACCGATCTTCTCAGCTTGATGAAGGACTACGTCATGAGCCCGAAGCGGCTCGTGAATATCAAGAACATCAAAGAACTGGGCACCATTTCGAAGGCTGGCACGGGTCTTCGCATCGGTGCTGCAGTAACTTTCGATCAACTGGCCAGCAATCCGTTGGTTCGTCAGGGTTATCCGAGTCTGGCGCAAGCCGTAATGGGCGTCACCAGTCCGCAGATCCGCAACATGGGTACCGTAGGCGGCGACCTTTGCCAGCGACCCCGCTGCTGGTACTACCGTCTCGGCCACGGAGTGCTTGGCATGAAAGATGGCAAGAGCCTGGTGGCGGAGGGCGAAAACAAATATCACGCTATCTTCCCTTCGGGCGCGGCTCACTTTGTCAGCGCATCCAGCCTCGGCCCGGCACTGGTCGCGATGGGCGCAAAGCTGAAATTAGTGAGTGCATCCGGCAGCCGCGAAGTCGATGCGGCGAAGTTTTTCATTGCCCCTCAGAGCAATGAGGCGCGCGAGATTGCCTTGCTGCCGAATGAAATCCTCACGGAAGTGCTGCTCGCGGCGGCTGGCAAGAATGCAACCTATGAAGTGCGCCAGAAGGACGCTCTCGACTGGCCCTTGGCCACCGCGAGTGTGCACCTCAAGATGAAAGGCACCATCGTGGAGTCCGCCAACATCGTGCTCGGCCATGTGGGTCCGACGCCGTATCATGCAGCGGGAGCCGAGCGGGCTCTGGTTGGCAAAACGATTACAGCTGAAACCGCGATGGCTGCAGGCGAAGCCGCGGTGGCTGGGGCTAAGCCTCTCAGCCAGAATGCCTACAAGATCCAACTGGCCCGTGTCGCGGTCAAGCGTGCTTTGCTTGAGGCGGCCGGCGTAAAGGCTTAACGCTATGGAGTTGCCGGGAATCGTGCGTCTCGATCGTGACGACGATCGTTGCGCCCTCTTGCGATGGAAGGGAATGTTTATTGAGGCGGAATGGGATCCGACCGTTCCGCACTCGAATGACCGTCTCTTCTGGTGCCACAATACGCAGAAGTGTCTTGGGCCTGATTTAAAAGCGGTCGATGAGTATGACTGCAACGAGACGCGCAAGTGTTATCAACCGTTATAGACTGAGATTAAGGATTCTATTTATGAAACAGCTACTCGGCTTTGCCCTCACCGTTTCCCTCGCCACGGCCGCCTCGCTGCCGAAAGCGAAAATCTCCGGCTCCTATATCGAAGCGCGCAATGCCGATGTCTACACCGGTGCCTGCTATGCGAATTCCGAAATCAACCTGGTCGGTGACCTGGCAGTGATGGGATGGAAGATCGACGAAGGCACAATGGACGGCGTATCTTTGAAAGGCTTGGGCATCGTCGGCGTGATTCGTGCGACCTCGACGCTGGGCAATATTGCCAATCCTGTCAATCCTACGAAGAGTGTACTGATCGTGGATGAGAAGGCGACCGCGATGCAGCGCACTGCGCTGATCAAGTTTGCCAAGCGCATGGGTGGAGATCTTTTCGCTGATGTCGTTTCTGTCGAAGTACGACCAATCAGCCTGACCTTCGCGAACAACAACCTCCATTCGGTTCGCGCTAAGCTGAGCGCCGGCGAATTGGCTTCGATTGAAACACGTCCGATTGTTTCTACCGACCAGATCTGCCGCCATGAATCGACCTACTACCCACCACTGACCCCGACGGATCATGCCATGGCTGGATACACCCTGGCGAACACCTTTACGGGCAAGGGCTTGGGCACAAATTGGTCCATGCCGGAAAAAAGATCTGCCTTTGTTGCAAATTTTTCAATTCCCATGGTAGACTGATGAAAGGTTGAGAGCAGGAACGATTAGGAATTCCAAAAGCTCCCAACCCCCCCTATATATTTCCCCAAATATATAGGGTCCGCACCCAAACAAAGACCCCCATGCGCGAGCATGGGGGCTTTGTTCTTCAGACGACTTTTTTAGAGTACGCCAAGCTTTGCGGCAATCTTTTCAAGCAGTTGCCGGTCATTCACGGTAAACGCGTTGACCGTGCTGCGAAAGGCGTCTTTCAGCCGGACCGCTACTACGCCACCAAAGGTGAACACCAACTCTTCATTAGACTTAAGAGCTCGCATCGGAACTGGAATCGGAGCCACTTTGGAGCCAGGACCGTAGTCCACCATTTTTTCGCGCGGCAAGATGTTCACGCTGGCGGCTTCTTCACGAAGCAAAACCAATTGTTCCACCTGCGGAACTCCCTTTTCGTCAGGGAGCACCATGCCGTTGCGGTCGTACATGAGCACGACATCGTACAGAAAGGTACGCTTGTTCGTGTTGCGGGCTGCCGGGTCAAACCAGGATTTCACCGGCTTGTTGGGGTTCCACGCGGGAGCCTCCTCGCCGGTGGCTTTGAAGTAGTCATCTCGCGTCTGGAAGGACGGATAGAGATATAAGTCATTGATCGGAAACATTCCGGTATCGCTCATTGGAACCTCGAGATTCAGCATTGAGACGGCGGTAGAAACAGAGTTCCCCCGCCGCAGACCAGCAAACCACAGCGAAATGCACGTTCAAGCCAATCCAACCGCCAAGTGCAAGAAAATAAGCGAGATTGACTTTTGCTTTTTGTCCAAACGCAAAACACCCCGGCGGTAGCCGGGGTGGGAAAAATTGGCAATGGAGCGGAGGACTGGTTTAGTGGTCCTTCTTCTTCTTGTGGTCGTCCTTGTGTTCCTTCTTGTCGTCCTTCTTCTTGTCGTTAGAGGCAAAGGTAGTCATGCCGAAAACGAGCGCGAGGCCCAAAGTCATCGTGAGGATCTTTTTCATGTTTAGTCGAGTCTCCTTGAAGATAATCAGTCTTGGTAGTCTGAACTACCTAGGAACTTGTTGAAAAACTCCCAGCGGCACCTGTGACGCGGGAGCATTTTCGAGCATCTATGTTGTATGCGCGGAAACGACCAGAACCAGGCATCGCTGATCAGCTACGTGAGTCTTGAAGACCGGATAGCGCCGGAGCATCCGCTGCGCAAGGTGCGGGCGCTGGTGGAC
>VFZU01000002.1 GCA_016870995.1 Acidobacteriota bacterium
TCGAACCCATCGAGGATCCACCCCGCGTCGAAACCCTCGGCCAGCTCGAAAGGCAAGCCAAAGCGGCGGGAACGTACCCATCCGGCCCCAAACTCGGCGAGAGCATTAGCGAATACATCTATCAGGAATACTGCCGCCGCACAGGCATCACGCCGAAACCCTATGAACCGCGCCCCGACAAAGCGCAGCCAGATCCGCAGCCCGCTCAAGGCTAACGAACGTCCAATCAAACCCATAACCCGAGGCCACCCGCAACCTCACAGCTCTTCGAAAACTGAATATCAGCAGGACCCGCGCAAGCCGTCCGCCCCGGGTGTCTCTACCGGTAACCCACCTGGGGCGCAACATACTCTCGTCTCGCACGGCGATCCTTGGCCACATTCCAGCCATAATCCCGCTTCCACAAACCCGCCGGCAGCGCCAGCACCTCATCCATCCGCTCGGGCCCCATCGCCCGCACCTCGCGAATCCAAAACTCCGTCAGCGTCTCATGAAACCCCGCATCCTCCGTATTCGCTCCCCCCATGCATTCATTCAAATGCCGGATCCCAACACGAATCCTCACCCCAGCCTCAATCGGCGGATAGCTCCACACATACCAGTACGCCATCCGCAGATGCGCTTCATGCGTCCACTCTTCCTTTGTCAGCGTCCCCGCCTCAAACCGCTTGATGAAATCTTCCATGCAGATATCCTAGCCAAACTCCGCAACATCGCTTACGATTCAAAAGATGCAATCCATTTCTCCTTTGGATTCGAAACTTCTGCGCGCTCTCGTCAAGAACGCCCGCGCCTCCTGGGCCGAACTTGCCCAGCTCATCGGCTATTCCCCGCCCGCCGCTGCCGACCGTGTCCACCGCCTCGAAGAACGTGGAGCCATCCTCGGTTATTCCGCCCGGCTCAATGCCGAACTCACCGGCTACCCCCTCACCGCTTTCGTCTCCGTGATCCTCGATCGACCCGCCCGCCGCGCCGACTTCCTCAAACAAATCATCAAACTCGAACGTGTCCTCGAAGTCCACCACACCGCCGGCAACGAAGACTACCTGCTCAAAGTCGTCTCTCAATCCACCCGCGATCTCGAGCACTTCCTCAGCGACATCCTCAAGTCCATTCCGGGTCTCGCCCGCACCCGCACGACAATTGTCCTCGCCACCGCCAAAGAGGCCCCCTTGCTTCCCGCCAAAAGTTCAATACAATCACTCTCATGATTGCGCCCCTCGCACTCCTCGTAATTGCCGCCACGAACCCCGGCACCCGCGTTGATACACCCCTTGGCCCCCTCGAAGGCGAACTCAACTCTGGCGTTCGCATATTCCGCGGCGTCCCCTACGCTCAGCCTCCCGTCGGCGAGTTGCGCTTCGCCCCGCCTGCTCCCGCCACCAAATGGGCTGGCGTCCGTCAGGCCAAACAATTCGGCAATCAGTGCATGCAGCTGCCCCTCTTCGGCGACATGAATTTCCGCTCTTCCGGCATGAGTGAAGACTGCTTGTTCCTTAATATCTGGGCACCCACATCAGCCAAGAATCAAAAACTCCCCGTCCTCGTCTACTTCTTCGGCGGCGGCTTCCAGGCTGGCGACGGCTCCGAGCCCCGCTACGACGGAGAAGCCATGGCGCGCAAAGGCATCGTCTCAGTCACCATTAATTACCGCCTCGGCATTTTCGGCTTCCTCGCCCACCCCGGCATCACCGCCGCATCTCAACAAAAAGCCAGCGGCAACTGGGGGCTCCTGGATCAGAGCGCAGCCCTCCACTGGGTCAAAGCCAACATCGGCTCCTTCGGCGGCGATCCCAACCACATCGTTATCGCAGGAGAATCTGCAGGATCGAGTTCTTCAAGCGCCCAGATGGCCTCTCCGCTCTCCCGCGATTTGATCTACGCCGCCATCGGCGAAAGCGGCTCTACCCTTTCGGCCAACTCTCGCACTACCCTCGCCCAGGCCGAAGCGATCGGCGAAAAGTTCGCCGCTTGTCTCAATCTCAACTCTATCGCCGACCTCCGTGCCATCCCCGCTAAACAACTCCTCGAAGCCGTAGGCAAACCCGGCGCTCCACGCTTCAACGTCATCACCGATGGCTACTTCTTCCCGGAGCCTCCCGCTAAGATCTTCGCGGACGGCAAACAAGCGCACGTCCCGCTCCTCGCTGGCTGGAACTCTGAAGAACAAAACGTCCGCTCCATCATGGGTCGCGACCCACACACTGTCGCCAACTTCAAAGCCAATGTCGAAAAACTGTACAAAGAACAAGCCGACGAAATTCTGAAAGCCTACCCGGTCAACAAGGATGAAGACGTCGAAGCCGTCGCCACACAACTCGCCGGCGATCGCTTCACCGGCCTTTCTACCTGGCGATGGATCGAGAACGCCGCCAAGACCGGCGGCAAACCTGTCTACCGTTACTACTACACGCGCCCCCGCCCAAAGAGGACTCCCGCGTTTGCCAACGCCACTCCCGGCCTTGCCGGAGGCATCATCCGCTCCGACGCACCGCCACCGCCTCGCCCCAAAGGCGCCGTTCACTCTGCGGAAATCGAATACGCCCTCGGCAACCTCGCCACCAACAAAGTCTACGCCTGGGAACCCGCTGACTTCGAAACCTCAAAGCAAATGCTTGAGTACTTCGCCAACTTCATCAAGACCGGAAACCCCAATGGCAAAGGCCTCCCCAAGTGGCCCGAAGTCAAGACCGGTCATTTCATGCAAATCGATGCCAAGCCCGTCACCCAAAAGGACACGACGCGCGCACGCTACGAGCTACTCGATCGCCTCAACTAAAAGACGTACTTCGATTCGACGTTCTTTTCGACATCCTTGCGCAGCCGCCACACCTCGCGTAGTTTCTTCTGGCTCAAGAGCGGAAGCTGATCCACATCGTGCTTGGTTCCCGGCTGCGAAGAATTGCCATAGCTCACCAGCACACGCCCCCGTGGCCCGCTCTTTAACCATTCAATAGCGGCTACGAAAGTGTCTCCATGCACCGGAGCGCGATTCGGCCCAAACCGGATCACACGAAACGCCCCCAACGCCCCATCCCCCCCATTACCCGGGAAATCCGCCCCACGATACTTGAAGCGGTTCACATCTCCATAAGAAATATCCAGTCGCCCGAAACTCTTCTCCACCTCGGCCGCCGCCTTCGCCAGCGCCTCCACGCCCGCCGCCGCGTTCTTCAAACCCATCGGAGTCTTCAGCGGGTCCTTCAAATCAGCCGCCACCTTCCACTCCGGCCGGAATCCACGCATCAGCGTCTCAAATAAGACCGCGCCTGTGCTCGCGTTATCCGCGTTCCGGTCCCACGCAGCCAACACCCTCTTTGCCGCTGAATCGGGTGCCGCCGCCAAAAGATCATCCAGCATCCGGTCGGCAGTCTCGAAATGCGTCGAGTGCTTATACTCAACGAGCTTGTCGAAGCTCAGCTTCTCGTCCTTACTCAACATCCGCAACGAAGACCGCGACCGCATCGAAACCTCCGACGCCGTCGTGTAGGCCGGAAACGCCTTCGGATCCAGCGTCGGCAAAGTCGCCGTCCAAGGCGGATCGTTCGTATTCTGCACCCAACCCACCGGCGGATCAATCACCTTCGGCAACTCCGCATACGTGTGATAGGAATTCCACAACGTCTTGCTCGTATCTCCCGGCACGACGCCCGCCCAATAAGCAGCATCTCCGCTCTTGCGTTTCGGCATCGTCCCGTTAAACAGGTACATCACATGCCCATCCTTATCGGCGTACGTAATGTTAAACGTCGGCACCTCAAGCCGCGCCACCTGCGCCTGATACTCCGCAAAGTTCTTCGCGATCGCCATTTTCCAATACTGCTCAAGTAGAAACGGACGATCGAGCCCACCCGTCCGCATCGCCAGCACTTTCCCGTCCTGGTCCCACACCACCGGCCCATGCACCGTCTTCTTCACTTCCATCACCACATCCGCCCCACCCTTCACCTTGAGCGTCACCTGCGACTTCTCATAGGCCTTCTTCTCGCCGTCAAATCGGTACCCATCCCCATCCGGCGTGATCTTGTACAAATCACTCGCATCCATCGAATTCACTGTCTGCGTGAACCCGAGATAATCGCTGAACACAAACCGCAACACAGGGAATCCAATCTGGCTTGCCCCATACAAATTGGCCCCCGGCCCATTCAAGTGGATCTCGTAATACGTGTACCAGTCCTGCCACGGCAGATGCGGATTCATCAACATCATCGGTGTGCCGTCCGCGCTCTTCTTCGGCATAATGGCCCAAGCGTTCGACCCGATCCCACCTGGTTCCGCCCCTCTTCCCGTCGCCGCCGCCCTTACCCGCAATTGAGACGACACATAGCTGAAGTGCACAATCCGGTGCACATGCATCAAGCTATCCACCGGCTCAATTGGCAAAACTTGTTTGTACTCTTCCCCGATCGCTTCCGGGTGCCGTTTGGCATACTCATTCATCCCGTTCGCAAACGCCACCAGATACTTCTTGAACTCCGGCGTCTGCATTTTGTACCACTGCTCGGCCCGCTCCGGCACCCCGTTCAAACGAACCCATTTGTCCAACTCGAGCCCCTTCGGCCCCCAATACTCCGCCCCGCGCCCGCGCGATTCCCCATACAACTTCAGAATTAAATTTGCATGGCTTTGCATCTGCGCATAGCCATATCCATAAAACATCCCCTCACGATCCCGCGCATACACATGCGCCACGCCATAGCGATCCCAGAGAATTTCCACACCCCTGGGCGCCGCCCCCATTGGCATCGCAATACAACACAATACGAACGCAAGCTTCATTCGACTAGAATACTCTGGCTGTTATCCTTTGGTTTCATGCACCGCGAATACCACCATTGGTGGAGCCCCCGCCTCCAAAAGGACATGCAAATCCTCCAGTTTGGCCATTCTGGCCATCCGGTCCTGGTTTTCCCTTCCTCAATGGGCTCTTTTCATGAGTACGAAGACCAACGCATGGTCGAGACCCTTTACGACCGCCTCAACTACGGACACCTCATGCTGTTCTGTGTCGACAGCGTCGACGCCGAATCCTGGTACAACAAGCGTGCCCACCCCGCCGACCGCGTCCGCCGCCATGACGATTACGAGCAGTACATCCTTCACGAAGTTCTTCCGCTGATTCGCCACCGGTCAGGTCGCATTGACCTCACTGTCCACGGTTGCTCCTTTGGTGGCTACCACGCACTCAACTTCGCCCTCCGTCATCCCGACGCTGTCACGAAATGCGTTGCTATGTCGGGCGCATTCAATAACCGCAACTTCCTGCAGGGCTACTCGGACGACCTGCTTTACTTCCACAACCCCGTCGATTACGTCCCCAACCTCGACAGCGCCTGGCATCACTCCCACTTTCACGGTGATTGGTTCACGATCCTCGCTGCCTCAAATCACGACATCTGCCTCGGCGACAATTACAAAATGGCCGAACTGCTTGGCCGTAAACACATCCCACATCGGCTTGACGTTTGGAACAACGACATGCCCCACGATTGGCCCCTGTGGCGCCTCATGGCCCGCGCTTACTTCGCTTAACAAAGGACCCAGTTGATCATGCGCAAAATTGCTGTCGTATACGGAATGGAGACCAGCTTCCCGCCCGCCCTGGTCGATTACATTAACTCGATGAAGGTGCCGGGTGTTGCCGCTGAACACCTCCGCATCGGTGGCATCAAGATGGCCGAACCTACCGGCTATAACGTCATCGTGGATCGCATCAGCCACGACATTCCCTTTTATCGCGCCTTCCTGAAAAATGCCGTCCTCGGGGGCACTCACGTCATCAACAACCCCTTCTGGTGGAGTGCCGACGACAAGTTCTTCAACTATGCGATGGCTTCCAAGATCGGCATCGCCATCCCTAAAACAGCGATCCTGCCCCACCACTCTCACCCGCCGGGCACCACCGCGCAATCGATGAGGAACCTGATGTTCCCCCTTAATTGGCAGGAGATTTTCGATTACGTCGGCTTCCCCGCGTTCCTCAAGCCCTTTGATGGCGGCGGCTGGCGCGACGTTTACAAAGTTGACAACCCGGAAGAACTCTTCGCCGCCTATAACCAGACCGGCACTCTGTGCATGACCCTCCAGGCCGCCGTTAACTTCACCGAATACTACCGCTGTTATGTCGTTGGCCAGGAACACGTCCACATCATGCAGTACGACCCGCGCGCCCCCCACTCCGACCGCTACGTCAAGAACCCCGAGCCGCTCAAACCGGAAATGCAATCGCGGCTCACCAACGATTGCCTCAAGATCTGTCGCGCTCTTGGCTACGATCTCAACACCGTCGAGTTCGCTGTCGAAGACGGCATCCCCTATGCCATCGACTTCATGAACCCTGCCCCCGACGCTGGTATCGAATCGGTGGGCAAAGCGAACTTCGACTGGATCGTGAAACACGTCGCCGAACTCGCGGTCCGCAAGGCCCTATCAGACGACTCCCCGGCGTCAGAATACCGCTGGGCCAATTTCCTCAACGGCAAATAGCGATATGAAGAAACTTCTTCTCATCCCGGTTGCGGCCATCCTGCTCGTCGGCTTCCAACAAGCCACACGACCCACTTACGCTGACCCTCTGCTGAATGGTTTCGCCAAATCCACCGTGGCTTCGGTCGCCGATGCCGTCGATCAAATCACTGGCCAGCGCGGTTACATGAGTCACGACATGCGCCCCCGCGTCGGCATGGCCTTCGTCGGCCGCGCCACCACAGCCATCCTGAAGCCTGCCCCGCCCGAGCAAGCCACTGCAGCCCTCTCCGCCAAAGACAGCGTCGCCATGATCGACGCCGCAAAGCCCGGCGAAGTCGGCATCATCGTTGTCGAAGGCTCTCTCGACCTCGCTGGAATGGGTGGCCTGATGGCCACCGCTGCCAAGAGCCGCAACATGGCTGGCATTGTCCTTGACGGCGGGGTTCGCGACATCGCCGAGATCCGGTCCCTCGGCTTGCCCGTCTTTGCAAGGTCCGTCAGCCCGGGTTCGAGCGTCGGCCGTTGGGCCAGCGTCGGCAAAGACATCCCCGTTACCTGCGGAGGAATCAAGGTCACCCCCGGCGACATCATCGTAGCTGGTGAAGATGGCGTCGTTGTCGTTCCCAAAGCTCAGGAGCAAGCCATCCTCAAGCGCTCTCAGGAAATCGATGACCGCGAAACCAAAATGGTCCCCTTCATCAAACAATTCAAGAGCCTCACCCAAACCGTTCAAAAGTTCAACCGCATTTAACCCATGGATCAAAACATTCCCAAACAACAAATCGGCTATGTTCTGCTGACCTTGAGCGCAGTCCTCTTTGCTTTGATCTTCTTCCTGTTCTACCGGAACCTGACTGGCGAGGGAGGCCCGATCGCAGTCCCTCTTGGCCTCATACCCATCGCCCTTCTCAACTCGATCTTGGGCGCAAACCTGATCGCGAAAGTGAAACCCTAGGGCGCCTTGCGCCGCGGCACCAGCCGCTTCACTTCTTCGATCAGTTCGATGGTGCTTTCCGTTCGCGCCACCACGCGCCGGGACGCATCCAGCAACACATAGGTCGGGTATAGCCCCACCCTTAAACGAGAATCGTACAGCCACGCGGGCTCGGTCCCCTGCACGTCCGGCCACAATACCTCAAACTGAGCGAGCACCTTCGAAGCTGCCCCGGCGTCTTCATCCCCATTCAAACCCAACACCTTCAAATCGTAGGTCTCAGCAAGGGCCTTCAGTTGTGGAAATGCCGCAATGCAGGGCCCGCACCAGCTCGCCCAGTAGTCCACCACCGTAAAGGCTGCGCCGTGGCTGCTCAAGGTCCGTCGCTCCTTCAGGCGATCCACATAAGTCACATCGGGAATCACGTCGCCGACTTTCATCTGCGGCCCGAGCGGCGCCTCGCGCATCAAGACCACCCGCCGCTGCCAATCCACGGCTTCAATCGTGTAACCCTTGCCCTCAATTTCGAACACCCCACCCTTCACCCGCGCATACTCTGCCGGGGAATTCACTTCGATTTTTCCGTCCCCGTTCACATCCACCCCTTGAGGCCCACGCCCTGCAATGTCGACCATAGCCAGACGATTTCCACATCGCGCCGCTGCATAGGCACTTCCACTGACCTGAACCGTCACTTCCGCCGCCCCCCAACCCACCTGATTGCGAAATACCCGCACCGCCTTCGGCACGTACTCGAATCCATTCTCGCCAGAGAAAACTTTCGCGATCCCTTCAACCCCCAACAAGCCCATCGGCTTCAAATCGACAACCCGGCGTTCGATCAAAACACCAAAGGCGCCATCCCCAATCCGTCGGGTCAACTCGACATTCCCCGCCCGCCAAGTCTCAAACCCCCTGGCCGCCTTCTGTCTTTTCAGGATCACCGGCCGAAAATCCCCACCCGGCGGCAACCGCGCCTCACTCTCAATCCCACACTCCAGCAGCTGCGCCAGCGCCACCGCCGCAATCCAATACATACCCTCATCATCCAACAATCACTCTGTGGCTAGAATTGTGATAGATTATTTCAGATTTCAGGGATTTCCATGAAGAACAAAATTACGTCCACTTTCCTCGCCGCCGCCCTGCTGCTGGCTGCGCTCCCCGCCTACTCACAACAAGGCCGTGGCACCATCCTCGGCACCGTGACTGACTCGAGCGGGGCGCCCGCCGCCGCAGTCCTCGTCCGTGTCACGAACATCGCCACCAACACCACCTTCGAGACCCGCACCACATCGGAAGGTCTCTACCAAGCCCCGAACCTCGCCGTTGGCGACTACTCCGTCACGGCCGAGCTCGCCGGCTTCCGTAAGGTCGTCCGAACCGGCATCCAACTTCAGGTCGACCAGCGCGCCCAAGTCGACATTCGCCTCGAAGTCGGCCAAGTCACCGAATCGATCGAAGTCGCAGCCGAAGCTCCGCTTGTTGATACCTCCAACACTTCGATCGGTAAAGTCGTCGATCAGAAGCGAGTCAGCGAACTTCCCCTGAACGGCCGCAACGCCCTCGCGCTGACGCTCCTTACCCCCAGCGTCAAATCAAACGCCGGCCCAACTTCTTCGGGCTTCGCGGATCGCGGCATCCAGCTTTCAAGCATCTCGATCAACGGTGGCCCCAACGCGATGAATGGCCAGCTCCTCGATGGCGGCAACAACATCCAGAGCTACATCGGTGAGGTCGCCATCAACCCCGGCGTTGATTCGGTCGAAGAGTTCAAAGTCCAGTCCGGTGGCATGTCCGCCGAATACGGGTTTACCGCCGGTGGCGTCATCAATATGGTGACCCGCTCCGGCACCAACCAGATCAAGGGCAGCATCTACAACTTCTTCCGCAACGATGCGCTCGACGCGCGAAACACCTTCGCCGTCACCAAGCCGCCCTTCCGCTACAACCAGTTCGGCGCTTCCGTCGGCGGACCAGTCATCAAAGATCGCACCTTCTTCTTCGGCAACTGGGAAGAATACCGCTTCAACCGTTCCCGCGCCCTGATCACCAGCTTCCCCACCGTGGGCCAGCGCACAGGAAACTTTAGCGATCTCTTTACCGCCGCCGGAGCACTGATTCCCATCTATGACGCTTTCTCCACTCAAGGCTCCGGCACCGCAGCCACACGCGCCATCTACCCGGGCAACATCATTCCGGCCACTCAACTGGATCCTGTCGCCCGTGCGATCAACGAGTTCTATCCGCTCCCCAACCGAACTCCTACGGACCGATTCACCAACGCCAATAACTTCCTTGGCATTGCCAAAGAGATCCAGACCATGCGGCAGTACACGCTCAAGGGCGACCACAAGTTCTCTTCAAACAACTCCATGTTTGGCCGCTATTCTTTCTTCAATCACAAGACCGACAATGGCGGCGGCGGCGCGGCCCTCTATCCGAACGAAGTCGTTGGCAAGCGTGACGACGACCTCAAGAACTGGAACGTTGTTCTCTCCGATACTCACGTTGTTTCACCAACGATCGTCAACGAACTGCGCGTCGGTGCCACTCGTGGCTACTTCCCATTCATCGTCCGCAGCTTCGGCGGCGGCTGGCCGCAAAAGCTCGGCTTGCCTTCTATCGTCCCGGCCGATACGTTCCCGGCCATCAGCAATGGTTTGACAGGCTTCAACACTGGCACTGCCGGTGTTCGTGGCAGCTTGAACTGGCAGTTTCTCGATCAGGTCAACATCATTCGCGGCAAGCACTCGATGAAGATCGGCTTCGACCTCCGCCTCCTTCAGGGTCACAACCTGCAACGCTCTGCCCCCTCTGGCAGCTTTAACTTTGCCGCTGCCTTGACGGGCAACCCCACCGTTCCCGCTGGCACTGGCAGCGCTTACGCCAGCTTCCTACTCGGCGCGGTCTCAAACGCCAGCGTCTCCACTCACGTTGGTGAGTCGCAGGTTAGCCATTCGATTTCCGGTTACTTCCAGGACGACTGGAAGATCTCCAAGCGCTTCACGCTCAATCTCGGCCTCCGTTATGACTACCAGTCGCAAGCTGTCGAGCGCAACAACGGTTCCACGAACTTTGATCCCACCTGCACTTTGCCCAATGGCTTGGCTGGTTGCCTCGTCTTTGCTGGTGTCGGTGGCCAACCCCGCAACTGGCGCGGCGAAGACTACACCAACTTTGGCCCACGCATTGGTTTCGCTTTCGACGTGTTCGGCAACACGAAGACCATTCTGCGCGCCGGCTACGGCATGATGTACCCCTCGCAGATGTGGCGTGAAAACTATGGCAACGCGAATGGCTTTGCCCAAACCACCACCAACTATCCACAGAATGATCCATTGCGCCCTGCCTTCCAGCTCCGCAATGGCTTCCCCTCGGCACCCGTCCCACCGCAGGGCCGTGCCCTTGGAGCGGCCGCCTTCCTCGGACAGAACGTTGCATACGACGAATCGAATGGCGACATCCCTCGCATTCAGCAGTTCACGCTGAGCCTTCAGCAACAGATGTTCAAGAGCTGGCTCTTTGAAGCCTCCTATGCCGGCAACCTCGGCCGTGGGCTAACGGCTGGCAGCTATGACTTGAATCAACTGGATCCGCAGTTCCTCGCTCTGGGCCAGGCGCTCACCCAGCAGGTTCCCAATCCCTTTGCTGGCCGCGTTCCTGGCGCTCTCGGCGGCGCAACCATTTCCCGCGAACAGTCGCTCCGGCCTTACCCCTATTACAACGCCGTCACGGTTCGCAATCCTCGCCTCGGTAGCTACAACTCGCACCTGCTGCTACTGAGCGCCGAGAAGCGATTCTCGAAAGGCCTCGCCTTCTTGTTCTCCTACACCGGCGGCAAGATCATCTCCGACTCGATCGCCACGCCCGTCAACTTCGGCCCCATCGAACAAGCCTCCATCGTTGGCTATCAGAACGGGAAATTCAACCGCGCCGCAGAGCGTAGCGTCGACCCCTCCGACGTCGCCCAGCGCGCCACGATCAGCCTCGTCTATGAGCTCCCCTTCGGTAAGGATCAGAAGGGTATCAACAAGCTCATCGGTGGCTGGCAGGTCAACACCATCGGCATCATGCAGACCGGCATTCCGCTGGTCGTGACTGGTGCCAACAATCAGCGCGCCAATCGCCCTGATTCCACCGGCAAATCCCCGGCTATCGACAATCCCACGGCACAGCGCTGGTTCGACACGACTGCCTTTGTGAATCCTGCTCCATTCACGTTTGGCAATGTTGGTCGCACGATCCCTGATGTGCGCACACCAGGCACGAAGAACTTCGACTTGTCGTTCATCAAGAACACTCGCATCGTCGAACGCTTCAACCTGCAGTTCCGCACCGAGATGTTCAACTTCATGAACAACGTCAACCTCGGCGCCCCCAACGCGGCGTTTTCTCCTGGTCCCAGCGGCTTCAACCAGTCTGGCAACTTCGGAGTCATCACTTCAGCCCGCGACGCACGCACGATCCAGTTGTCACTTAAGCTTATGTTTTAGTGGCTCTGACGAATTCTGCGATCCGGTCAGCACTCGACCAACTCGGCATCCAGACGGGTGACACCGTTATGGTCCATTCCAGTCTCCGCGCCATCGGCCCGATTACCGGTGGCGCGGAGATTCTCATTCGGGCCCTCCTTGAGGCCATCGGCCCTGCCGGAACTCTGGCTGCTTACGTCGACTTTGAGCCCTTTTACGAAGACGACGATCCCGAGATCCCTGTTTTTGACAAACACACGGCATCAGCCGCTCGCGATCACGGCGTCCTCCACGAGCTCATCCGAACCTGGCCTGGTTCGCTCCGCAGCGACCACCCTGGCGCCGGCGTTTCTGCGATCGGAGCCCAGGCCAAGTGGATCACGAGTGAACACCCGTTCCACTACGGCTACGGCCCCGGAACGCCCTTCGCGAAACTACTTGAGCTGAATGCGAAAATTCTGATGCTCGGCGCGCCCCTCGACACGATCACGATGCTCCACTACGCCGAACATGTCGCGAAAATCCCGGACAAAAATGTTGTCCGTTACCGCCACCTGATGCCGACCGCTGATGGACCTCAATGGCTCGATTTTGAGGAGTTCGATACCAGCGACCCGGTTCATCCCAGCCTCCCAATCAATGTCTTCGAGCAAATCGCCGAAGCCTTCCTCGCATCTGGTCAGGGCCATCAGGCCCCTCTCGGTAATGCCACGGCCACCCGCCTCGATAGCCAGTCTCTGATCCCCTTTGCCATTACCTGGCTTGAAAAATTTGTGCTCACCTTCCCCGCCTCAAACAAGCCCGCAAAATTTTCGGCCTGAGACAACAGGAAGCGTATTCACACACAAACCCACAAAGAATCGGTGCGCTCTTCTGGCACCGGGAACTGCTCCTCTTGGAGCACCTTGATGTCTGTGATTGCTTTCTGCCTCGTGGTTGCTTGGCTGATACACCCCGCGATCCAGAATCCATCTTCGGCAGGCCGCACCGCAACCTGTCTCTATGTCTCCTCTATCAATCGAATCAAAGCGCACCACCCTGCACTGGGAGATAATCACAACATATGAGCAAGCCCTCTCTGACGATCGGCATTGAAGAGGAGTACCAGACGATCGATCCCGAAACCCGGGACCTACGATCTCACATCTCGGCCGAGATCATTTCCAAGGGCCAGCGCATTCTCGCCGAACGCGTTAAGCCCGAAATGCACCAAAGCGTCGTCGAAGTCGGTACAGGTATCTGCCACAACATTCAGGAAGCCAAGGCCGACCTCCGCGAACTTCGCACCAGCATCATCGGCCTCGCCAAGCAAAATAGCCTCCGCATCGCCGCCGCATCGACTCACCCCTTCGCAGATTGGCGCAAGCAGGAAATTTACCCAGACGAGCGCTACGCCACGATCGTCGAAGACATGCAGTCGGTCGCTCGCTCTAATTTGATCTTTGGCCTTCACGTGCACATTGGTATCGAAGACCGCGAAGCAGCGATTCAAATCATGAACGCTGCACGTTACTTCGTCCCTCACGTGCTTGGACTCACCGCCAATTCCCCGTTCTGGCTTGGTCTTGAAACCGGCCTCAAGAGCTATCGCTGTAAGGTCTTCGATAAGTTTCCTCGCACAAACATCCCGGATTACTTTCCTTCGTGGGGCGAATATACAAACTTCGTGAACCTGCTGATCAAGACGAACTGCATCGACAACGCGAAGAAGATCTGGTGGGATATTCGGCCTCATCCAAGCTTTCCAACCCTTGAGTTCCGCATCATGGATCTCCCGATGCGGCTCGACGAAACCATCGCCATCGCCGCACTGTTGCAGGCCACGGTGGCCAAGCTCTATAAGCTTCACACCAATAACCAGGGCTTCCGGCTCTACCGCCGGGCGCTTATCATGGAGAATAAGTGGCGCGCTGCGCGCTACGGCCTCGAAGGCAAGCTAGTCGACTTCGGCAAACAGATCGAAGTCCCCTTGAGAGACCTGCTTTTTGAGTACCTTCATTTCATCGACGACGTGGTCGATGAGTTAGGCAGTCGGGAAGAAATTTCCTACATCTATAAGATGCTGCGCGCTGGTACGGGAGCGGACCGGCAGCTCCAGGTTTGGCGCGAAACCGGCGACCTGAAGAAGGTTGTCGACTACGTTATTTCTGAAACGGAGGCTGGCCTTTAAATTGTTGCTCGCTACATTTGATCCTGAATTACTTCCTGGTGCGCGCAACGCCGTCAGAACCTGCCTTCGGATTGACCCCTCTGAGCGCGTTACGCTGATTACCGACAAGGCTTGCGAGGAAATCGCCGCCGCACTGGCCCATGAGCTCACTGACCTTGGCTGCGAGTTTATGGCGTTTCGCCTCGAAGACTTTGCCGACCGCCCTTTGGCCGGTATGCCTGAAGTTGTTCTTTCTGACATGGAGCTGTCGAGCGTCTCCATCTTTGCCGTTGTGGCCCAGCAAGGTGAACTTCACAGCCGCATGCAAATGACCGATGTCGTGAACCGACGCCGCATGCGCCACGCGCACATGGTCAACATCGAAAAGCGGATCATGATGCAAGGGATGCGCGCCGACTTCCACCGTGTGGATGCGCTGTCTGTGCAGGTCCGTGACATCGCCGCCAGCGCCAAGAAGATCAAGGCCACTACCGCCAATGGCACACACATCATTGCCGACATGCACCCTGACTACAAGTGGATCAAGACCAGTGGCATCATCTCTACCGCCAAGTGGGGCAATCTCCCGGGCGGTGAGTGCTTTACCTCTCCAGGTGAAGTGAACGGCGTCTTTGTAATCGATGGCGTTGTGGGAGATTATCTTTGCGCCAAGTATGGCGACTTGCGGAATACACCACTCACGGTGAAGATCGAGAAGAACCGCATGGTCTGGGCTGAATCCAAGAACAAAGAACTGCGCGACGAATTCTGGGCTTACTGTCACACCGACGAGAACTCCAATCGCGTTGGCGAATTTGCGATCGGCACCAATCTTGCCCTTGACAATGTGATTGGCAACATCCTGCAGGACGAGAAGATTCCTGGCATTCATATCGCCTTCGGCAACCCCTACGGCGCCCACACTGGTGCTGACTGGTGGTCAGGAACGCATATCGATGTAGTGGGTCGCAAGTTCAATATCTGGGCCGATGATCGCCAGATCATGCGCGACGGCCACTTCCTGCTCGAACACTAAAATGATCACCGCTCTTCGCGAGGATTTTAATCGCCGCTGGACCCCAGAGAAGTATCAACAATTCCTCCATTCGATCGACTCTGCGATCGGACGGCACGTTGAATTCCGCCACTCGGAGACCCCTTGCTTCTTCCCCCGCGAACTCCTGCAGGAGATGTCGCGCGCGGGCCGTGAGCTCGTTGGCCAACTTCTCAACAACAAGCTCTATATGGAGGCATCCGACCGCGAGATTCCACCGCAGTATCGTGTGCCGAACGAAGCGAGCGCGCCTCTGTTCATTCAAGCTGATTTCGGCATCGTTCACGAGAATGGTCGCCTCGCTCCAAAGTTGGTCGAGATCCAGGGCTTCCCGAGCCTTTACGCCCACCAGACCGAGATGGCGCGCCAGTATATGCGTGCCTATGATCTCGACCCCAATCTCAAACATCTCCTGAGCGAGCTCGACCTCGGCCAGTATCACTCGCTCCTGGGTGAGGCGATCCTCAACGGCCACTCCCCTGAGAACGTGATTCTGATGGAGATCGACCCCGATCAGCAAAAGACGGTCTGCGATTTTATCTGCACCGAACGTATCTACAAGATCCGAGCAGTCTGCATCACCAAGATCAAGAAGCGTGGCAACAAGCTTTACTATGACCGCGATGGCGTCGAGACCCCAATCCATCGTATCTACAACCGTGCCATCTTCGATGAGCTTGAGCGCAAGAAGGTAGAGATCCCCTTTCATTGGACTGACGATTTGCAGGTGGAATGGGCGGGCCATCCGAACTGGTTCTTCCGCCTGAGCAAGTTCTCGATCCCCTGGTTTAACCACCCCACGGTGCCGAAGAGTCATTTCTTCCACGAAGTGACCGACCTTCCCAGCGACCCTGAGAATTACGTTTTGAAGCCTCTGTACAGCTTTGCTGGCATTGGCGTAATTGTCGGCCCAACAACAGAGCAATTGGAAGCGATCCCGTTCCGCGACCGCCGTCATTACATCCTTCAAGAGCGCGTCCGGTTCGCTCCCACCATCAACACGCCCCACGGACCCACGATGGCTGAAGTTCGCATCATGTACATCTGGCTCCCGAGCACGCAACTACCGATGGCGGCGAATATGATTGTCCGCATGGGCAGAGGCAAGCAGATGGGTGTCGACCACAACAAGAACCTCGAATGGGTCGGCGCCTCAGCGGGCTTCTACCTTTAAGCGAGCAGGGACTGAATGACGTGGCCGTGGACGTCAGTGAGACGTCGATTGAGGCCATTGTGGTACCAGGTGAGCTTTTCATGGTTGAGGCCCAGAAGGTGCAGGACCGTGGCCCAGAAGTCGTAGACCGTGGCTGCGTTTTCAACTACGCGGCGGCCGAAGTCGTCGGTTGCGCCCCAGGATGAGGCAGGCCTGATGCCAGCTCCCAGCATCCAGACTGTGTAGGCATCGGGGTTGTGGTCGCGACCAAGAGTCCCTTGCTGATGGGTAGGCATACGGCCAAATTCCGTGGTCCAAATGACGAGAGTGTCGTTGAGAAGACCACGAGCGGCAAGGTCTTGAATGAGGCCAGCAGTGGGTTGATCGAGGATCGGGAGATGGCGATCGTAGTCTGCCTGAAGAGTCTTGTGTGCGTCCCAATTCAGAAGGCCATCAACCCCAGAGGCTCGGGAGGCGCAGTAGAGCTGCACGTATCGAACGCCGCGTTCCACCAGACGACGAGCAAGAAGGCAGTTGCGGGCGTAGGCGGCGAGCAAGGGGTTTGAGTGGTTGGTGCCGTAGAGGTCCAGGGTGGCTTTGGATTCGCTCGAGATGTCGGCTACTTCAGGGGCGGAAAGTTGCATCCTGGCCGCAAGAGCGTAGGAAGCGATGCGAGCCTGAAGTTCGGAATCGCCGGGGTGAAGCGCGGCGTGACGAGTATTGAGGAAAGTCGAAAGGTCGAGAGTCGCCTGGTCCGCCTCTGGCGAGACGACAGAGGGGCGAGCGAGATTTCGAATCGGGCTCGCCGCATTGAAGGCGACGCCCTGGTGCTCGGCAGGAAGAAAACCGGAGGTCCAGTTCGCCGGGCCTGAAGGCGGAATGCCTCTAATGTCGGGAATGGCGACGTAGGCGGGGAGGTTGTCGCTCTCTGCACCGAGAGCGTAGCTGAGCCAGGCGCCGGCAGAGGGGAAGCCTTCGAAGACAAAGCCGGTATTCATAGCGACGCAGGCAGGGCCGTGGGTGTTGGAGCGGGAACTCATGGAGTGGATGAAGGCCATGCGGTCCACGTGCCGGGCGAGGTGCGGGAGCTTGGTGGTGATGGGCTTGCCGGATTGGCCTGCGGGCGCGAAAGCCCAAGGGCTGCGCATCAGGTTGCCATTGGCACCCTGAAAGGTGACGTCCTTATCGCCGCCGGGCATAGGCTGGCCGCTGCGTTTTTCGAGCTCAGGCTTGTAATCGAAGGTGTCGATGTGGGAGACGCCGCCAGGACAAAAGATCTGAATGACGCGCTTGGCTTTGGGAGTGAAGTGAGGTTGCCTGGTGGCACCGGAGAGCAGGTCGGCGGCGGCGATAGCGCCGAGGCCGTTGAGGAAGCCGCGGCGATGGAGAGCGTGGCTGTTAGTAGACATAGAGGAACTCGTTGGTGTTGAACAGGGCGCGAGCAAAGTGGAGGAAGCCATGGGTGTCGATCAACTTCGCCGATTCGTTGAGCTCTTCAGGCTCTGGCGGCCGACCGTAGGCGAGGAGAAAAGCTTGAGAGATGCGATCCGGTTCGGATGCATTGGAAAGGCGTTTTTCGAGAGCATCAGCCATGCTGAGTGTGAAGCCATGATTGAGCAGCGTGAGGGCTTGAAGAGGTGAGGTAGTTGAGACGCGGCGCGGTTCGGGGAGAGAAGAATCGGGGCAATCGAAGACGGTGAGGAGTTCGTTGGGGATGGAGCGGGCCGACTCGGCGTAGACCGAGCGGCGATAGGTTTCGGGGCCGAATTTGTCGAGGGGGAAGTAGGTGGCGACATTGTCGACGGTGTATTTGTAGAGGCGGAAGCTGGGGCCTCCGCGTTCCGGGTTGAGACTGCCAGAGACGGCGAGCATGGAATCGCGGAGGGCTTCGGCCTGGAGTCGTTGGGGAGGGAAGCGCCACAGCAGGCGCGAGCTTGCATCGATGCGGGCGGCGGCGGGGTTGAAGGTGCTCGATTGCTGGTAGGCGGTCGAGAGTAGGATCTCTTTGTGGAGGGGCTTCAGATGCCAGCCGTGAGCGAGGAGGCGCTGGGCCAAGTGGTCGAGCAGGGCAGGGTGAGAGGGGCGCTCGCCGTTGAAGCCGAAGTCCGACGGGGTGGCGACAAGGCCTAGGCCAAAGTGAGAGTGCCAGAGGCGATTGACGATGACTCGCGGGGTGAGTGGATTGCGATCATCGGCGAGCCATTTGGCAAACTCGAGGCGGGCGTTTTGTTCGGGCGCGTCAAGGGGAATGCTGAATGAGGCGTGTTTGAGCGTGGAAAGGCTGGCAGGGAGAACAGGGTCACCACGCTGCATGACGCCGCCACCTTTGAGCAGATAGACGGGCTCGGTGGGTTGTTTGAAGACACCCGCGTAGGCAAGGGGGAGTGGGGGGACCAGCTTGAGTTGGGCTTCGGCTTGTTTGAGCTCGGCCTCTGCGGTTTCAAAGGTTGCTCGATCCGCTGGCGAGAGGGCTTCGAGGGTGATGAGGCGGTCGAGATCGGGCTTGCGGTGTGGCAGGCGGTTTACGTTCGAGGCAATGGGCGTCCAGGACTTGCCGTCCAGGGAAATCTCGATGGTGTAGGCGGCGACGGTGTTTTGTTCAAAGCGGCCCTGGAAGGCGCGAGCTCGATCGGTGGACCACGCAAGCTTTTGGGTAGCTGTGGGCTCGGGAAGTTCGATGGTGATGAAGGCAGGGCCGGCACCTTCGGAGAACCAGCGCTTATCAAAAGATTGGTCGTTGAGGTGGCGGGCGTGATAGGCATCGGGATTCCCTTCGGCGATGCGCGTAGAAGAGACGTTGAGCTTGGCGGTTGGGGCGAGGTTGACGCCAGAGGCAGAAAAGAGTTCGACTTCGTCGAGGCCGCCGGGAAAGCCCTGAGGGGCTGAGAATCGAACAAAGCGCGCGGGGGCGGCAGGCCAGGATTCATCGACGCCGAACGGAGTTACGGCAGGGCGGTGCTTGTCGCGAACGGCTTGCTCGGCGGTCTCGCGCCTTGAAGTGGTTGAAGCGGTAAGGGCAGCAAGCTGATCTTTCGCGGCCTTAATGGCTTGATCGAGAGGGGCAGCGAGCTCATTGCGGCGGGCGCGAGCCTCAGCCGAGGCAACGGGGCGTTCGCCATGGTTGACGCCGTTAAAGATGGCGGCGAGGCGGTAGTAGTCGAGCTGCTGGATGGGATCGAATTTGTGGTCGTGGCAGCGGGCGCAGTTGACGGTGAGGCCAAGGAAGGAGGACGCGGTGGCGTTGACCATGTCGTCGAGATCGTCAGCGCGTTGTTGACGGAGGGCGGCAGTGTTGGAATTGCCGACGGTGTCGTGAGGCCCTGCAACGAGGAAGCCGGTAGCGATCTCAACGTTAGGATTACCCGGGTCGAGAAGGTCGCCGGCGACTTGTTCCATCATGAAGCGATTGAAGGGGAGGTCTTGATTGAAAGCGCGGATGACGTAATCGCGGAAACGCCATGCGTTGGGGCGGACGTGATTCTGCTCATAGCCGTGGGATTCTCCGTAGCGGATGACGTCGAGCCAGTGGCGTCCCCAGCGCTCGCCATAGGCGGGCGAAGCGAGGAGGCGGTCGATGAGTTTTTCGTAGGCGTTGGGGGCCGAGTCGTTGAGGAAGGCGTCGATTTCGGCTGGGGTGGGAGGGAGGCCCGTGAGGTCGAAAGTCGCGCGGCGGATCAGGGTGCGACGGCTGGCCGGCGGGGAGAATTTGAGACCCTTTGCCTGGAGGGCGGCTGACAGGTGGGAATCGATGGTGCCTCCAGGGTTGGAGAGGGGTTGGAGGGACCAAAAGGAGGAGGTGGCGCGGGGACGAGCCGAGAGGGTGGATTCCCAGGGCGCACCTGATTCAATCCATTGTTTGAGGGTCGCGCGCTCTTCGGGTGGGAGGCCGCCGCCGGGGGGCATTTCACCGCGAGTAACGCGGGTGAGGAGTTTTGATTCGAGAACGTATGCGGCGTTTGTGCGGGAGGTGAGGGAGAGATTGCCGAGCCGGGTGGTGTCGTTGTGGCAGGAGAGACAGCGTTGGATGAGGATAGCGGTGGGCTCGGCGGCGATGAGAGGTATGGCGAGCCCGATGAAAAGCAGAAAGCGCATTGCTGGGAAGAATCTATCATAGCGGGGTGGCGGGAGTGCTCAGGAGGCTTGCTGGACGCCTTCGAGCTTGAGATGGGTTGCTCTTGCCGCGCTCATTGTTGGCCAACCAAAGCCGACTCATCAAGCTATTGTCGAAAGCGACCGTAGCTTTCGATTGCCTTTGCAAGACCGGAAAGGGAGATGGAGCCGACGACCTCATCCAGGTTTGTGCTTGGGGTGGCGTTGGCCGGCTGGGTGCAAGCTTGTCTCAGACTGAGGCTCCTTGATCGGGCTCGATCGGCTCGTCCAGCAGGCGCTCGGAGCGATTCAGGAAATAACCACCAGCGGTTTTAGATTCTCCAAGTCGTCGCAAGATCCACAACACAACTGGAATTATGGCAAGCCCGGCGAGCAGATTCCAAATCAGCCAGGACCAACCAAACAGGGCGTATGCGTAGATTCCTGCGAAGCCTTGCAGGCACACGACCAGCAGGGGAGGCCAAATGAGAGTCGCGGTAAGCCAAACCCATTTCAGCATCTGGAAACTGGATTTTCGAAGTGCGGCAATTCGCTGCTGGATTTCAACGACCGGCTCGCCGTAGGTTATCTGGAGCGTCAGGTGGATGTACCGGAAACGCAGGGCCACCAAGAAGAGCACGTAGAAATGCAAGAGCACTGCCGGGAGGACGAATCTCCATTCGGACCAATGCTCATAGATGAAATTGCCGATCCAGGGGAGAATTACCACGGCTGGCAAAGCCCCGAGAGCCATCAGGATCGCCCCGCGATGCAATTCGACCCGGACAGGTTCGAAGGTAAGACGAGCGAGGATCTTGCGGTTCAGCCGAAGATTCTCCGCAAGCAGCTGTTCCTGCCCGGCCCAAATTCGTTGCAGTGTGTGATCATCGATTTGCATTTATCGAACCTCCGGTTAGATCCTGTTTCATTGCGTCGCGCAGACGGCTCAGGCGGGTGGCAATGTTGGTTTCGGAGATCCCGAGAATGGCAGAGATCTCCTGGTAGCTTTGACCATCAAGATAGAGAAGCACGAGAGCTTTGTTTGCTTCGTCGAGCTTGCCAATCCAGTCGTATAGCATCCGGACTTCGTCGGAAACGGCGGATGTCATTTGCAGCAGCTCCGGCTGAGTTTCTTCAAGTGGCTCGTGATTGCGGATGCGCTCGCGGCGATAGAAAGAAATGGAGACGTTGAGCGCAACGCGGTAGAGCCAGGTCGAGAATTTGGCCGTGCGTGGATCGAATGCGGGGAAAGACCGCCAGAGCTGCGCAATGATTTCTTGCGCCAGATCTTCGAGGTCACTGGCGTTGCGGCAGTAGGCCCGAGCAACTTTGTAGAGAATGCCTTTGTGTAGTTCCAACAGGCACTCGAATTCGGCACTGGTACTGCCAGGGCTGCTCACAACTCATGATTCACATGGGCGTGCCCAGAAATCACACCCAGCTTGGCTTTATTTTGGAGCTTCGATCGAGTGGGTCATTCCCTATTGATTTCCGGCAGGGAGATGACTGCTAATTACGCGGTGAGTCTTTAGGCGCTCTCTGTAATTGCAACATGCAGGCGAGAGTGGCGCTAGTAGGGGATTTCGATTCGCGAGTGATTGCTCATCAGGCGATTCCGCTAGCGATTGAGCGAGCTAAGCGATCTTTGCAAGTCGACTCGCTGCGGTACGAGTGGAAGCATACGGCGAGTCTTAGCTCTCTTGAAAGCTATGACGGAGTTTGGTGTGTTCCTGCTTCTCCCTATGCCGATGAAGGGGCGGCGCTTGAGTCGATTCGTTGGGCGAGAGAAGGCCGAGTCCCCTTTCTTGGAACCTGTGGCGGATTTCAACATGCGGTGCTCGAATTCGCGAGGAAAGTACTGGGAATCGAATCGGCCGAGCATGAAGAGACCGCAACCGGCGCAGGGCCGCTAGTGATCTCAAGGTTGTCTTGTTCACTTGTCGAAGTAGAAGAGGATGTCTTTGCGACTGAAGGATCGCGGTTTGCGCAAATCTATGGAGGAGGACCGATCTGGGCTGGCTATCACTGCAATTTCGGCTTCAACGCAAATCTCGTGGAGGCCTTTGAAACTGCCGGGATGAAGGTGGCGGCTACAGATGGGCAAGGGGAAGTGCGAGCAATGGAGTTGGCGGATCATCCTTTCTTTGTCGGAACGCTTTTTCAACCGGAGCGGAGCGCACTGAGAGACCAGCCGTCGCCCCTAATTGAGGCGTTTATCCGTGCCGTAACCGAACGCGGGCGATGAACACTTAAAGAATTAGTTGACCGATTCGGCACTGCGTGCTACTAATTCCTTAAGAGTTAGAAATGGCGCGGAAAGAATCAACAGTATTGACGGAAGCGGAGTTGCGGCTGATGGAGGTGTTGTGGACTCGGGGGCCAAGCACCGTGAACGAGGTGCTTGAGGCGCTACCGGGGGAGCCAGCACTCGCTTACAACACGGTGCTGACGACGATGCGGATTCTTGAGGATAAGGGATACCTGGAACACGAGAAGGATGGGCGGGCGTTTGTCTATGCACCGACCGTTGAACGGGACAAGGCGCGGCAGAGCGCACTGCGAATGCTGTTGAGCCGATTCTTCGAAAATTCGGCGGAGCAACTCGTACTCAACCTGCTCAAGAACGAGAAGCTCAGCCGATCTGAGATCCGGCGACTGAAAAAGATGATCGAGGAGGCAAACTAATGCCGACGTTTGTGGAAGCTCTAGTGAATGGCTGGTGGCAAGGAATTCTGCTGACCGCCGCAGTGTGGTTGCTGATGCGTGAGACGGCGAGGCTGAGCGCGGCGACACGGCTGGCAATCTGGCAAGTAACACTGGCAGTCGTAGTGTTGCTACCAGTGTTGCAATGGCTGCCGCAAGAAAGACGGCAGGTGGAGCCCAGGATGGTTTCTGCAACGCCGACGACGGCACCCAAAGGACGGATTGAGCCCGCCCCTCAACCTTCGCTGCCAGCGACACAGCCTCCTCTGGTAGAATTGCGCGAGGCAGATGCCGCAGGGTTCTTTTTGGGGCTAGGGCTCGCTCTTGCCTTTCTGCAATTTTTGCGAGTGGTGCTCGGGTATGGGTGGATGTGGTGGATCAAGAGAAGTTCTCAGGAGAGCGCGATTGCACTGCCAGGCTTCTTGAGCCGCGATGCGCGCATTGTCTGGAATGACCGGGTGAGAATGCCCATGGCAATGGGATATCTGCATCCTTGTGTGGTGTTGCCGGAGCGGATGCGGACCGAGCTCAGCGAAGAACAGTTGCAACAGGTGGTGTGGCATGAGGCGGCACATCTGGAGCGGCGCGATGACTGGTTTGCGCTGTTGGAACGACTCGTCCGGGTTGTGTTTGTGATCCAACCGGCGGTTTGGCTAATCGGGCGAGAGATTGATCGGGAGCGCGAACTGGCTTGCGACGACTGGGTCGTGGCGAAGTCAGGTGAGGCGAAGGCTTACGCAAGCGCGCTCACACGAGTGGCCGAGCTTGGATCGACCGGACGGACGCCGATTCTGGCAGCGGGGGCAGGGCGACGCAAGGAGATCTTTGCCCGCGTGGAGGCACTGCTCGATGAGACGCGGAACCGGATGCCGGCGGCTTCGGGGCCGATGGTATTGGCAGTGGGATTGTTGCTGGTGTTTGTTGTGGTGAAGGCAGCACCGTTCAGCCGGTTGCTCAGCGTAGAGGACTATCAGAGATCCTCTGTGATTGACGATGGCAAGACGCGGCGGGAGTTCCGCATGAAAGGCGACATTGTGTTTCGCGAGGACGAGAAGGATGTCGATTCGATCGCCTCTGGGGCCAGCATGGTGCTGAGCCGGCGAGATAGTTGGGTAACGCGGACGGTGAAAATCGAGGCAGACGAGCAGGGACGCGTATCGCGGCTCTACTTCGTCGGAGGTCTGTCGCAGCCCTATAGCAACGAAGCGGCGAGACTGCTTGAGAGGGAGTTGCCGCAGTGGTTGAAGGATCGCGAAGATCGCCTGCCGCAGAGGCTGGAGAAGTGGCTGAAGAGCGAGGGCGTTGAGGGTGCGCTGCGCGAGGTACAGACCGTAACCGAGGTGAATGCAAAGGTGCAGTACCTCGACAGGCTGATGAAGGATACGACGATGGATTCGGCGCAGACGAGGCGCTGGCTCCGGATGGCGTCAGAGGTTCATATCGAGCCCGAAAAGATTCGGTTGGCTGGAATGGCGCAAGCGCATGTGAAGGCGATGGCGCTTGAGTTGCCCATGCTGGACCTGATTCACACCCTGAACGGAGAAGAAGACCGGGCCGATTTGCTGCGGAAGATGGTGCGAGAAATGGAACCGTCACTGTCGCAGCGGATGCTGCGCGAAGTGGGTGCACTCTACACGGAGGGCTTGAAGCAGGAGCTATTGCAGGGTATCGCCGAACGATTGACTGGCCCGTTGCCAGCAGCCTTCTTTGAGGTGACGCGCGGCATCCATGGGGAGGAAGCGAGAAAGGAAATTCTGCTCAAAGTACTTGTATCGCATGGCCAGGAACGCACGATCCAGGAGCAAGTAGTGGCCGAAGCGGCGGAGTTGCACAGCAGCGACTACAAGAGAGACGTGTTTCTGGCAGTGGCGAAGCATCCTCAAACGGGAGTGGACGTCAAGGAGAAGATCCATAATCTCGCCGTGCCGATGCATGACGAGAAGGACCGAGAGATGGTGCTGAATCAGCTTAGTTTGAGATAGAGACGGCAGTGCCGCTGACACTGACCATGAGCATGGTGCCTTGGCCGGGAGAGATCTCTTCGTAGTCGATATCGATGCCGATAATAGCGTTGGCGCCCAGGCGCTGGGCTTCTTCACGCATTTCAGACATCGCAATTTCCTTGGCTTTGCGTAGCTCTTTCTCGTAGGTTGCAGAGCGGCCGCCGATGATATCGGTGATGCCAGCGAAGAAGTCCTTGAACATGTTGGTGCCGAGGATCGCCTCGCCGGTGACGATGCCGTGGTAGCGATTGATCTTCATGCCTTCGAGGGAAGATGTGGTGGTGAGGAGCATGCCTTGAGGCTAGCGCATCCGTTTCGTCCCAGCGGTATAGATTGTGGGGATGAAACTTTTGGTGGCGTTTTTGCTTCCACTCGCGGCGGCAGAGCCTGAAGTGGCGTCGTTAGGCTGGATGTCCGGCTGCTGGGTGATGGAGCGGAATGGGGTGAAGGTAGAGGAGCACTGGTCGAAGCCTGCGGGAGACGTGATGCTGGGCTACAGCCGGACGATGCGACCGGGGCGGCCGACGTTCTATGAACAGCTGCGAATCGGCGTGCGCGAGGGTGTGATTCAATATGTGCCGATTGTCGGTAAACAGGGGCCAATCGAGTTTGCGTTGAAGAAAAGCGCGGAGAATGAGGCGGTGTTTGAGAATCCGGCACACGACTATCCGCAGAGGATTGCGTATGTCCGAAGTGGAGATGAATTGAGGGCCACGACTTCGACTCTTGACGAGACGAAACCGCGGCCCCAGAGGTTTGTTTACAAGCGTGTGGCTTGCGATTAGAAGAATCGGACGGAGTAGTTGAAGGCGACGCCGCGGCCGATTTCTGGAGCGTACTCCTTGATGAACGACAAGTGGTTGCGATAGAGGCGGTTGTTGGCGTTAAACCAGTTGACACCAAAGAATTGGATGGTGTGCTGGCGGACCAAGGTGTAGCCGCTACGCATGTTGATGGTGACGTAGCCGTCCGTGGGGGTCTCGCTGGTGAAAACGCGATCCTGACGGGCGGCCAGAGTGGCCTCAGGCATGACGCTGATGTTCTTGTAGCGCAAGTCAACACCAAGGCGGCCGCGGACGGGAGGGGTGCGGGGCAGGCTGATGCTACGAGCGGTGAGTTCCGTACGGACCATATCGAAGCCTGCGTTGAGCCAGGCATACTTGTTGAGGCCAGCCTGGAGGCGGGCATCAAAACCGGTGTAGCGGGAGTTGCCCTGGCGGTATTCGGCGCGAGGCAGGCCATCTTCAATCTTGCCGGTGGGCGCAAGGAAGACCTGATCGTTGAGCCAGTAATTGAACACGTTGGCTTCGGTCTTGATGCGGCCGTCCTGGCGACGGTATGAGAGATCGAGGCCGTTCATGCGTTCGCGGTTGAGGTTGACGTCGCCCACTTCAAAGGCGAGCAGGCCAGGGTGGGGACCGTTGGCGTAGAGCTCTTCGATGGCAGGAGCGCGGTACGCGAGCGAGTAATTCGCGACAACGACCGAGGAATTGTCGATCGGCACAGAGATGCCCGCGCCACCAGAGAATCCGGTGAAGTCACGCTTGCGGCCAAATTGGGGGTTGTAGCGATTGGTTTCCACGCGGCCACCGAACTGGAAACGAACGCGTTCGAGGTTCAGAGTTTGGACGCCGTAGCCAGCGAAGGCATTCTGGATAGTTGGCGGAGTGATCGCCTCGGCACCACGGGATTCGTAGTCGCGCCGAAGACCCCAGATGCCAAAGCTGCCGGACCAGGGACCGCGGCGGGGTTGTTCGACCAGGAAGCGATAGTCGAGTTGCTTGTTGAAGAAACGGGTTTCGACTTCGCCATCGGCGATTTCCTGGTGCTTCCAGTCGGAGTAGTTGAGGCTGTATTGGAAGCGGTCGCGAGCGCCGCCGTTGACGCGGAAATTCCAGCGCTGGTTGGGAAGGGAAACCGACTCGTGGGAGTGGCCTTCTTCTTCCTCCTCTCCTTCCTCTTCATGTTCGGGCTCTGTGGGGAGTTGGTAGAGGCCGCGCTGTGAGGTGAACGAGGTGGTGAGGAAGTGCTTGCGACCGTAGTAGGAGAAGCCGGTGGAGCCATTGAAGGCACGGGTGCGGGAGTTGAAGATGCGTTCTTCGGGGGAACGATAGTCGCTGGTGCGCTGGCCACCGGAATTGACGCGGAAGACCCACCGGTCAAAGCCAAAGTCGATGCCGGCGCTGGTGCCGTGGAGGCCATTGTTGGTGCCGCCAATGCCGGAGACGTAGCCGTGGACACCGCGGTGACCCTGGTCTTTGGCTTCATGATGACCGCTGACCATGTTGACGACGCCGCCGATGGCACTGGAGCCGTAAAGCAGTGTGCCAGGGCCGCGGACGACTTCGACGCGATCGAGGCTCTGCGGATCGACGGGTTCACCGTGGTCGCCAGACTGAGCGCCAAGGGTGCCGGTACGAACGCCGTCCTGGAGGATGAGGATACGGTCGCCATCGAAACCACGGAGACGGGGCGAGTGGTGCCAGGGCCGAAGCTGCGGCGGTGAATGCCGGCTTCACCGTCGAGGACGTCACCAAGAGAGGTGGCAGCTTTGGAGGCGAGCGTTGTGGAGTCGAGGGTCAGCGTTGAGCTAAAGGTTTCAAGGGAGGATTCGGGCCTGCTGGCCGAGGCAGTAATCGTGATTTCCTGACGGAGAGGGGAGACGCCCATTTGGAAGTCGACCGTTCCAGGGGTCGAATCTGTTACCTCAATGGAGCGACGGATGTCGCTTAACCCCTCGCCAGTAGCGACGAGGGTGTACTTGCCAGCGGGGATATCTTTGAATTCGTAGGTGCCCTGGTTGTTTGTTTCCAGAACGCGGCCTGAGGGCAAAAGAAGGACCGTGATGTTATGAACGGGATTGCCGGTGGCTTGGAGTGTGACTTTACCGCGGATTTCCGCGGCTGTGAGCACACTGGCAGCCATGAAAAAAATTAATACTGATTTCACATTTTCATTATCGTAATGAAACTAGATTCTCGTCAAGCCGAGGAGTTTGGCGGCATTGTTGTGATAGACTTTTTTGAGGATGCCTTGGGGCAGGCCGATGCCGTAGATCTGCCAGCGGCCCTGCGGTGGGACAGGGGCCGGGGCGTAGTTGAAATACTCGTCCGTAGTCTCGAGGAAGCGGTAGTAGATTTCGTAGAGTTGGTCGCCGAAGATCTGTTGGGGGGTCTCGAAGCCGTTGGGGACGGCGTCGGTGCCAAAGAGGATGCGGTCTTGGTATTTGTCGAAGAACTTGCGGGAGGCGCGGGGCTGGCGGCCGAGTTCGCCGACGCGGGCGGCGATGTCGACGTGAAAGTTGGGGTGGTTGTCGAGGGTGTTTGAGACGTTCGCCAGATCTTCGGCGAAGTTGCCGACGTGGAGACCGACGAATTGGGTTTTGGGATGGCGGGCGAAGACGCGGTTGCGCGCGGCAAGGAGTTGATCGTTGGAAGGAAAGTCCTTGCCATGGAAACTCCAGTCAGGGTGGTTGTTGAGTTCTTCGAAGCGCTCGTTGAAACGGTCGGTGGGAAGGAAGAAGGCGATGGGGTCGGAGACGTGGATGGCGACGGGGATCTTCAATTGGCCGCAAGCGTCCCAAAGGGGATCGAAGCGTTTGTCGTCGATCTCGATGAGCTTGCCGTCGGAGATGTTGGAGCGGAGATATAGGCCGAGGGTCTTGAGGACCTTGAGGCCGCAGGCACCGTTGCGCTTGGCTTCGTTGAGCAGATCGCCCTGGAGCTTGGGGTAGTTTGGATCCTGGGTGAGGGCCCAAGCGGGTTCGGTCATGGTGAGGAAGCGACCGGGATAAGCTTTGTCGAATTTGTCGACAGCTTGCTTGAGGCCGTTCGCGTAGCCGCCGGTGAGGTTGACGACCGTCTTGAGCTTCTGACGGTCCATGGTGGGGAGAAGATCTTTGGGTTCGGCGATGAAGGTGCGATCGCCAGTGAGGGCGACTCCGTTCTTGGATCGCGCGGCCCAAGAGAGGTGGGCGTGAAAGTCGATGACGGGGAAGGCGGGGCCGTTGATAGGGGTAGCCTTGGCCTTGAGCATGGAGCGGGGTTCGAATTTTTCGATGGGGACGGATTGTTGGGCAAGGGCGGCGGTGGCGGAGGAGAGGAAAATGCGGCGGCGCATGAGAGCGATCATCTCATGGGGCGGGAGCGCATGGAAAAATGCAGAATCGTGTAAGCGATGATCGAGATGGCCCCAGTTGTGGCGAAGGCATAGCGGTAGCCGAAAGACTGCACGACATAGCCGGTGAGCCAAGTGAACAACGCACCACCTGCGCTGGAGGCGGCGGTGGTGAAGCCAACGGCAGTAGCAAGCTGAGTTGGGTGGAAGGAATCGGAGTGGAGCGCAAGGATGTTGACGCTCCAAAGACCGAAGCCGAATGTGCCGAGGGAGATCCAAGCGATCGCATTTGCCGAGGAGGCGGCGTCCACCACGAAGACACCTGCGGCCATCAGCACAGCGCCGATGGCCATGACCGTGCGCCGGGCCGCGAGAGGATTGCTGCGAGAGAGAGCCAGGCGATCTGAGAAGAAACCGCCAGTCCATTTGCCCAAATCGACGGTGAGGTAGGGAACCCAACCAACAATGCCAATTTGCTCAATTGAGAGGCCGCGCCCCTGAGAGAGGTAATCAGGAAGCCAGAAAACGTAGAACCACCAGACTGGCGTGGCGAAGAAGCGCGTGGCCATCAGGGCCCAAAGAATGGGTTGAGTGAGGAGTGGCGCGCCGGAGTGAATTGCCGGGGGAGAGAAGGAGGGAAGGGAGTGGTCGTCGATGGAGAGCAGCCAGAAAATTAGCCAGATGAGACCGATGGAGCCAACCGCCAAAAATGCGGCGCGCCAACCGAATTGTGTGGAGAGTCCAGCCATCAATGGGAACCCGAGAACCGAGCCGAAAGCGGCGCCCCCGTCGAAGATCCCAAGATAGAGAGCGCGGCGATGGGCAGGGTACCAAAGCGTGATTACTTTGACGCCCGCAGGCCAATTGCCAGCCTCGGCGACGCCCAACAGGACTCGCAGCACCAGCAGATGGAAGGCGCTTTGGGCAAAGCCGTGAAGCATTGCGGCCAGCGACCAGAAGCCAACGAAAAGTGCGAGCCCAAGGCGAAGGCCAAGCGTATTGATGACAGGGCCGGCAAGCAGTTGGCCGAAGCTGTAGGCGATCAGGAATGCCGCGGAGATCAACCCATAGTCTGTAGGAAGAAGATGGATCTGATCGCGAAGGATGGGCAGAACGACCGCCAGGGACTGGCGGTCGAGGTAGTTGACGAGCGTAGAGAGGGTGAGCAGGGCCAGAACCCAATGCGCTCTAAAGGCAGGCACGCGGTCCTGCTATCGTATCGCTACCAAATGAGCTTAAGAGCAAATTGCAGCTGACGGGCGAAGGTGTTGACGCTGGTGACGCGGCCGAAGTTGGCTGAGGCGAAAGCTCCCGATGGAGAAGAGTACTCGGGGCGATTGAAGGCGTTAAAGGCTTCGGCGCGAAATTGAAGCTTGATCGATTCCGTGATGCGATTTGTCTTGAAGAAGGACAGATCGACATTGTTACGACCTCCGGAACGGACATCTGGAAGGCGAGCGGTTCGAACCAACTCGACAGGTTGGCGCTGACGGAAGGCGGAGGTGTCGAACCATTGGGCGGTTGTGGAAGAGGAAGATTTGGCGCTGCGGCCGAGGCTTTCCGCACCGGTGATCTCAATTGGAACACCGCTTTGAGCCTGATAGATCGTGTTGATCTGCATGCCTTCGAGGAGGCGAGCCATGAAACCCGAGGTCTTGTTGAGGAACTTGCGACCCGGACCGAAGGGAAGCTCATAGGCAACGGAAGTGACGAAGCGGTGTGGAAGGTCGAATTCAGTGAGTTCGCGGACAGGAGTCTCATCCTGATCGTTGAGGAAGCGCGTCTGCTCGATCTGTTTGGTGAAGGCGTAGGAAGCAGTGAGACTGACACCATTCGCGAAGCGGCGGGTGAGCTTGGATTGGAGCGCGTCGTAACGGCTGACGCCAACGGGGAGGCTCTGGACCTGAATGCCGGTGAAGTGGGGATAGGGCCGGAGGAGCTGGCCGCGGGCGACAGTGCGGGCGGAGAGGGGACCGGCTGCAATGACTTCAAAGAAGGGGTTGGTGACGGGCTCGTTGAGAGTGTTGCGATTGGAGGCAAAGAAGGTGGATTCCGCAGGGGCGCGGAAGGATTCGGGGATGCCATTGAGATTTCGACTTACTGGGAGATCGCGAACCTGATTGCCGACGTAGCTGACCTCAAGCAATAAGGCACCGGGAAGCTGGCGTTGGATCCCGATGGAGTATTGGTGAGCCATGGGCTGACGGCGGTCGGGACTAGTGAAGGAAACGCCCTGGCCGGCAAGGGTGAGAAGCCCCTGGGACGCGCCGGTTGCGGGGACGAGGCCAGTGGGGAAGGGGTTTCGCAGGGAGTTGGCCGCGGTGTTGCCGCCGTCGACGGAAGCGACGTAAGGAGTGGCGACGGAGAAGCCATTGCGGGTTTCGCCGGTTTGGGTGCTGGCACCGTAGAACAGGCCGTAGCCGACGCGGAGCACGGTTTTGGAATCGATCTGATAGCTGATGCCGATGCGGGGCGCGATGTTGTTGCGGTCAATATCGGACAGGCCGCGAGGCACACCGCCAACGCCGGCGAAGAGGAGCCCGCCAGTGGCGCGGAAGTTGGAGGCGGCAAGTTCTGGAATCGGCGCCGCGGCATAGTTGGCACGAGTAGCTGCGGAGAGGGGGCTTTCGGTGGAGAAATCGTAGCCACGATTCAGGCGGTTGTAGCGTTCGACGTACGCGCCTTCCCATTCGTAGCGGAGACCGAGGTTCAGAGTGAGGCGGCTTGAGACACGCCAATCGTCATGAAAGAAGAAGCCCTTGTAGTTGGTTTGGTCGGCGGTGGCGGCGTTGTTGGCGACACTGCCAGAGGCGGGCAGGCCAAGCAGGAAGCTAGCGAGGCCGTGGCCGAGATTCACACCGGCAACCTGGGGATTGGCTCCGCGGCTAAAGGCTTGGTCGAATGCAAAGGCGCCCGTGGCGTTGGCACCGAGACTGGCGACGTTTGAATTGAGAAGACGGAACTCGAAACCAGTTTTGAAGGTGTGGCGATTGACGCTCTTGGTGAGGGCGATGCGAGCGGTGTGGGAATCTTCCGCGCCACGGCTTTGTTTGTTGGCACCGCTGATGCCGGTGAGGCCATTGCTGAGCGAGATTTGAGGGATGGCCTGAAAGGGGAGTAAGCCGATGAATTGCGGAGAGAATCCGAGCGAAGCGAGGTCATAGCCGAGGTTGTCAGCGCGGCTGAGTGTTTTGAAGCGGGCAAGGCCGTAACGGAAGTTGAGAATGGTGGTGGAGTTGAGCAGGAAAGTATCGTCGAAGGCAAAGCCGGGAGCGTCTCGGCGGTCGATATCGCCGGTGGCGAGGGACTTGAAGGCACCCTGCCGATCGACGCCGAACTGACGCCAGGAGTAGCGGAAGAAGGCGGAGTGACGATCGGAGAAGCGGTGGTCAATCTTCCAGACATAGCCGTTGTCGAAGACGGGATCTTTGAAAGAGAGGATGTGATTGGTAGCCCCGGTAACGGCATCGCCGGTGGTATTGGGAAGCGGATAGAGAGCCAGGAGCCCGCGAGCGATCGGGCTGATGGCCGATGCGGGGATGGTGTTATTGGGGAAGGCATCGCGGACAAACGTCGTGCCCTGAAGGCGAGTGGTGGCGGGATTGAAGATCTGAACGGGAAGAATGTTAGCGCCACTGCGGACCCGGGACTGGCTGAAATCGCCGTTTCTTTCGAGGGCGCTCGGGACGGTGTTGACGTTGGCGCGCGGAACGCCTTCGCGAGAGCCTTCGTAGTTGAAGAACCAGAAAGTGCGATTGCGGCCGTTGTAGAGCTTGGGGATGGTGACCGGAGCACCAGCAGAACCACCGAAGAGGTTGTAGCCGAACTGAGGGATGTTGGCGGCGAAGGTGTCGCGGGCATTCCAGTAAGAGTTGCGGGTGAAATTGAATAGTGTGCCGTGGAACTGATTGGTGCCGCTGCGGATTGCGGCATTCAGGACACCACCGGTGAAGCGACCATACTCGGCATCGAAGACGTTGGTTTGGACCTTGAACTCGCTGGCGGCATCGACACTGGGGACGTACTGAACGACGCCATCGGTGCCGGTGTTTGGAACTCCATCGAGGAGAGATTCGTTGCTGCGGAAGCCACCTCCGCCGAAGGTGGCGCTGGAGATCCCACCATTGCCAGTGGTGCGAAAGAAGGTGCTGGCAGTGCCGCGGGCGGTGAAGTTGACGCCGGGCTCAAGAGCGGCGAGGGCGAAGGCATTGCGGCCATTGAGGGGAAGGTCAACCAGCGTACGGCCAGTGATGACGCCGCCACGGCTGGCAGAGGAGGTTTCGAGCAATGGCGATTCGGCCGTTACCTGGATGGAGGATTGAACGTCGCCAGTCTCGAGACGAATATCGATCTGAGGGCGGCCCTGGACTTCGAGGGTCAAGCCCTCGCGGACGAAGCGCTTGAAGCCGGTGATCTCGGCGGTGAGGGTGTAGCGGCCAGGAGGTAAGGAGGGAACGGTGTAGAGACCACTGGCGTTACTGGAGCCGCTGGTTGTGACGCCGGTTTCGATATTCGTGGCCGTAACCCGAACGTTGGGGATGGCGGCGTCACTCGAATCGGTGATGCGCCCGGAGATGACGGCGCGAAAGTCCTGGCTCAACAGAGAGACAGCCATTAGGGATAGGGCGGCGAGACGGAGCCGCGAGAAAGCACGGGAGTTCATTGAGAGTTCCTTTTCAAGGTGTGGAGCTTGAATTCTTCAGGAGGTGGAGCGCAAGAGGCTCGTTCCATTAATTTGCAGGGAAGAAGTTCCGAGGGAAGGCTGAGACGAGGATTGCGAATCTGCTCGATGAGCATGAGAGTAAGGCGCTCACCAAGTTGTTCCGGAAAGACAGAGATGGAAGTGAGCGCTGGCTCGAGAATCGAGAATTCTGGGCGATCGCCAATGCCGATCAGGCTTATGCGAGAAGGGATCTGGATCTGGCGCCTGGTCAGTTCTTTCCAGCAGCCGGCGGCAATTTCGTCGTTACCGGCGAGAATCGCCGTTGGGACTTCCTGTTCGCGCAAGAGCTGCGCCAGAGCGAGCGTGCCGTAGTCGATGTTAGAAATGCGCCAGTTTTCGGTGACGCCCATCGCGGTGAGTTCGCTCGCGTCGATGGCGCGAAGGTAGCCGGCGTGACGGTTGCGAAACCAGGGGAAGGAGGTGTTGCCGATAAAAGCAACGCGGCGATGGCCGAGGCGGAGGAGGTATTGGGTCGCATCCTGCATTGCGGTCAGGTCGTCAAAAGAAACGCAATTGTGAGGAGGCACACCTGCAAAACCTTCGAAATTGTTGCCGAGCATCGCGAAGGGTATCTGTCTCTTTCGAAGTACACTCACCAAGTTCTGGTAGTGGATGCCAGCCAGCAAGACACCATCGATAGAGCCTTCATGATTCAGCATGGAAGGGAGGGGTAGATCGACGGGACGCATGTCGCCGGTGTACTCGTGGCGGGCAAATACAAGGTCGTAGCCTTTGGCGCGGAGGTTCTTTTCGCAAGCCTCAAGCACGCGGGTATGGAAGGTATTGAAGTTGGCGTGGTTGCTGAGCAGAAAGAGAATGGTGTTGGAAGACTTGCGCTTGAGACGGCTCCAGTGGATGTTTGTCTTGTAGCCAAGCTCCGAAACCGCGTCAAGGACACGGGTGCGGGTATCGGCATCGGCGTAGCCGCTCTGATTGAGAACCCGAGAGACCGTGGCGACACTGACGCCGGCCAGGGCGGCGACATCTTTGATCGTTGGCATCAGCCTTGCCAGAGCTCCTTGACCATGTGTTCTCCGGCAACGATGGTGGGCCGTTCCGCGCGGCCATTGTGAAGATAGGTGAGCTTGAGATGATCGAGCCCGAGCAGCCAAAGGATCGAAGCGTGGATGTCGTGAACATGCGCAGGGCGCTCGGTGGCGCGAAGGCCAATCTCGTCGGTGGCGCCGATGGTCTGGCCACCTTTCACTCCGCCGCCAGCGAAGAACATGGTGAAGCCCCAGGGGTTGTGATCGCGGCCATCGCCTTTTTCGTTAAAGGGTGTGCGACCGAATTCCCCGCCCCAGACGACGAGGGTTTCATCGAGCAGACCGCGGCGGTGGAGGTCTTCGATTAGGCCAGCCACGGGCTTGTCGGAGGCGCGGCACCACTTGGCGTGATTGCCTTCGAGATCGTTGTGCGCGTCCCAGCCGCTACCGGAACCGCAGTAGAGTTCGACAAAACGGACACCACGCTCGACGAGGCGGCGAGCAAGTAGGCAATTGCGTCCGAATGTTGCGGTGGCGGGTTGATCGAGGCCGTAAAGGGATTTGGTTTCCTCGGTCTCGCCCGTGAGATCGACAACTTCAGGGCCTGACTTCTGCAGAGCATAAGCGAGCTCGAAACTGCGAATGCGGGCTTCAAGAGAGGAGTCATCCGGGTGGAGATTGAAGTAGTCGCGATTCTGGGCTTCGAGAAGGGATAGGCGAGCGCGCTGGCGTTCGGGCGTATCGCCGGGAGCGAGTTTGGTGTTGAGGATCGGATTGGGTCCCTGGCGGAACAACGTGCCCTGATAGACGGCGGGCAGGAAGCCTGAGCCCCAATTCTTGGCGTTGCCGAAGGGTTCGCGCTCGTCGATCATGCTGACGAAGGTGGGAAGGTTTTTGTTGGCGGTGCCGAGGCCGTAGTTGACCCAGGCACCGAGGCTGGGACGGCCAGAGAGGATGTCGCCTGTGTTCATTTGACTAACGCCGCCGGCGTGATTGAGACCATCGCATTGGCACGAACGGAGAACGGCAAGCTTGTCAGCATGCTTGGCAACATTCGGGTAAAGTTCGCTGACCCAAATGCCGGACTTGCCGTGCTGGGCCCATTTGCGTGGGGAGCCCATCAGGGTGTTGCCAGCCGTGCCCATTGCAGTGATCGGCCGACCGAAGGATTCGGGCATCGGCTTACCGGCGAGTTCGTTCAGGCGGGGCTTTGGATCGAAGAGATCGATATGGCTTGGGCCCCCTTCCATAAAGAGGAAGATGACGGACTTGGCCTTGGGCTGGTGATGGGGCTTGCGGGGAACCGTAGCGTCGTGAGTCGTGGCGGCCTGTGATTGCTCCGCGAGCATCGTGGCCATCGCCATCGCGCCCAAACCACTGCCGGCGCCACGCAGGAACTTACGCCGATTGATCGAATGGAGATCCATTGAGGCGGGAAGCTTAGTCGACATAAAGGAACTCACTGGAGGCAAGGAGCGTTTGCGCGAGATCCTGGAGGGCAGCGGCACGCCCACCGGAAAGAGCGGATTGTTCTTTGAGGAAGGCGGTAGCCCGAGACAGTTCTAATGAACTGGGGGATCGGCCCAGGGTGAGACTATAGGCGCGACTGGCGAGCGAGTCATGAGACTGCCCCTCGTCGTTGCCAATGCGATCCGCAAGGGCGCGGGCGAAGTTGTGCGTGGCGGAGCCATTGAGGAGCTCGAGGGCCTGGTCGGCGGTGACAGTCTGTTGACGGCGGCCGCAACTTTCGAAGGCGAGGGGGGCATCGAAGCTTTCAAGCATGGGATAACGGACGAGGCGGCGAGCGAAAATGTAGACGCTGCGACGGTATTCATCCTGGGTACCGCGAGACTTTTTCCAGTGGCGGCCTTCCTGAATCTCCGTGCCGGCGGGGGCAGTGGGGAAGACACCTGGCCCACCCATGGTGGGGTCGAGCAAGCCGGAGACGAACAGCATTGAATCGCGAATCGATTCCGCTTCGAGGCGACGGCGAGGGTAGCGCCAGAGCAGTTTGTTATCGGGATCCACGGCAGCAGCTTCGACATTATTGCTGGAGGATTGACGATAGGTGGCGCTGAGGAGAATGCGGCGGTGGAGCTTCTTGAGACTCCAACCGTCGGTGGTTGTAAAGGTGTGAGTGAGCCAGTCGAGCATTTCGCGGTGGGAGGGACGCTCACCCATGACGCCGAAGTCGTTGGGGGTGCCGACAATACCTCGCCCGAAATGGTAGTGCCAAACTCGGTTGACCATGACGCGTGTGGTGAGGGGATTGGATGGGTCGGCCAGGGCCAGGGCTAATGCAGAGCGACGACCGCTCGAATCCTGGTTGGGGATGGTAGTGAATTTGGAAGGTGCGGGATTCAAGATGCTGAGCAATCCGGGGGCAACTTCGTCACCAGGTTGATCGATGGAACCGCCGCGAAGAATGAAAGTAGGCGGAGCGATCGCAGCCTGATCGCGCATAATTTGAGCCACCGGCAAAGGGGCAGGCAAGTGTTGCTTGTAATTGTCCAGCTCAGCCATGAGAGCTTTGTACTTTGCTTTGCCTGCGGCATCGAGGAACTTCGGTATCACCTCCGCATCCGGAACTTCAATCTGAGTGACAGCCTTGTAGTAGATCTGATGCTGAATGGGCGAGCGGTCTTTGGCGGGCATTGCGATGATTGCCTGGACCTCTTCAGGCAGGCGCTCCGTATATTGTTTGCGGAAGTTGGCTCGAGGCCCCTGCATCAAGGCTTCGATCTTTTCGAGCGTGGGCTTGGCGATTTCACGATAGCGAGCCATTTGTGTGCTGTGCTCCTGGACCTTCGAAGGCGGGACCAGGGTAGCGTCATCAATGATGCGCAAGTTTGCAAAATGAGCTTGCAGGCGGTAGTAATCCTTGTGGAGCAAGGGATCAAACTTGTGATCGTGGCAGCGGGCACAGGCCAGTGTGACGCCCATGAATGCGTAGGCCGTGTTGTCGGTGAGGTCGTTTAACAATTCCTGACGGCGGAGACGAACATGGGCCTGATTGAATTCGTCCTCGAAAAGGCGGAGGAACCCGAGGCCTGGGAGGGCGTTGAGGTCACCAGGGTAGAGTTCGTCGGCAGCAATCTGCTCTTTGATGAAGCGGTCGTAGGGCTTGTCTTGATTGAAGCTATTGATGACCCAATCGCGGTAGCGCCACATATTGGGGCGGGTGTCGTCCTGCTTGAATCCATCGCTATCGGCGTAGCGGACCACGTCGAGCCAGTGGCGGCCCCAACGCTCGCCGTAGGCGGGGCTCGCCAGGATGCGATCCACAAGGCGTTCTTCGGCACCAGGCTGAGAATCACCGAGGAAGGCTTGAACTTCGACGGGCGAAGGGGGCAGGCCAGTCATATCGAAGGTAACGCGCCGGATATAGGTTTCGCGCGAAGCCGGGGAGGAAGGCTTGAGGTTCTTGGCTTGGAGCTTCTGATAGATGAAATGGTCGATTGGATTCTGCGCCCAGGAGCGGCCTGCTGCATCCAGTTCCGGGAGAACTGGGCTGACGACGGGTTGGATGGCCCACCAGCGGCGCTGCTGAGGCTTAAAGGTGACTTCGTCGGCAAGAAGGGTTATTGCCAGTGCGCAGGAACAAAGAATTCCCGCAGTGTTTCGAAACGTCATAATGCTTATGGAAATGTTTTCACATTTTCCAGAAGGCGTCAAGTGCGGGCCATGGGCCTATGCCTTCAGGCGGATCGCACGGAGGCGGGTGAGGGATTCGATCATGGCGCGGCCGTTGTGATAGGCGGCCTTCCAGGGGCCGGCTTTGTCGCCCTGTGGCTTGAGATCAGGGGTGATGTTGGCGTGCCAGTCGCCGTGCGTGGCATCGATGAGATGCTTTTCGCAGAAGGCCCAGGTTTTGCGGAAGACTTCGAAGTACTCCGTGCTGCTGGTGAGCTGATACATGGTGAGGGCGCTGACCAGTGCTTCAGCCTGCACCCACCAGGATTTCCTTTTGTCTTCGGCGGGCTGGTTGAACTGGCCGGTGTAGAAGAAGCCGCCATTGAGTTCGTCGAAGCCGAACTTACGGCAGTAGGCAAAATTGGCCTTGAACAGATCCGTGTAGGGGCTAACTTGCAGGCCTGCGGTTTTGATGGCTTCGGTGAGCAGCCAGATGTTCTCAACGTCGTGGCCGTAGCTGACTGTGGAGTAAGTGCCTTCGAGGCGCGGAGACCAGTCGCGATCGAACTTGTCGGTGGCGGCCATGTATGGCTTGCGAATGACAGCACTGGACTCGATGGCGATGAGTTCGAGGAGGCGATCACGAACCTTGGGGTTTGCGGTGGCCTGGAGAAGGGTGGTCATGGCCTCCATGAGGTGGAGGTGGGTGTTCATGAGCTTCATGCCAGCCGAGGAACCAGCCATGTAAATGGGTTCGTTGACTGGGGGATTGAGCCAATCCTGAAGGAAGTACTCGACGTAGCCGCCATGGATGGGATCGTGAGATTGCTTGTCGAGAAGGTTGAAGAAGTCGAGCGAAAAATTGAGCACGTCCTTCCGGCGTGAGGCTTGAGCGTATTCGGCGCAAGCGAAGAGGGCGAAACTCTGGCCGTAAAGGTGCTTGTTCGGTTTGGTGGGCTTGCCGAGGGCGTCGACTTCCCAATAGAAGCCGCCGTGCTTGGCATCCCACATGCGCTCTCGAAGGAATTTATAGCCATGTTCGGCGGCTTCGAGCATTCGCTTGGGTTCGTGGCCGAAGCGGGCCATGCGAGCGAAGAACCAGAGCATGCGAGCTTGCGTAACGATGGCACGGGGGGCAGAGCCTTTGGGATTGCCATCGATGTCGTGATTGAGGAGGTAGCCGCCGACGGGGTCGATAGTTTTGGGATACCAGAAGGCCAGGATGTTTTCGAGGAGGATTTTTTCGAGGCGCTGAATGAGGAGATCCAGCTCGCCGCGAGTGGGGAGAAGAGGGGCGGCCGCGGCGGCCAAGGGCATGGCGGAAAAGGTGCGGCGGGTCATCTTTAGGTTCAGTCTAGCGTTGGCGGATGGCGCGGATCATTTTGCCCCACAGGGAATGCGTGAGGTCTTCGAGGTCGCGAGCTTCGTTGTCGACCGTGACGTTAAAGTGGACCCCGGCCATCTCGTCGGTGGTGCCCGGGCCCCAGAGTACTCGTTGTGGAGGACGGTTGGGGTTGCGGGCATTCGCATCAGAGTTGTCGTAGCGGACCTGCATTTCAAGCAGAGTGCCAGCCTTGAGATGGAGCGGAGTTTTGAGCTGGTAGATGTCTTGCCAGTTGAAGTCCCAGTCGGTAATGGTGAGGAGCGGTTTGCGGAGGCCGCCGGGCGGAGTGGCCCAGGCGCGGACTTCGCGGGCGATGAAATGGGCGTGGGGAATGATTTGCCAGAGCGTGATGTCGACGGGAAGCTCGAAGTAGTCGGTGACTTCGTAGCGGGATTGGCCTGCGGGGATGTCGATGGCTTTGGAGGTGAGGGGGATGTCGAGGAGTTTTTTCTGCGGGGGTTTTTCTGAATAGCGAACAGCAACGGCGCTTGTGTCGGACTCAGGCTTGCCGGTGAAGTGGTAGTGGATCTGAAAAACGAGGTCGGCACCGGCGGGAGCTTTGATCGCCGTGCCCGGAGGCATTTGTAGAAGGCCATTGCCGGGGCTCCAGCCGCCGAGGCTGGAGGTGGGCAGGAAGCCGGGCGTGCCGAAGCAGGGGTAGCCGGGGCCGTCCGATTCGGCGTCGAGTTTGCGGGCGGCGCCGCTGAGATCGAAGAACATCAAAGCGTGGTGAACGACGCGGCGGTTGCCGGGAAGGAACTCGAAGGCATCGATGTAGCGGGCATCCTTGAGCTGAGTGGGGATAACGAAGCACCGGTATTGATCGGGACCGTCGGCGGGTAGGTCATAGGGAGAGAGCATGCGCCAGGTTTCGCTAGGCGGAGGTGGGGGAGCTGCGGGCCTAGATGGAATTGAGGTTTTGATGCCGCGGGGAGCGCCCGTCGAGGCCCAGGCCTGGAGGGTTCTGATTTCGATACTGCTCATGCGGCGCTCACGGTGAAACGTGAGACTGGGTGGGACCGGTTTAAAGGGAGGCATGAACCGCGTGGACGCAGCGAGCGCAATTTGCCTTGCGTGCTTGCGCGCGGCCTCGTAGGTATCGAGAGGAAAAGGCCCTACCTCGCCCGCGCGGTGGCACTGGACGCAATGGCGATCCAGAATCGGTGCAACGTCACGGGAATAGGTTGCGGCGCTACTCGGCAGGCTTTTCGCGAGGAGGAGCGATAGCCAGAAAATCTTCACGAACACGCTCCAGGTATTGATCCATGAGGTATTGGACGCGCTCGTAGCTGGTGCTGGAGACCACGAAGCCGACGTGATGTTTTTTCTCCATGCGCCAGACGAGTTCGGGGTCGTTGTAAGCCGAAGTGTCGGGCTTTTCCTGCCGGGCGAGGCTGACGAGGAGGCCACCGTAGCTGTCTCTGGCCGGGCCTAACTTGTAACCGCCAGCACCGCCGTCGACTTCAATTTTGGCCCATTCGGCCCAAAGGTTGATACCCGTGGAGGCGTCGATGAGGTCGGCAATGTGTGCGCCGCCGACGCGCGCCGAAGTTTCGAGAAAGTAGATCTTGCCGTCTTCGCGACCCTGGATGTATTCCGTATGAGAAACACCGCGGAGGAGCCCCATAGCGGAGAGCACGAGCTGGTTCTTCTCAAGAAGGCTCTTCTCAAGGGGAGTGTTGTGTTCAAGAAGGCGCGTGGTGAAGACGCCGCCTTCATGGCTGACGTCCATGGGTGGACGCCCGTAGCGGCTGGCGACGGCGAAAAGAATTTCTCGCTCGCTCACGACGGAATCAACGTGAAAGATGTGGCCCGGAATGTAGCGTTCGACAAGGTAGTTGGATTGATCGTTGCCGAGGGAGTTGACAATGTTCCAGAACTCATCCTTGGTGAAGACCTTCTTGATGCCGATGGCACCGGCCATAAAGCGAGGTTTGAGGACCCACGGCGCAGGGATGCGATCGAGAAACTCGTTGACCTTGTCGTGGTTGAGGACGTGAACGAAGTCAGGAATATTGAGACCTTTGTCGGCGGCCTGACGGCGCATGGCGAGTTTGTCGCGGAAGTAACGGGTAGTGGTTTCGCCCATGCCCGGGATTCGCAGATGCTCGCGCAGGGCGGCGGCCATTTCAAGATCGAAGTCGTCGAGGGGAACGATGCGGTCGATTTGTTCTGTGCGGGCCAGATAGCTCACGGCATTGATGGTTTGCTGCTTGTCCCACTTCTTTTTGTCGTCCGGCATGTAGAAGATGTCGTCGATCGACTCCATCGGCCACTTGGCGGATTCTTTCAGGCTGTGAGAGGAGAGAAGCAATACGCGACAGCCTTGGCGCTTGGCTTCGCGGAGGAACTCATAACCTTTTTCGTAACTGGCAATACAGAGAACTGTGAGGGGACGCATGCTCGGAAAACCTCGATGAGTGGAAGCACTGCTACACTTTTCAGGTTAGCCGCATGAAAGGCGTCCGTCAGCATCTCCTTTTCGAATTCTTAGAAAAACTGTTTGCCGCTCTGGCGATTGGGACCGGAAGTGTCCTGACTCCAGTGGCTTTGTTCCCATTGGTGGGACGAAGGTTGGCCTGGCGGAGGTTTACTCCGCACGACGCGGTAGCAAGGACTTTAGCAGTGCGAGAAATCGCGCTGTTTCTGGCCTTGGCGTTGGGAGCGTTGGTTCAGCCTGCGCTGCGGTTCTCACCGCTTGACTCAGTAATTCTGGCGGTTTTCTTCTTGATTTTGAGCTTTGGAGCGATGCTACTGGCCGAACGATCCAGCGCGGCGCTGGCGCCAAAGTGGAGCGAAGTGGAATGGACGGGGCGCGGCCTTCGCAATTTGTTCGGCTGGCTGTTGATGGGCTTAGCGCTGGCTACGTTCTTGCGCGGGATGGATTCTTTGACGTTGATGGGTGTATGCGTGGTCGCAATGGTGACCGCCGGCGTCCCGTTGGGAATGGCCTACCGCAGAGGCGAGCCGGGGATGTTGCTGCTGGGGGCTTTGCTGCTGCTGGTGGGGATTGGGTTTTGGAATCCGTGGATTGCAGCTGCGGGAATGGGATGGCTGGCGGCGGGTGCCGTGCAAGTCACGGTCAATTTGAAGGCCTCCTTCGCCTTGCGTTCCCTGGCTTGCTGGATTGGCGCGGTAGCCGGATTGTATGCTCCGAGTTGGGTTGCTGTATTGGCCGCAGCGGCGCTCTTCGTCTTGACGCTGGAGATGTGGCGGTTCATTGTGAGGCTGGCGATTTACTGGCCGTTGCGGACCGTGCACCGGTTTGTAGTTTACGGGTCGGAGAATTGCGCAGCGGAGGGTCCAGGCATTGTTGTTTCGAATCACGTGACGTTGGCCGATGGTTGGCTACTCGGTTCGATGACGCAGCGGATGGTGCGATTTCTGGTGTTCGATGCTTATTACAAGAACCCGGCCTCACGGTTTTTGTTGAACTTGTTTCGGACGATTCCAATCTCGCAAGGGGCGCGGCGGGAGGCGGTGGAGAGTTTAAGACAGGCGCGAAAGGTGATCGAAGAAGGTCACTTTGCGGGGATTTTTCCTGAAGGCGGAATTACGCGAAGCGGGCATCTGCATGCATTTCAAAAGGGGTTCACGCGAATCGTAGCAGGGACGCAGATCCCGGTCATTCCGGCCTACATGAATGGACTTTGGACGAGTCTGGCGAGCTTCAGCGAACAGAAGGTGTATCTGCGGCTGGGACGCTTCTTCCGTCCTTTTGAGATCGAGTTTGGCACGCCACTGCCCCCAACGGTTTCGGCTAACGACCTGTGGCGGACGGTGAAGGGGTTGGAGGTAAATGCCGCGTTTCGGGATGCGCATCATGCCGAGATTCTGCCGGTCGCTTTCTTGAGAGCCGCTAGTAAGAACAGCTCGCAGTTGGCTGTCAAGGACGGTGCAAAAAAGCTGACCTATGGAGAATTGGCCTCAAGCGCTTTGCTATTCGCGAGACACATCAACCGCAGGGCCAACCGCAAGGCGAGAATCGGCATCTACTTGCCTGACGGTGTGGAGAAGGTAATTGCACATGTGGCTGTGGTGCTGGCGGGCCATGTGGCGATGGAAATTCCCGAGTTAAGCGGCAAAGACGTAGAGGACTACGTGGGCGAGCATGGGCTGGGGACGATCATCACTTCTCAAGCCTGGATCGAAGCGCATGCAGTGCCCAAGGCCGATCATCAGTTGTTTATCGGGAGAGCGCTCGAGCGGTTTGATTCGCGCGAACAGACGCGGACATGGATTTACCAGAAGCTGTCGCCATCGATGGCGTGGAAGCAAGTGTGCGCCTATTCGATGCGAAAGGGTACCGCCGCGGCGATTGTGACCTCTCCGCGGGGGCCGGTGGTGCTTTCGCACAGAGGGATCTGGAGCGCGGCGCATGGAGCGCGGCGTGTTTTGTGGTGGAAGCCTGGAGTGACGGTACGAAACCAGATGCCGCTCAATCGAGCGGTGGGATTAACCTTGGGACTTTGGATGCCGTTACTGCATGGCGCGGCGCTTGTGATTGGCGACCGCAAGGCGGATTTTGAATTGGTGGATGGACCCAATTGGGCGGATGCGCACGCAGAAAGCCGCTATGTGATGGTGGTCGATTCTCTTGAGGATTTAGGCGAAAGGTATCTGCCAATCCGCGAATTGGCCGAGGCGTCCGGCGCGGTAGCGATTTCATCGCCGCCGGTGGATTTCATGGGCGAAGTGCAAAGCGGAGTAAAGGCGGGAACCTGGGGCCGGCTACCTTTTGGGCTTGAGATTCGCGAGGCGGGAAAGGGATTTGAAGTGAGAGGGCCAGCGAGGATTTTGAGATACCTCGATGCGGGCGAGACAAAGACGCAGGCCCGCATCGATGAATGGCTTGCGGTGAACGAACCGCTGGAATTGCACGAACTGGGGTACGTGATTACTTCAGAGCGGCAAACTTCTTCCACGCCGCCGCCGGATCAAACGCCTTCGAATCCCCAGGGTGAATGACGACGCGGAAACGGAATCGCATGGTTTCACCGGGCTTGAGTGTGGCAGCACCGAGGGTGGAATTCTTGTCGCGAGTAAAGTCGTGGATACCGAAGACATTTGAAGCAAAAAGACCGTAGGCGCGGGAATGCCAGTACGTGGGATGGCGGAAACTCGTGGGGTGATCGAGAATTACAACTCCTACCTTTTCGCCGTCGAGCGTGCCTGAATAATCTACCCACGGGCTGCGCTTGCCCCAGACATTCTTTTCTTTTTCGCCACCTTCGGAGTTGATCATTGTGCCGGTGGACTCTTCTTCGAGAGCCCGCACAAGACGCATGGCAAAGGCACCCTCCTTGGTGTCACCGAAAACCGATTCTTCGATCGCTGTCAGGGTGATGTCGAAATCCATGGTGCGGTTGCCGCCGGGTTCGGAGTAAAAGGTCATCGTGCGGGCCTCAGAGAGGAGGCGCTTGCCTGAGCCGTCGATCCAATCCTGAAGCGTTGAGACAGAGCCTGATTTCTTGCCACTCTTGAGGTCTTTCACTTTGACGACCTTGATTTCACCGCGGCCCTTGCCCACCCCCTTCTGATTTTTTTCGTTGGCCCAAAAGTCCCAACCGTTGACATCGCCGTGCGAGAACCAGAGGCCGCGATGATGGGGATGATCCCGCTTCTCGCCCTCGACCAGGTCCATGGGGAAGCTGCGGGTGATCTGTTTGCCGGCGGTCGTACGGAGTGGATGGAGGTAAGGTTTGGGAGCGTCGGCGGCGATGATGTAGTCGGTAAAATGCTTGCCGTCGATTTCGACGCGGATGCGATCGGGGGCCTGAGTGAGTTTTACCTGGGACCAGGAAAACGTGGCCGCCAGCAGGAGGAGACAGTGGAGCTTCATCAAGGCAAGTAGATCACACCGGGGGTGTCGGTTACAATGATGCAATAGGAGGACAGCAATGGGACCATTGGGTTGGCAAGAAACCATCTTTATCTTTTTGCTTGCACTGCTCATTTTCGGCCCCAAGAAACTGCCCGAGCTTGGCCGGAATATCGGTAAGGCTCTCACGGAATTCCGCCGTGCTTCGAGTGAGTTGCGCGCGACGTTTGATCGTGAAATGGCCAACATCGAGAGGGAAACTTCTCCGATTAAAGACGAGGCCGCCCGGTTGGGGAGTGATCTCCACAATACGGTTTACGACAACAGCTCGTACCCGCATGACGACTACGGCTATAGCTACGATGGCTACAGCTACCCCGATTACACGTCGGAGACGTCAGGCGAGGGAAGCACGACAGAAACCATCGCGACGGAGGAAAGCTCCAGCGCGGTAACCGAGAGCATACAGATCGCCCAAGCCGAGGGAACAGTCGCTGTGGGATCGCATGACGATTCGACAGTAGTGTCCACTGCGGAAAGCGCAACGGAAAAGGCCGATCAACAAGAAGCCAAGGCTTAAGAAAGCACGAAACGATGCCGCAGGACGAGCAAGAGAATAAAAGTGTGCCCGAAAGCGAGGGCGCAATCATCCCGGCGTATGATCACCCGGGTGGTGCCGATTCGCATGGATATCAACAACCGCCGCTAGAAAAACCTGTCGCAGCCCAGCCGCCGCCTCCGCCTCCCTCGCCGCCTGCGGATGAAGAAGAGGATGAAGACGAAGATGGCATGCTCCGCATGTCGTTCCTCGATCACCTCGAGGAACTGCGGTCAAGAATCATCAAAGCTGTTGGCGGGCTTGTGGCAGCCTACGTGGGATGCCTGATCTTTGCCGGCAAGCTGTGGGAGATTGTCTCTGAGCCCGCGGCCGCAGCTTTGCGAGCGATTGGGGCTGAGCCGGATCTGGCGCAGTTGGAGCCGATGGATGGATTCATCATCGTGTACTTCAAGCTGCCCCTTCTCGCAGCTTTGTTTATCGCCTCACCCTGGATTCTGTGGCAGGTGTGGGCCTTTGTCGCACCCGGCCTCTACAAAAAAGAACGCAAGATGGCAGGGCCATTTGTGCTGAGTACTGCGGGACTCTTCATCGCCGGAGGCTGCTTTGCCTACTTTGTGGCCTTCCGTTTTGGATTGGCCTTCCTGCTTGGAATCGGCATGAATTTCGGTGCAACTACCGGCGCGAAAATCAAGCCAGTCGTGTCGATCGTGTCGTACTTTGACCTGTTTGTAAATGTGATGCTGGGACTCGGCGTGACGTTCGAACTACCGGTGCTGATCTTCTTCCTGACTATGTTGCGGATTGTGACACCAGGATTTCTGATCGAGCATTCCCGGTACGCGATTCTCGCGATCACGGTGCTGGCTGCGTTCATTACGCCGACCCCGGATATCGTCAACCTGCTGATCTTCGCAGTGCCGATGATTCTGCTTTACTTCGTTGGAGTTTTTGCGGGGTACTTGCTGGTTCTATCGCGTGAAGGCAAACGATTCCCCTGGCACATTCTGCTCATGATTCTTGCTGGAATTGCGGCAGTGATTGGCGGCGTGGTGTACCTGATGGTGACTCGCTACGGGTTCAAGCTTGTGCCGTATTGGCCCTTGATTACAAAGTAGCGATCAATCTCTGTGAGGAAGCTGAAGCGCATGCACCAGTAACTGGAGCAGCGCTTCAAAATTCGAGACCGTGTGCGTGGATGCCGTCCATGGGCGAAAGCCACGGGCCTCTCCCCTATAGCTGGGATGAATTTCGATGCCATTCGTGGTGCGGCGAAAGAACTCCAGATCCGCTCGATCATAATGCGCAGAATCGATGGCGAGGCCTGCAGGACGGATTCGGATCTCTCCCTTGCCAAGAATCGAGAACGGAACACTGCCGCCACGCTCTAAAATCCCTGTGGCAATATCGAGAACCCGGTGCGTCCAAATGGCTTCCGCCGCCTCGAGCAAATGAACGATGTGGTCCTGCGGAATTGGCTCAGAAAGGCTGTCTGCATAGCGGAAGACCAGGCGGTCCAGAGGATCCTTCCAGAGATACTCGAACGTCGATGGTCCGCGAGACTTAAAGAGGCTGGCGGCATCGGCAAAGACTAGCACTTCGCGACGGATGAGCCTCCCCGGGTTGCGGTCGCATTCGAAGCAGGCAACGCCAGAACCGCCAATGTATCCCAATGTATGGCGGAAGGCGAAGCCGATCGAAGAGAGCGCTTTAGTCCAGACTCTGCTTTGCGGTAGCGTGCTCGATACGATCTGAACTGAACCGATTTCCGCAGGGGGCGGAGCGAACAGATGACGCTCAACGTCGAACGGGGTGCCGTCCGGCCAAGCGTAATTCTGCGGCGAACGCGGCATTAGATCTTGAAGAACCAGAGCCAGAAGTATTGTTGTCCGGCTCCGTGACGATATCGGGGCTGGAAGCCGCAGCGCTCGGCCAGTTCTTTGGCTTCTTCATCGCTATAGCTGGCACCCACCCAGGTGTCATCAGGATTGAAGTCGCAGCCGGTAAAGCCTTGAACCTGAAACTTAAACAAGGCTCCGGGCCGGAGCAGACGGCTGACTTCCCGGACGTACGTCTCGATGACTTCCTTGGAGGGAATGTGCTGGAAAACGATCGTCGAAAAAGCGAAGTTGTAGCCGAGATCGGGCAGGACGCTGAGGTCCTTGCCGTTATTGCGGTACACGTGGGCATTGGGATGATTGCAAAGCCCCTTCTTGGCCTGGGCAATCATTTCCTCAGAAATATCGACCGCGTGGACTTCACCGAACAGATTTGCCAGGGCGCGCGTCACACGGCCGGCGCCGCAACCGATCTCCAGAACACGCATTTGCTTGGGATCTTTCCCTTGGCAAATGTTGATCATGTCGGTGCGAATCTCTTCGCTAACCGTTTGCTCGCCGGAAGCGTAGAACTCCTCATCAGACCAATCGGTTTGGGCAGTTTGCACGTAATGCTTGGCGTTCTCGCGGGCGCGCGCGTCCCAATCTTCGCGCATTTTCAATAGTTGCTGTTCAATGTCCATCAAATCTCTTATTTTAGTAGGGATGCTGCCAATCTTCCTATTCGCCTTGTTTGCCGGCGAGATGATCGACGCCTTTGGGTACAAATGGAAAGTTCCGAACGCGGCCGAATGGGCTTACCGCAATGGAGAACTCGCAATGCTGGCGGCGCGGCCACAAGAATCGAATCCAAGGTACCCCATTCAGTATGCCTTACTCGAAGGGAAGGAGTTTGAATCGTTCACCCTCGAATGTGAGGTGAAGCGAGATTCGGGCAGCCTGATCCTGCTCTACAACTGGAAGGATTCCTCGCACTTCAACTACGTGCATCTGAGCGTGGATTCGCCGGAAAAGCAGATCGTGCACAATGGCGTCTTCCACGTTTACGGGTCGGACCGGTCGAGAATTTCGAAGGGTATTGGCGCTGGAAGCCTGCCGACGACCGAGTGGACCAAGGTGAAGATGATGTATGACTCGAAGAGCGGACGCATCATCGCTGAGGTTGGGGGGCAACGGTTTCCCTCGCTCGACGCCGTCGATGTTTCGCTGACGTCGGGCAAGATCGGATTGGGTTCGTTTTTTGAAACTGCGCAATTCCGGGGACTGAAGATTACTCCCACAGTTCAATAGCCGTCCGCTTAGGTGCGGAAGAGAACTTTTTCGTCGTTGAAACTGCGCACCGCAAGCAAGAAGCAGATTCCCGCATAGACAATATTCGCCAGATTGGTGACGACGAAGGACACCCCTTGCACATCACCTTGCAAAATCGATTTGAGCAACTGGCTGGAGTTGAAGATCGGGATCAGGCTGAGAACCGGGGTTAGCTCCATGCCGGGCAAGCCGCCGAGGAGTGATGGGAAGATGACGACCATAATCAGTGGCGTCAGGTAGCTTTGGGCCTCCTTGAAGCCACGCGCCATGAGGGCGATGGAGAGCATGAGAGAGCCAGCCATAATGGCGACCGGCAGCAAAGTGAGCACCATAAAGGCAATTGTTTGCGGGTCTGTGGGCACATTGCCAATCAGCTTTTCCATGCCCTTCATTTCGAGGCCGCCCTTGCGAATACTGAAGAAAAGGCTGGCGGTTGTCAGCAGCGCCGTCGCGTAGGTTGCGACGACAGTGGCGATAATTTTCCCCAATACGAGGTCGGTGCGCCGGGCTGGACTGGTGATCAGCGCCTCAAGGGTCTTGCGCTCTTTTTCACCGGCGGTCATGTCGATGGCCGGATACATTCCGCCGGAAAACATCAGCAGGATCACGATATAGCCGAGCATCGTGCCAAGCAATTGTCCGCCCATCTTGCGCTCGCTGGCCACGTTTTCGCGCTTGACGGCAAAGGGCTTGAGAACTGAGCCGTCGAGATTGGCGGAGCGCAATTTCTCAAGAACGAACGCGTCTCGCAAATCGTTGAGAGCCGTGCGGAGCTTTTCGGCGGCGATGGTGCTGGACTGGCGTGTTCCTTCGGCAAACAACGTGATCAGCTTGCCGTCGGCTGAGATGGTGATACCCGTGGCAGTCGTTTTGTCCAGCACTGCTTTGGCGACATCAGAGACCTCGAAGATACGCAAGCCGCTGCGGGTTAAGGCAGGTTCAAAGGCTTGCGGGATGGAACCCTTCACGATCGCAACGGTTGTAGCTTCGGTCTCCGCCTTCTTTTCGGCTTCTCCCATAAAGCGATTCATCACGGCAAAGATCAAGGGAAAGACAACCACGGGCAACACGACCATGCTGAGCATCGTGCGGCGGTCACGCAGCAGATCAGTGAGTTCTTTTTTGAGGACGGTCAGGATGACGGTGGGATTCATGCGGCACTCTTCAGTTCGAGTAAGTCGAGGAAGATCTCACGCAACCGTTGCTTGCCGGTGGCCGCGCGGAGTTCATCCATCGTGCCAGAGATCTTGAGTTGGCCGTGGTTGATCACGGCGATGCGGTCACAAAGGTATTCCGCTTCTTCCATGATGTGCGTCGAGTAAACGATGCACTTGCCGGCGCGTCGCGCATCGAGGATGCTGGCTTCAATGACGCGAGCCGTGGGAAGGTCGAGAGTAGCGGTAGGTTCGTCAAGGATCAACACCGGAGGATCATGGACCAGGGTCCGGGCGATCGCGGTCTTTTGCTTCATGCCGCTCGAAAGCTTGTCGGAGCGTGTGTCTGCGAACTCGCGCATGTCGAGACGGTCAATCAAATCGCTTGCGCGGCGGCTCAGATCTTGTTCGGGAACTTCGGCAAGACGGCCGAAGAACATCAGAATTTCACGCGGAGTTAGCCTTGCATAGAGCCCCATATCGCCGGTAAGAAATCCGATTTGCCGTCTGACATCCGCAGGGTTCGATGCGATGCTAAACCCATTGATTGTGGCCGTGCCAGAGGTGGGCTTGAGAAGCGTGGAGATCAGGCGCAGGGTTGTCGACTTGCCTGCACCATTCGGGCCGAGCAATCCGAAAATTTCACCCTTACCGACAGTGAAGCTGACCTGATCCACCGCTTTGACGGTGCCACGCTTGGGATCGGAGAAGTGGCGACTAAGCGAGTCGACTTGTATCATCCGTTTTCTGATTGTAGCGAGGTGAGCGTGAAACCGGCAGATGTCGAAGCAATGTTGAAGAAGAAGGATGCGGCAGGGCTGCGGAGGGTGGAGGCGGACTTGCTGCAACATGCACAAGTAACTTGCGCGGCAGGCCAACAAGGCTGGATCGAGGGCCTTGTAATCATGGCGGAGACCGTTACAAATTGGAATCGGCTATGGCGCGGCTATCGCCCGCTTCATGCTGCCATTCAGGAGAAAGCACATGGGCCAGGCGAAGCATCCCTGGAACGGCTTGAGGCTATCCGCTGGCTGATCGAGCATGGGGCGGACGTGGAGGCTCATGGGGCCTGGCCACCGGCTCGGTGCTTGTTGATTGCTTGCTTTTCGGGGGTTCGAAGCGTGGTTGATCTGATTTTGCGCTCGGCAAACCAGGACGGGTTTATGGCGATTGCACTGGGGGAGCTCGGCAAGGTCAAGAAGATCCTGAGCCGGGATGCGACTTTTGCCTCACAACGAGCCGATGGTGGGCTTACGCCATTGATGATTTCGTGTGCAACTCGAATGGTCAACGAGGCAAGTCTGCAGATCGCAACGCTGCTGATCGAAGCAGGAGCGGATGTTCAAGCGCAAACAAAGACCTGGGACCATTCTGTAGATGCAGTTTACTTTTGTGCCGGAAGTGGCAAGAACACGTTGTTCCAGTTGTTGCTCGATCGAGGGGCCGATGCAACGGCTGCATTGGTTCCGGCGCTCTGGCAGGATGACCTTGAATTGGCGCAAGCATGTATCAATGCTGGAGGTCAAGTCGATGCGTGCCGAGATGGCGAAACCCCGATCCTGAATCAGATGATCCGATGGGGAAGGGTGAAACAGGCTCTGTGGCTGCTTGAGCACGGCGCGAATCCTGAGTTGACGGACTCACGCGGGTGGACAGCGTGTGATCAGGCCGAAAGCCGTGGCAATGCGCGGATACTCGAGGCGGTGCAGCTAGCGCGGAAGCGCAAGTACACCCCAAGGTGAGCCGACGGATTCGATCCGCTTGGTGACGGCTTTCGTAGCGATGTCGATCACTGCGATGTCATTGCCTGGGCCATTTGCGGTGAACAACGTCTTGCCGTCAGGAGAGAGCGCGATGCCCCAGGGCCTGCGGCCCGCCTCGACTTCCGCAAGAGTCTTGCCAGTGGTGGCATCGAGGAAGAAAACCTTCTTGCCACGGCCAGTGCTGACATAGAGAGTCTTCGAGTCCGGCGAAAGCAAAACTTTCATCGGCTTGACGACTCCCGCTTCTCCAAGCGAAACGGTTTGAAGCGCTTTCTTTGCGGCGATGTCGATCAACACGACCGTGCCATCATTTTCAGCATTCAACCAGGCGCGATTGCCATCGGGCAGAAAGGCGATCGATCGAGGACGGCGCCCGACCTTGATGTTGTCAACCAGCTCCTGGCGTGCGGTGTCGATCACGGCCACCGTGCCCGCATCCTCCGAGGTCACCAGCACAAGTTTTCCGTCGGGGCTAACAGTGACGCCCTCGGGTTCGTCTCCGGTTTTGATCTCTTTCACGATCTTTCCCGCTGCGAGGTCAAGGATCGAGGCGCCACCGACATCTTCGTTGGAAACGTAGAGCAACTTGCCATCCCTGCTGAGGTCGAATTCTTCGGGGTCTGATCCGCTATGAATGACGCGAAGCAGCTTTTGCCGAGCCACATCGAAGACACCAATGCCATCGGCGCTCTTGTCTGGAGGGGGCAAAGTGCTTTCGTCGACACCTGGGCCGGCAATGGGAGAGCCACTCAGAGCCACGTAAATCGTCTTGCCGTCGGGGCTCGCATGAATGCCTCTGGGTCGCTTGCCGAGCGGCACCTTGGCGACGACTTCCATTTTGAGGGAATCGATGATCGTGAGGTCGCCGCTCACTTCGTTGGTGACATAGATGCGGTAACCGCCCGCCTGGGGCTGTTGTGTGCAACTGGCGAGAATCAAGGCGAGGCAGAAGAAAAGCAGGCGGGGCATGCCCTTCATTATTTCACTGTCCTGTAAATTTGAATTCGAGTCGCGATTGCGCAGCTGGAGTTAAGGTGACGCTGAGTTCGCGCGTGCCGAGGGTCTCGTGCCAGGCCACCAGAGTGTAGTTTCCGGGGGGCAGGTTGGGAATCGTGAATCGACCGTCAGGGCCGGTGGTGAAAAAGTAGGGATGAGGGAGAACGCCGATCCAGGACCGCATCCATTTATGCACGTTGCACTTGATGCGGATCATCACCTCCTGGGCGACGAAGCAGCGCTTCAGGGGTGGGTCTTGCGGGGCCTGGCTTTGATTCCACTCGCGGTTCACTTGAGCCAGGGGGTGGATGTTGTGGGTGACGGGATCGGAGTTTGTTACCTCAAAGGGTTGACCCACCTGGATACCGCTGACTCGCGGCGCAAACCAGCAGCCTTTCTGATCGATGCGCGCAGTAGTGAGAGGCTGCTCAAATGACTTGCCTTCGAGACCGGATTTGACGTAGACGAACGCATTCGAGAGGCCACCACTGGGGCTGATGACCACGGCGAGATCTTCCCGTTTGCCATCGGGATACAGCTTGCGGCATTCGGGGTCTTGATCCATATCGATGATTGTGGCTGTAGTCGGTTTGCCTGTGTAGATCACTTGACCAGTTAGCGTGGCGGCTGAGGATGGATCCACTCGAAAGTGAGTTGGTGTAGATTCTCGCTTGGAGCAGGCGGCCATTAGTAATGTTGCAACAATGAGGAGCCACTTCATTTGGGGAGTTCTCCGTTAAGCGCTTCAAGAAAAGCGATGAGACCGTCGCGGTCTTCATTCGAGAGGTCGAGTGGGCGGATAAGCGGGTCGAGGTACTGGTTGGAGTTGCCGCCGCCAATGTAGAAGTCGACCACCTCCCGAAGTGTCTTCAAGCTGCCGTCGTGCATATAGGGCGCGGTGCGCGCGACGTTGCGCAACGAGGGTGTGCGGAATTCTCCGCGGCCGCGGCCGAGATCGGTGAGTTCCCCTTCGGAGTTCACGCCTACGCCGACATTGTGAAACAGCTGGTCTGTGTAGAGACCGTGATTGTTGTTGATGGAGTGGCAATTCACGCAATGGCGGCCAAAGATCTTCAGCCCAAGAATGGCAGAGTCGGACAAAGCAGACTTGTCACCGCCGTACATGTAACGGTCCGCAGGAGAATTGCCACTGAGGAGTGTTCGCTCATAGGCTGCGATCGCCTCGAGCACCTGATTCATGCGGATGGTTCCACCACCAAAAGCCTGCTTGTAAGAACTGTCTGCATTCAATCGGGCAAGCAGAGCTTCCGGCTTGTGGTTCATCTCAAGCTCGTTCGAGATGGGCCCAGCGGCTTGTTCTTCAAGGCTGCCAGCGCGGCCGTCCCAAAACTGGCGCTTCCAGTAGGCAGCATTCAGGACCGTCGGGGCATTCCGCTTTCCAGCTCGGTCGGCAACGCCGAGAGAGACCTTGCGGGCGTCGGCAAAGCCAGTATCGGGGTTGTGGCAGGACGCGCATGAAATCTTTCCGTCCACCGAAAGCATGGGGTCGAAGAACAGCTTCTTGCCGACTGCGACGAGTTCTGGGGATGGCTTGCGCGGTACAGTCAGGGGCGGCAGGCCAAGCGGCCCCGGAATTTGTTCAGGGGCGCGGCAACCGCACAACACAACCAACGCAATGAGGAAAACTTTAGCCAATTCCTTTTACCTTCCAGCCCTGCCTGTATTTTCTCTTGAGGAAGGCATTGGCTGCTTTTTCATTTTTGAAGCGAAGGCGATTGGTATCCCATTCAAGGGTGGTCTTGGGGAAGCGTGTGGCCAGGCTGCCGAGCAACACGGTTTCGCTTAAAGGGCCGGAATAATCAAAGCCAGCCGAAGGTTGACCTTTACCCTGAATCGCGTCGACCCATTGGTGGTAGTGGTCATTCGCACGAACCTCTGGCATCTTGAAATCGCGGAACGAAGCCACCGGGAAAAGCTTGGGGAACGAGACGTGGGGTAACAACATCGCCCCCTGAGTGCCAACGAAGATCGAGCCCTGGCTGGGCAGTTTTTCGCCCTCAATGAGTGTGGCGATTTCTTTAGGTGGGCGCTCGTCGCCGTCATACCAGGTGACAGCAACCGTCTTGCCCTCTGTATAGAGTGTGCCGCCAAAGACGTACTTCACGATGGCGTTGATCGCCCAACTGTGTTCATTGGGTGCAGGGCCTTCAGAGCGAACGGTTAACGGTGAGGTGACGCCGAGGGCGCCAAAGACGGGATCGTAAATGTGGCAGCCCATATCGCCAAAGGTGCCAGTGCCAAATTCGAGACGCTTGCGCCAGTTACCAGGGTGGACGTAGCCCTTGATGTAAGGTTCCAGGCGACCAACCCCAATCCAACCGTCCCAATCGAGAGTGGTGGGCACGGCATCGGACTGCTGCGGCTTTGGGTTTACGTCGCCCCACTTCTTGTTGCTCCAGGCGTGGACCTCGCGGATCTTGCCAACAGCACCTGACTGAATCAACTGAACGGCGAGGCGGTATTCCGCGTTCGAGTGAATCTGAATACCCATCTGGGTGACGAGTTTTTTTCGACGCGCGTATTCGGCGACTTTTCGCGATTCGTGGACATGCGAGGTTAGAGGTTTCTGACAGTAGACATGCAGTCCGCGTCGCATGGCGGCCATCGTTTGCGGAGCATGCATATGATCGGGAGTGCCGACGCAGACGGCATCCAGATCCTTGTATTCAAGGTCCAGCATCTTGCGCCAGTCCTGCACGAGTTTGGCCTTGGGATACTTTTGGACAACGCGTCGATTGCTGGATGTGTCCACGTCAGCAACCGCGATCAGATCCACCGATGGGTGGGTTGAGATGGCATCGAGAGTGGCCCAGGCCATGCCCCCGGCCCCCATCGATGCGAGGCGCACCCTGCCACTGGGCGGCGCCGAAATCAGATTGCGAATGAAAAAAGGAGCGGCGAGCAGGCTGCGCCGGGACGTGACATTCATATCCACTACGATATCCTTTTGCGATGAAGTATCTGAGGGTGGCGATGGTGGCCGCCTTGTTGAGCATTCTGTGCCAGTCGACCCTGGCAGCAAATGCCGTATTGATCGTCGTAAAGGATTCGAGTGGTGCCCGAATTGCCTGCGATGGGGTTATTGTGCGGCATGAGACAGGGCGCGTCGATTCTTTTCGGACCGATGCGGAAGGCAGGAAGCAGTTCGAATCGCTCGCCGAGGGGCGCTACCGGATTGAAGTAACCGCTGCCGGCTTTCAGATGGCGAGCATCGACGTGGATGTGCGCAGCGGAGCCGATGTGTCCCGCGAGATCGTGCTGGGAGTGATCGGCTCGAACTTCAAGATCGAGGTGACCAGCGTGTTGCCATTGCCTGGTGTGGGCCGAGCCCTTGATGAACTGCCAGCTCCCTACCAGGTGGAAAGCGCGGCCGCTCTGCATTCGGCCCTGAATCTGGCCGATTTTCTCAATCGGCAAGTACGCGGCGTACATGTGAACGAGATCCAGGGCAACCCGTTTCAGATGGACGTCAATTACCGCGGTTACACGGCATCGCCGTTGTTGGGCACACCGCAAGGCATCTCGATTTACCTGGACGGCGTGCGGATGAACAAACCATTTGGGGATGCCATCAGCTGGGATCTGATCCCCAAGAACCTCATTAGCGAAATGACGCTAGCGCCGGGATCGAATCCGCTCTTCGGGCTGAATACGCTCGGCGGAGCCATCGCGGCCGAGTCGAAGGATGGGCGGCGTCACGGCGGAACTTCGCTTCAGTTGAGCGGAGGAAGCTTCGGACGCAAGATGGCGGAATTGGAGCATGGTGGCGCAACGCAACAAGGCTGGCACTGGTTGCTCGGCAGCAGCCTGTTCTTTGAAGACGGTTGGAGAGAAAGCTCGCCCTCCAGTGTGCGGCAGTTTTACGCAAAGGGTGGGTGGCAGAGGGCGCGCACATCGATCTCGGTGACCACCAGCTTTGCGAATAACTCTATGGTTGGAAATGGCCTGCAGGAGCAACGCCTGTTGGAGTGGGATTACCGCAGCATCTACACGAAGCCGGATATTACGAATCAGAAGAGCCCATTCGTGAATGTGCAACTTCGAAGGGATTTAGGCTCTCGCTGGGATGCGGCGGGCAACGTTTACTATCGAGGAATTCCCTCAAGAGTTTTGAACGGGGACATCAACGAGGAGTCGCTCGATCAGTCTCTCTACAGCTTGAATGCGCAGGAACAGGCCGCGCTACGAGCGGCCGGCTTCAGTGGATTTCCTACGTCGGGTGCGAACGCCGCCAATACGCCATTCCCGTTCTGGAGGTGCATCGCGCAAGTTTTGTTGGTGGATGAACCCGGAGAGAAATGCAATGGGTTGCTGAACCGGTCCGAGACGTTGCAGCACAACTATGGCTTCACTGGCCAATTGAGCTGGCGGGGAACCGCCGCAAAGACGCGTCATCAATTGACGATGGGCGGCGCTTTCGATGGGAACCGCGTACGATTCCTGCAATCGAGCGAGCTGGGCTATCTCAACCCCGACCGCAGCGTGACGGGCTTAAGAGTCTTCGCCGATGGGGTCACCGGAGGCGAGATAGATGGGGAGCCTTTCGATACGCGCGTGAACTTGCGGAGCAGGATTCAGGCGGTGAGCGCTTACGCCACAGACACGATGTCAGTCGGCAACCGGTGGAACTTTACTTTTTCAGGCCGCTGGAACCGCACCATGATTCGCAATCGCGACCGGATTCTACCTGGAGGCGGGACGGGCTCGCTCGATGGCGATCACAATTACCAGCGATTCAATCCGGCGGTTGGAGTTACGACTCGGATCGCGGGCAATGCCACGGCTTATGCCAGTTACTCAGAAGGCAGCCGGGCACCCACGGCAATCGAGCTCGGTTGCGCCGATCCGAATTCGCCATGCCGTCTGCCGAATGCGTTGGCAGGCGACCCGCCTTTGAATCAAGTGGTGACGCGAACCATCGAGTTTGGCGTCCGCGGCAATGTGGAGGGCAACTGGAAGTGGAATGCCGGGTTCTTCCGGGCCGTGAACCGCGATGATCTTTTGTTTGTAGCCAGCCCGCAAACCGGGTTTGGTTACTTTAGAAACTTTGGCAGAACACGACGGCAAGGATTCGAAAGCGGGCTATCGGGACAGCTGGGCCGCTTTCATGCCGGGATGAATTACACGTATCTCGACGCGACGTTTCAGAGCCCTGAAGAAGTGAACGGCACTGGAAACAGTACGAACGAAGAAGGCCTGGGATTTGAGGGCACCATCGATATCCGGCCGGGCAACCGTATCCCACTCACGCCTTCGCATATTGGCAAGGGCAGGCTGGACGCACGGCTCACTCGCAGGCTGAATCTGGACCTCGGCCTGGTGGTAATTTCGAGCTCAGTGGCGCGCGGCAACGAGAACAACGCGCATCAAGCCGACGGGCGATTCTATGTGGGCCGAAGCAACTCGGCTGGTTACGCGGTGTTGAATGGAGGGTTGCGCTTCCAACTGGTTCCGCGCGCGGAGTTATTTGTGCAAGCAAACAATTTGCTGGACCGCAGGTTCCATACTGCGGCACAATTGGGGTCGACCGGGTTTACGGATCGCGGGAACTTTATCGCGCGTCCCTTTGCGCCGGTGAACGGCGAGTACCCTCTGGTAGGCAGCACCTTTCTCGCGCCAGGCGCACCGCGCGGGGTTTGGGGTGGATTACGAATTCGTTTTTGAGAACCTTATGAAACTGAATCGAAGAAGAGCAGCAGAACTGTTGGTTGCGGGATCGCAAATCGGCGCAGCAAGCGCAGCGGCTACGGACATCACGCACGGCCCTTTTTTGGGACACGTCGGAATGACGGATGTGCATGTTTGGGCCCGCACGGCTCGCGCCGGGGGCTTTCGAGTGCAATACGGCACCAGCCCGGAAGCAATGAGCTCGACATCGAAGTTGTGCGCCACGGAAGCCTCGCATGACAATGCGGCGTGGCTGAAGCTGGAAGGGTTGCAGCCAGGAACCCGCTACTACTACAAGCTCGAGGGAACCAACAGCCCCGAGCGCAGTGGGACATTTCTAACGCTGCCCTCCGCCGATACTTACCGGGATGCGGAGACAAATCCCAAGGGGTTGTTCAATTTCAGCTTTCAGTTCGGATCCTGCGCGGACCAGAAGGTTGGCGGGGCGAAAGGCGCCACGTTGCCTGCATATAAGACGATGCGGGAGCGCCATGGGTCGAAGGTGTTGTTCTCGATCATGAATGGCGACTGGGTGTACGAAGAGAAGCGCGATTACCCAGTAGCGGAATGGTTGAAGCAGTGCGGCCTGACGCCAGAAAATACGCCTGCGATCGCGAAGCTTGCGCCCAGCATCACTGGCGTCTGGGAGAACTTCAAGTTGTATCTCGATCGCGGCAAGACTTTGTCAGCCTGGCATCGCGATGTCCCCGGGTACTTCACGCCGGACGATCACGAAATCCTGAACGATGTCACGGGCACCGGAACGGCTGGCGTGAAAACGCAAGAGGCGGTTTTTCGCGATATTGCGCTGCGCGGCTGGTATGACTACATCGCGGGTTCAAATCCGCTGGTGACAAAACAAGGAATGCAGTTTGGCGAAGCCAAGTTTGAAGGATACATTCTGACAGACCCTTCCGCAAGCTTTCGCAAAATCGATCTGGCTGAGGCTTCGAACGTGCACGTGCATTGGGGTGGCCAGTTGGCGGGTACGCCGCCGGGCAAGAAGCCACCTGTCGGCAACCCGAACGCGGGGGTTTATGAAATTGTCGCAGTGCTCGACGACAAACGCATTCGAGTGAAGCCTGGCTTTGCTCAAGCAGGCTCGGGAGCTTATTCCATCGGCCGGCAAAACTATTGCAGCTTTCGAGTCGGCAACGTGGAAGTGTACTTGCTCGATACGAGGGGCACGCGCGACCTGGGAGACTTCGACAATCCGAGGCGTGGCGGTCCGCTAATGTTGGGGCGCAAGCAGCATGAATGGCTGAAGAAGTCGATGAAAGAATCTGACGCCGATTTCTTCTTCCTCGCCTCGTCAGTGAATTTGATGATTCCGCATGTGGGCGCACCGAACTCCAAAGATCCAATCGCCGGAAAGGATGACGCGTGGACGGCCTTTCTCGCTGAACGCGAAGAGTTGCTTGCGTTCTGGGAGAACCTTGGCAAGCCTGTGATGGTGATGACCGGGGACCTGCACAACAGCTTTGCCGTGAAGGTCACCGATCGAGTGTGGGAGTTTGCCGCCGGCCCCCACAACTCGCAGAACCATCCCGCGATTAGCGAAGGCAGCCGACCACCCAACGGCATGTTCGATTCCCGCGGACGCAACTGTGAGATTCGCTGGTCGAGCTACATCCGCAACGATGTGCCAGCGCGGCTGCGCTGGTGGCCGATCTATGCGGTGGCACAGATCAACAATGTGTTTCCGAACCCCACGCCGGAGGGCAAGACTCGCTGGGTGGCGTATCCCAAGCCTCACGTGGTGATTCAGTACTTCGATGGCGTGACGGGCGACTTGCTTTATGCCGAGCCCGTGCATGTGAAGTAGCCGGTCGGCTACCAAACCATGCGGGCGCCTAACTGCACGCGGCGTCCAGGGTCGGCCGAATTGATGACGCCGAATCCAGGAGCACCCAAGGCAGTTCCGGGATTGCCAAAGTTCGCTTGATTGGTGAGGTTGAAAAATTCACCGCGAAGCTGGATCTTGCGACGCTCGCCGATCGGGAAGTTCTTCAGCAACGAGACGTCAAAATTGATTTTGCCGTCGGCCCTCACAATGCCAACTCCGCCCGTACCGTTACGGAAAGCGGCGGGCTGCGCAAACGCCGCCGTATTGAACCATCGCGAAGGGTTACGCTGATCGGTTGGCAGAGTTGGATCGCCAACCAGATCCGCCCGCAAAGCACCTGCCGAGAAGTTGTTGCGGGTGTCAACCAGAGTCGTCACCGTGAACGGGGCACCAGCCTGGAGCAGTGCGTTGATGCCAAGGTTCCAATCGCCAAGCACCCAGCGGACGGGAGAATTCCCATTGAGGAAACGGCGGCCCGTCCCGAAGGGCAATTCGTAAACGCTCGCGAAAGTCATGCGGTGCGGCACGTCGTTGCCGCTGTAGCCGTAGTCGAGACGGCGATTGTAGAAGTCAGAGTAGGGACCGCCATCGGCTCCCACCTGACCGCCGCCCTCGCTCGTGTTGTTGAGAAATTTCGACCAGGTATAAGTGCCAAGGAAGTTTAGCCCGCCGGAGAAGCGCTTCTCAAAACGGGTGGAGAGCGCGTGATAACTGGAATCGCCGAGACTCGGCAACACCGCGGTGACACCGCTAAACTGCGGAAATGGCCGGAACCGCTGTATGTTTTGACCTGCTGCGGCTTGCTCAAGCGGAATCTGGTTGAGAGAGATGTTTGTGCTGGCAAGCTTGTGAGAAATGTTGCCGAGGTAAGTAGCTTCCAGAAGAATCCCGCCACGAACCACATGCTGCAAGCCCATGTTGAACTGATGCGAGTAGCCTGTGGATCGGCCGAATTCGTAAAAGGTAACGGCGGTATTCGGTGCAGCGCCAACGCGGACCGAGCCAAAGGAATCGTTCAGCACCGAGGAGGCGAGCGCACTGGATCCTGGCCCCTGGCTCAACACAAAAGGATGCGTGATCCCTTGGTCTGGACTCACGAGGTTAATGGACTTCTCAAAGCCAAGGCTGGCGCTTGATGGCGCGCCGGCATCGAACGGATGCGCGAAGTACGTGCCATAGCCGGCGCGAAGAACCGTGGTGTCCTTGCCGAATACTTTGTAGGCCAGACCAATACGGGGGCCGAAGTTATTCAGATCGGTGCGGTAGGGACTTGTCGGCCAACCGTCTTGCCCCATGAAGCGGACCACTCCAGGAGTGCCGCTCACCGGATTGATTTGGTCGATGGCAAAACCATTCATCCGGTTGTTGCTGTCGACGATCGGAGTATCGAGTTCCCAACGCAGACCCAGGTTCAGGGTGAGGTCACGGGAGAGCTTCCAATCGTCCTGTACAAACCAGGCCCAGTAGGTACTTGAACGGTTCAGAACTTCCGTTTCGCGAACGGTGTAATTTGTCATCAAACCCAACAACATCGATGCGAAGCCGTTGCCGGAGGCGGCGGTGCCAGGTTGACCAGTGGAGAACGGTACGAAGTTGAAGCTACCGGAGGCGCTCGGGCGATTAATTTCGTAATTCATGCTCTTGCGATATTCGAAGCCGAACTTCAGGTTGTGGCGGCCTTTGACCCACGAGAAGTTGTCGATGATCTGATGTTGTTGGATGGGGAACTGACGGCGTTCCTGATTGCCGGCTCCCATCGCCGTGTAACCAGCGGTATTCAGAGTGGGGAAGGCCCCGGCTGGCAGATTGTTGAGCCCGATGGTCTTGCCCCAATCCTGCCCTAGGCCTTTAGACCTTTCCCAATTGATGCGATTGCCATAGGTGTAGCGAAGCTCGTTAAGAATCGACGGAGTGAGGATCTTGTTGTAGCTCAGGTAGGTGTAGTGCTGGTGGCGTTGGGGATCGGTTAAGGTGTCAGCGGCATCCAGCGGGAAGACGGTGGTGTTGAAGCGGTCGTCTGAGTTGTAGAGATACCGGAAGGTCAGTTTGTCGTTCTGCGTCAGGTTGTGATCGACCTTGGCGGTGTAGTTGTCTCTTGGAAACTGCGTCACGTAGTTTGCCCGAAAGTTATTGACGCCGGTGGCGTTGTCGGGAGGCCGGTTGGGGAGCGGGAAGTATGTGGCGATCTTCTGCGCTGCAGCATCAAGCCGGCTGCGGGGGATGATGTTGCCGGGAAATTGCGTGCGGCGATTCTGGCCATTCACTAGCGCGGTGGTGGCGGGATCGAAGATGGGGTTTGAATTGGCGCTGAAGTTGCCTTCGCGCTGGGCGATGGTTGGTACGGTCATCGTACGCACGACGCCTTCGTTGCGGCGGCTGCCTTCATAGGCGAAGAAAAAGAACGTGCGGTCCTTGCCGTTGTAGAGCTTTGGAATGCGAATGGGACCGCCCACGGTGCCGCCGAACACGTTGTAACGCAGCGGCGCGCGAACTTTGCGGCCATCGGCGATGGGAGCAAAGAAATTGGCAGCGTCCAGCTTCTCGTTGCGGAAGTATTCGAACAGGGTGCCTTGCAGTTGGTTGGTGCCGCTTTTGGTGGTGGCGATCACCACTCCTCCGGCGCTGCCGCCGTACTCGGCGCTGTAGCTATTGGAGAGCACCTTCACTTCCGCGACGGTTTCCACCGGGGGATCCAGATCTACCTGCCCGATGCCCAGGCGCATGTTCTGCGCAGTGCCGCCATCGATGAAGAAATTCTGCGATTGGGTGCGGCCGCCCGCCAGAGAGAAGTTCGGCTTGCCACCGGCATCGTAATTGACAAAAACGGCAGCGCCGGTGAGGCCGATGATATTCATGCTGCGGCGATCTCCGATCGGCATGTCTTCGATCGTCTTGGCCTCCACCAATTGGCTGACGTCGCTCGACCGCGTCTCGATCGATGACGCCGTTGCCACCACGCTGATGGATTCAGTGACCGCGCCCACTTCGAGAGTAAGATTCAGCTCAAGACTCTGCCCGGTGGTGAGCGTCATGTTCGTACGAACCAACTTCTTGAACCCCGCCTTCTCCACGGTGAGCGTGTAGCGACCAATCGGCAGGGCACGCAGGGCATAGAATCCACTGTCATTGGAGGTAACTGTGGAGGGAGTACCAGTGGCCAAGTTACGCATCGTCAACTCGGCTCCGACTACGAAGGCTCCTTGCGCATCCGTGACGAGTCCGGAGATGTTTGCCTGAGATGATTGAGCGTTGAGCAGGTAAGACATCTGGGACGCGAATAGAAAGACGAGAAGCACGGAACGCATATGGTGAATAGGCTATCAGAATGCTGGTAAGAGAGATGCAGAGCAGAGTATTCTCCTGGCTGTGGGCGGTTGCCCTTTTGCTTGACTTTCTCTGCCAGCCTTTTGGCGGACAGCCGTATGAAGTCATGACGTTGCTTTTGGCGGCGTTCTTCGCTTGTAGACCTGACTTAGGCTGGGTATTTCTGGTTGTCTGTGTTGCGGATCTCACGCACTTTCTGATTCAGGCGCCCTGGACGCCGAATCATGCCGTTCTACGCGCCTTCGTCGATTTGGTTGTCCTTGGTCATTTTTTCCTTCGGGGAAAACCCGGGGCACTTGAAGCCTCAAAACCCACCATTCGACTGTTGTTGATTCTGGTGTACGGCATCAGCGTTTTTCATAAGTTGAACCACGATTTTCTGAACCCAGAAGTAAGCTGCGCCTCTCAGATGCTGACCGATGGTGCACTTTGGCTCAGGCTCCCAAGCCCACCGCCAATCTTGCGGGCGATCTCGATTTGGGGTGCGCTCGCTTGTGAAATGCTGATCCCGATCCTATTGCTGTTGCCTAGATCCTACCCCCTTGCACTTTGGTTGGGACTGGCGTTTCATAGCATTCTTGCCCTGCATCCACACCCAGGAATCTATTCGTTCTCCGGGCTGGTGATTGCGATTCTGTCGCTGTGGGTTCCAGAAGAGCAGTGGAGCGATTTCATCGCCCGATTCGGGGAGAAGAGCGAATTGCTTCTCCGCGTAACAGCACGACTAGCTGTCATTTTCGCCACCTGCGCGGTGCTGCTTGAACCACATCCAAGATGGACGTTTCGGATTGGCCTCGCGGTTTGGTTTTCCTTGGCTGCTGCGGGGTTACTCACCCTGTTTCGCCTCAGACGGCCGGGATCAGCCGAAAGACAAACATTGTTCCGTTTGGGCTGGGCTCCTTCGATCCTGTTGCTCGTTTTTGCTTTGAATGGCTTCGCCCCATACATGGGGTTGCATACCGTGAGGGTGTTCTCGATGTTTAGCAATCTGAGGACGGAAGGCGGGGCGGGCAATCATCTCTGGATCTCAACCGATAAGCAATGGTTCTCGTTCCAAAGCGATTTGGTGAAAGTGTTGGAATCTACAGATCCCAGGCTCAGCGAGTTAGCCATGAAAGAAGAAATGCTCGTCTTTTTCGAATTGCAACGCTGGGCACAGTCCGCGCCGAAACCATTTGACGTGAAAGTGCGTCGCCGCGATGGCAGCATTACGACCGAAACGGATGCAACACTTCCTCCACTGAATCCGATTCTGCGAAAGTTCCTGTTTTTCCGTGCCGTCAACAAAACGGGCCCATCAAAATGCAAATGGTGATTTTTCTTCTTGACTCCGTACTCTGATACGGAGCTTAGGATCGAGCTATGAAGAACCCAAACACCCGAGGCTGTTCCTGCTGCACGGCTTGCCCGTGCGGTGATCCTGACTGCAAATGTTCATGCTGCGCTGGCAAAGAGAAGTAGCCACAATTAAGGCATGACGATATCCGAGGTTGCGAAACAAGCCAAAGTGGGCGTGGAAACCATTCGGTTTTACGAGCGCGAGGGCCTGCTTGAGCAGCCTCGTAAACCCGTTTCTGGATACAGGCAGTACCTGACCAGCCACGTGGAGCGCATTCGGTTTCTCAAACAGTGCCAGAGCTTCGGCTTCTCCTTGGCGGAAGCCGGGATGCTTGCCCATTCGCTGGAGCGCGGCGCGGCCACATGCGAGGATGCGTGCAATCTCGCGGAACGAAAGTTGAAAGACCTGAAGGCCAAGATTGCCGAATATGAGGCGCTCGCCCGGAGGCTTGAGAACTTAGTGGACGCACCATGCCGACGACAGCAAAATGCGCAATGTTCCGTTGTAGATGCCTTAACAAATGGGGATTGCCAAGAAGCTTAAGGCGCCTGCCGAACCGCCTGAGCTTCCAGCATGCGGCGAGCCGCTTCCTTGGTGAGCGGTGGGGCAAATAAATAGCCCTGCCCATACGGACAGCCGAGACTGAGAAGTTCTTCGGCTTGCGTTCGAGTTTCGATCCCTTCGGCCACAACCTGCAAGCCAAGACTCCCCGCCAGCATGATGATGGCGCGCACAATCTCGAATGCTGCGTGGTCCTGCATCATCGTGCTGATGAAGGATCGATCAATCTTCAGCGTGTCGAAGGGAAGCTTGTGCAGATAACTCAGGGAAGAGTATCCCGTTCCAAAGTCATCGATTTTCAGGCCAACCCCCATACGACGCAACTCCTTCACCAATTCCAGAGCTTGCACAGGGTCTTGCACCAGCACGCTTTCGGTCACTTCGAATTGAAGAGTTTCTGGCGGAATCCTGGTGTCGGCAAGAATTTTCCGAATCTCATCGAGCAACGATCGATCCTGAAACTGTCGGACGCTGAGGTTGACGCTGATCTCTAGTGGCTTCGGCGAGGGGAACTCCTGCTGCCATCGGTGAATCGTTTCGCAGGCCTCGCGCACAGTGCTAATACCGATAGGTACAATCAGCCCGCTCTCTTCGGCCAGAGGGATGAATTGACGGGGAGGGATTACGCCTTTTTGAGGATGCCTCCAGCGTAATAGCGCCTCAAAGCCAATGATCCGTTCGCTCTCGAGAGCAATTTTCGGCTGGTAATAGACTTCGAATTCCCATTGCTCAATGGCTCGCTTGAGGTCGTTCTCAAGCGCCATCCGCTCCAGGACATCGTCGCGCATGTGCCTGTCGAAATGAACAATTCTGTTGCCGCCATCCGCCCTCGCAGAGTGTAAGGCGATCTCTGCGTCGCGCCAGATCTCGTCAGCATGACGGCGGTCTTCCTGCAGTACATAACCAACGCTGGTCGACAAGAACAGTTCGCTGCCTTGCATCCAAATCCCTTTGGCCATGGTGTCCTGAATCAGTCGGGCGATCCCCATCGCTGCTTCATGATCTTCCACGCCCGGCATCGCGATCGCAAACTCTTCTTCGCTCAATCGAGCCAGCATCCAACTGGCGGTAGCCCGATCGCCGCCGTTCAGAGCAGCACCCAATCTTTCCCCTGCCATTTTCAGCAATTGATTGCCAACGGATTGCCCCAGTGAATCCCGAATCAAGGCATAGCGATCCAGCCCCACCAGAAAGACCGCGAGACTGAGATCTTGGGCCTGATAAGCGTCTTCGAGCCAGTCCTCAAACATGAAACGGTTGGCGAGGCCGGTCACGGGGTCGATCGTCTTGGCTTCGGTAATGTCGGTGTGCGAGCCGCTGATCGCAGAGGGGTCATCATACTCATCGCGCTCAATGCGCCCGCGCAGCAAAACCCAGCGCCAACCCCCTTCCCGGTGTCTGAGGCGAAATTCGAAATTCAACTCTTCCGGTAGCGCCTTCCAATCGCTGCCACTGATCGCCTGGCTCAAGCGGGAAAGGTCAATCGGATGAATCAGAGTGAGGCATTCGTCGAGCGTACCCTCGACCTCATTGGCAGCAAAGCCGCTGAGCTTGCGGAAGTTTTGACTGAACTCAACCTTGCGGGTGCGAAGGTCGAACCGCCAAAGATCCTGACTTAAAACCGACTGCTTGTGCTGCTGCAGTAGCTCTTCGGCCTGCCGCTTTTCAGAGTTGAGCAGGAAGCACTCGGCGGAAGAACGGAGAGCACGCTTCGCTTTTCTTTCGATCAGACCCCAATCCCATGGGGTGCTAAAGAAATCATTTACTCCTGCCTCGATCGAGGTGTAGAGGTCCTCGCGAATGTGCCGTGAGCAACAGAAGAAGACAGGCAGTTGCTGCTCGTTTCCCTTGCGGCGCAGAGTCTCAATCGCCGCTGCGGAGCGTGCATCCCAACAATCTGCCAAGACGACCGCCAACCCAACTGGTGTGCCGAGTTTCTGACATTCTTCGGCAACGAGAAGTGCTTCATCCATGCGAGTGGAGGCAAAGACTGCCTCGTGAATCTGTTTGAAGAACTCCCGCCATGCTCGCAAGCAGGAACGATCGGACTCTTCGCCCTGGAGATCGATCACTAGGATCGGCATCTCGGGAAGATCCAGTTCCTGAGGAATCGGTAGGTCCGGAAATTCTGCGTATAGTTCTGCCACTTCCCTTGGCTCATCGACTGAGACGCGCAAAGATTCAGTGACTTTCAGAGGATGATGCGAAGATCCCCGGCTCGCCGCGTGACGCGCTCCCGATCGAAATACTCCAGGAGGGGAATCGCGTACTTGCGGGATACCCCCGTCCAGTCCTTGAACTCGACCACTCCGAAACTTTGCCCTCGCCGCGCCTGAAGGAGTTGCTTTAACTGCTGCAGCGGTTCGGCGTGAAATACAAGATCAGGCCCGACACGCACGAGTTTCGATTCCCGCAGCAGCAAAGCGAGGATCGACTTTGACCTTGCCGCATCCAGTCCGGTTGACTTGAGCACCTCGTCAAGAGCAGGCACGGCCAGGCGGGCTTGGCGGAATGCACCTTCGATGCTTTGCGATGCGGCGTCTTCGTTTGCCGCCAGCTTCACCTTATGGCTTTCGAGCCTCAGAAGATCGCCTTCAGATTTCACCGCGGGTGCGTGCCGAAGCAAGGCGTCCATCCCGCCTGCGGGAGCCGATGCCAGCAGCGACGTGCGCAAATACTCACGGGATAGCCCCGCCTCAAGCGGCTTATCCCGATGATAGGCGCGAAGCTGATTTACCAATTCGGATGCGATGCGCTTCAGGCTGGATGAGGCGATCCACCAGGAGCCGATCCGCTCGAGATCCTTGCCCGAGTAGTTCACTGGAAATCCAAGCCGGAGCTGTATGTCGCGCTGCTCCATGCCAAGCGGGCGTTCCGCGACGAGTTGCTGCATCCTCCCGGCTGCATCCAGTTGCTTCCAGTTGGACAACCGCTCTACAGCCCCTTTGCGTCGGAGCCTGGGGCGGCCCAGGTGGATTTCCATCACTGTCCCTCCAGCGACAGTCACCAGAGGCGAGGAACCACGCAAAATGAATCGGTCGCCAGGCAGCACAAGAACGGGTTGATCGACTACCAGCCGCGCCCAGATTTTTGCTCCCGGCTCGGCACGCCGAGCTTCACTCAGTACGCGAAACTCCGCGGCAGCTTCTGTGGTGCCGGTATGAAAATGAAGCCTCGCGCGATCCCTCAAAACGGGGGCATCGCCCAACATCTCCAGTTCGACGTCGAAAATCTGGACAGGTTCAAACAAGCCAGTTCCCGCCGCTACGAAGCCGCGCTCCACCTCACTCACTTCAACACCAGCAAGATTCACAGCCGTCCGCTGCCCGGCCTGCGCCTCTTTTACTGACTGCCCTTGCACCTGTATGCCACGCACCCGGGCGGTGAGCTCGCCGGGATAGAGGCGGACTTCGTCATCCAATTTCAATCGGCCTTCTTTGAGAGTGCCAGTCACGACCGTGCCGTGGCCCTTCATGACGAACGCCCGGTCAATGGGCAGGCGAGCAGGCCGCTCGAGATTACGCGGTTTCAAATCGGCTGCAATGCGTTGGATGGCGGCGATCAACTCCGGCAGGCCCACGCCCGTCGGCGCGCTCACGGGCAGAATCGGCATCCCTTCGAGAAAACTGCCTCGAACGAAATCCTCCAGTTCCATCTTCACCAGCTCGAGCCAGTCAGCATCCACCAGATCGGACTTGGTGAGCGCAATAATCCCGCGCTCGATCCCGAGCAACCGGCAGATTTCGAAATGCTCCTTCGTCTGCGGCTTGATGGCCTCGTCGGCGGCAACAACAAACAGAACCAGATCGATACCTGTAACGCCCGCCAGCATGTTGCGAACAAAACGCTCGTGCCCCGGTACGTCCACAAACGAGATTCGAGCGCCATCAGCAGCCTTCAAATTTGCGAAGCCAAGCTCGATCGAGATGCCCCGCTCCTTCTCTTCCTTCAGGCGGTCCGTGTCGATTCCGGTGAGCGCTTTGACGAGCGTAGTCTTGCCATGGTCGATATGTCCTGCAGTCCCGACGATAATGTTCTTCATGCGGCTCGTGGCTACCTTATTGTGTCTGATCGGCCTTTGGTCCGGTCAAGCGCAAGAGACACCGTCTTTCAAATCAGGCACTACTCAAGTGCGGCTCGACATTCTGGCGAGCAACAACAAAGGCTTCATCAAGGCTCTGGCGGCTGAGGACTTGGTGATCGAGGACGAGGGTCAGCCGGTGAAAATCAGCTACTTCGGACGAGACGAGGCACCGCTCAACCTGCTGTTGCTCCTTGACGTCTCGGGCAGCATGAGCAGCTTTTTGTCGCAGATCGGCAAACGGGCCCAGTCCTTATTGAATGAACTGAAAGAGGCCGACAAGGTCGGCGTCATGATTTTCGCCAAGGAGACCGACTATCTGATGCCATTCACCTCAAAGAAAGAGCGAGCAGCCAACGCGATCGATCAAGCCTTGCGCCCTGAACTGCTGCCTTCGGGCACCTCAATCAACGCTGCGCTCATCGACGCCGGACAGGCCTTTACAAAAGGCAGCAAACTTGATGGCCACCGGGCGGTTGTCATTCTCACCGACAATAAGGCGCTCAACTACCGGATGCCGGACGAGTTGGTGTTGCGTCAGATGTTTGAAGCCGACGCGGTGGTGAACTCCATCGTCACCAAAAACGCAGAACCGCCCAAGCCATACAAGGATGCCGCACAGCGAAACCCCGATTTCAGCTGGGCTGATGTTTTCAAGCTGTCCGCCGAAACGGGAGGCGAAGTATTGAGGACAGATCGGGCGGACGAGGCCTTTTCGAAGCTGTTGGGGAACCTGCGGGAGCGCTATTTGATCACCTATGACGCCCCGGCTTCTGAGCCCAATCGTTTTCGCCGCATTCAGGTGAGCCTATCGAAACAGGGCAAGAAGAAGCATGGCAACGCCGTGATCCGGGTGCGCTCGGGCTACTACACTAAAGCGTGATGCCTGATACAAATTCTGCCGCGGAACTGGAACGCCGGCGCGCCAACGCAAAGCTTGGGGGTGGAGCGGACCGCCTTGAGAAACAGCGCAAGGGAGGCAAGCTCACCGCGCGCGAACGCATCGACTTCCTGCTCGATGAAGGCAGCTTCGAGGAACTCGATCCTTTCGTACGCCACCGCTGCCGCGATTTCGGCATGGAGGAGCAGGTATTCGACGGGGATGGCTTCGTCACCGGATACGGCACCATCCATGGGCGACTGACCTATGTTTTCGGTCAGGATTTTACGGTGCTGGGAGGATCTCTTTCAGAATCGAATGCGCTCAAGATTTGCAAGGTGATGGACATGGCCATGAAGAATGGCGCACCCGTGATCGGGCTCAACGATTCTGGCGGGGCGCGAATTCAGGAAGGCGTTGTGTCGTTGGCCGGCTATGCAGACATCTTTTTGAGAAACACGCTCGCCTCCGGCGTGGTGCCGCAGATCTCGGCCATTCTCGGGCCTTGCGCCGGCGGTGCCGTGTACTCACCCGCCCTCACCGACTTTATTTTCATGGTCGACGGGACATCGCACATGTTTGTCACCGGGCCGGACGTCATTCGTACGGTTACGCACGAAGAGGTTTCGAAAGAAGATCTTGGCGGGGGCATGACGCATAACGCGACTTCTGGCGTGGCGCATTTTCTCGCGCCCTCAGACCAGGATTGCCTGCGGCAGATTCGGCGCTTGCTGGAATTTCTGCCGCAGAATAATCGCGACGAAGCAGCCCGCAAGCCGACAGAAGATCCGGCGGATCGCATGGACGCTTCGCTCGACACGATCGTGCCGGCCGATTCCAGCCTTCCCTACGACGTGAAAGAAATCATCGTGAGAGTGGTGGATGACAGCGATTTCTTCGAGGTGCATGAACATTACGCGCGCAACATGATGATCGGGTTTGCCCGTATGGGCGGACAAACCATCGGGATCGTCGCGAATCAACCGGCTGTGCTCGCTGGCTGCCTCGACATCAATTCCAGCGTCAAGGCTGCCCGGTTTGTCAGGTTCTGCGACGCCTTCAGCATTCCGATTCTTACCTTCGAGGATGTGCCGGGTTTTCTGCCAGGTACCGAACAGGAATTTGGCGGGATCATCCGCCACGGGGCCAAGTTGCTTTACGCCTACGCGGAGGCGACGGTGCCGAAGATCACCGTCATTACACGCAAAGCTTACGGTGGCGCTTATTGCGTGATGGGGTCGAAGCACCTGCGCACGGATATCAACCTCGCGTACCCCAGCGCCGAGATTGCGGTGATGGGTGCCGAGGGTGCCGTAAATATCGTGTACCGCAATGAGATCGCCCGCGCGTCCAACCCTCAGGAGTGGAGAGCCGAGAAAGTGCAAGAGTTCAAAGAGAAATTCGCCAACCCCTTCGTGGCCGCCGAACGCGGTTATATCGACGACGTCATTCTGCCTCGTGAGACCCGTCCCCGGGTGATTCGCGCACTGCGAATGCTCGAAAACAAGGTTGACAGCGTGCCGCGCAAAAAGCACGGCAATATCCCGCTGTAGTATTCTCATTGAGGAAACACAATCGGAGTGAACCCCATGAAACAAATCGTTCGGAACCTTGTGGGCTTGAGTTCTGTACTCACCCTGTTCCTCGGCCTTAGTGCCTCCCCTGCTTTTTCTCAGACCGGTGCCATCGAAGGCAAAGTGATTGGTCCGGATGGCAAGCCCGTCGGCAAAGATGCGGCGCTGATCCTGATCACACGTACCGACATCAAGGGCAACTACAAAGTAAAGACCAACAAGAAGGGCGAATTCTTCCACGCCGGATTGCCGCTTGGCACCTATGACGTCGCCTGCGAACTGGACGGTAAAGTCGTCGACAGCCTGAAGGGTGTGAGCGTGCGCCTGGGTGATCCCGTGCCTGTCAACTTCGATCTGGCGCAGCAGGCAGCCCGCCAGCAAGCGATGCAGAAGGCGGCTGAAACTGGCCAGGTCACCAAGGAAATGGAACGCGACATGACTCCCGAGCAGAAGGCCGCTCTCGAAAAGCAGACCAAGGAACGCTCTGAGGCCATGAAGAAGAACAAGGAATTGAATGACGCATTCAACGGCGGCATGGAAGCGATGAAGGCCAACAATTTTGCCGCTGCCGTGGAGTCGTTTGAAAAGGCTGCTGTGCTGGATGCTACCCAGCACGTGATCTTCGGTCAATTGGCCGATGCCTACGGCGCACTTGCCAAGACAAAGACTGGCGCCGAGAAGGAAGCTGCCAACACGAAGTCGCTTGAGAACTTCCAGAAAGCGATCACGCTCAAGCCCGACGATGCGGCTTACTACAACAACTACGGCCTCGCGCTGGCCCGCTCCGGGAAGTTCCCCGAAGCGCAGGAAAACCTGAACAAGGCCGCGCAGCTCGACCCTCCCGGAGCTGGTCGCTATTTCTACAACCTGGGCGCATTGCTCGTCAATGCAGGCCAGAATGAGCCGGCCGGGGTTGCTTTCAAGAAGGCAATCGAAGCAGACCCGAACTACGCGGATGCACACTACCAGATGGGCATCTATCTGACGGGTAAGGCTCAGGTCGACACCAAGTCCGGTAAGATGAGCTTCCCCGAAGGTACACAGGCATCGTTTGAGAAGTATCTTGCTCTGAAGCCTGACGGCCAGTTCGCCGCCAGCGCTAAGGGCATGATCGAAACCATGGGCGGCACGGTGCAGACAACCTACACCAACCCGGACGCAAAGAAGTCTGCTCCGGCCGCGCCGAAGACCACGAAGAAGAAGAACTAGCCGCCTCGCGGTTACAATCTGAGGGGCGGCTCCCATGAGCCGCCCCTTTTTCTGTTTTGGAGTTTGCAACATGATTCGCGCCCTGATTGGATTGCTCATCGCCGCCATCGCCGCCGCCTTTATCCGGGCGGTGATTGGCATGATCACCAAAGAGGTGACGCAGATGGTGAACCCGGATGCGGCTGGCGGCCAAGCCAAGCCGGGACCTGCGGGTCCTGGAGGGCCAGCTGGTGCGGCAGGCCCCACACCCACCGCCCTCAAAAAATGCCCTGTCTGCGGCACGTATGTGCCGGCTGCCCAGTTGATCGGCGGCAGGTTTTGTTCAGAGGTCTGTTCCACCAAGGCTTCCTGACAGGCACAATGGAAAGGTATGTTGCTATCGGAGATTGCCGCCCGGCTGGGATGCACTATTGCAGGAGAAGTTGACCCGGAGATCCAATCGCTCTCTGGCATGGAGCAAGCAAGTCCCGGCCAGCTTACCTTTCTGGCCAACCCGAAGTACGCGCACAAGGTCAAGGATTCCCAGGCTTCGGCCATCATTGCCGCCCAACCTTCGGCATACCTTCCAACGCTGATCTCAACCAACCCCTACCTCGATTTCGCCCGCGCACTCGAACTCTTCTACCAGCCACCGCAAATGGCGAAGGGTATTTCGCCGCAAGCCTACGTTTCGCCCACGGCCAAGATCGGGCCAGGTGCTTCGATCGCACCCTTTTGCTATGTCGGCGACGATGTCGAGATCGGTGCCAATTGCACGCTGCACGCTCATGTCGTGATCTACGCGGGAGCACGCATCGGCAACGACTTCCTCGCACATTCTCACTCGGTGGTTCGCGAATTCTGCCGCGTTGGTGATCGCGTTACGCTGCAAAACAACACGGTTGTAGGCGGCGACGGGTTCGGCTTCGCCAAGCGCGCCGACGGAACTCATCACAAGATCGTGCAGTCGGGCATTACCGTGGTAGAAGACGACGTCGAAATCCAGAGCCTCACCAATATTGATCGCGCCACCATGGGCGAGACGCGCGTCGAGCGCGGCGCCAAGGTGGACTCGCTAGTTCAGGTGGGCCATGCGTGTGTCGTGGGCCAAGACAACATTCTTTGCTCTCAGGTTGGCCTGGCGGGATCCACAATTCTGAAGAAGTCCGTTCTGCTGGCCGGACAGGTTGGCGTCAGCGGCCATCTGACAATCCATGACAACGCCGTTGTGTATGCGCAAAGCGGCGTTGGACACGACGTCGATCCCGGCACCATCGTGTCTGGATCGCCGGCATTTGATTTTCGGGAATGGCGGCGCGCCGTCACCGCGTTCCCCAAGCTGGGCGAAATTGTGCGCACGGTGCGCGACCTGGAAAGCCGCTTAAAATCCCTGGAGGAGGGCCAGAAACCCGATGAACCCAAAACCAACTCGTGATGCGCTGGCTTACGAGAAGCCAGAGTTTCTTCACTCACCCGAAGGCCGGAGCGTTCGAATCCTGTCCGAGTATCTCGACCCGCTGCGCGAATTCCGGCTGCACCACATCCACGACACGCTCGTGTTCTTTGGCTCCGCGCGAATTCCCTCGCCCGAGGATCCGAAGTTTGCCACCCACACCATGGGGCGCTATTACGAAGAATGTCGCGAATTGGCCAAGAGGATGACGGAATGGTCGATGAGCCTGGACAACACCGAACGGATGTTTGTCGTCTGCTCCGGCGGTGGCCCGGGAATCATGGAGGCAGCCAACCGGGGCGCCCATGATGCCGGTGGTCTCTCCATCGGGCTCAACATCGGCCTGCCGATGGAACAGTTTCCGAATCCGTTTATCACCAAGGATCTGAGTTTCGAGTTTCACTACTTCTTCATGCGGAAGTTCTGGTTCGCCTATCTCGCCAAAGCACTCATCGTGTTTCCCGGCGGCTTTGGTACGCTCGACGAACTCACCGAAATCCTGACACTGGTTCAGACCCAGAAGCTCCACAAAAAAATCATCTGCGTTCTTTACGGCACTTCGTTCTGGCGTAAGATCATCAACTTCGACGCGCTAGTCGAAACCGGAATGATCAGCCAGAGCGACCTCAATCTGTTCCAGTTCGCCGACGACGTCGACACTGCGTTTCAGCTTCTGAAGGATGGTCTGACAAACTTATACTTGAATCCGGAGGTTCCACTGCCGGCGGCTGAGGTGAAGACACCCGCCATCGCCAGTTCCCGCGTGTGACGCCACTCATCAGCCCGCCCCGCAAGCTTACGCTCAGCGAAGCCTTCCGCCGTATTGGCTGGTGGCAGCGCGGCTTTTTGCTCTTTTTTGGCTGCCTGGTTGCCACCATTGTGTGGTCGCTTGGAGATCTCTTCTTTGCGCTTTCATTGATCGGCTTGATCGTGACTGCACCGGTGACGATCTGGCGCTTCGGCAAGGTGATGTTGCGCTCGCTCATCTGGCGGCTTCGCAACCGGCTGATTGTCGCCTATGTTTTCATCGCCCTGGTGCCGATTGTCCTGCTGGCCACACTCGGGGCCGTCACGACTTACTTTGTCACCGGACAAATGGCGATTTACCTCGTGAACAGCGAACTGGAGCGGCAAGTTGGCACCCTGCGCGGCGCGGCTGAATCCGTCTTGCGTGTGCCACCCGATCGCCGTATGGCTGCGATTGAACGCCTTGGGACATACTTCGAAGAGCGTTTCCCGAATTTCGAAATTCGCGCCGACGAGGTCGAGACGCTTCTCTATCCTGCGGATGCCTCGATCGAAAAGGCACCAGCAAGCCTGAATGACAACGCGGGGATCCTGCTCAAAGGTGGCGAGTATTATGTCTGGGCCCACATTCGCAATGCCACCGGTGAGGTCACAGCCATGGCTCCGCTCACCTCGCAATATCTTTCAAGTCTGATCCCCAACCTGGGTCCGGTGACACTTCGCGAGCGCATCGAATCTCAAAAGGGTGGCATTCGTTTGCGCAGGCCCAAGTCGCCTGTGGCCCAACCCGTCAACCTGGCAGTGCCAGCACCGATCAATCAATTTGACATCCAACTGACGGGTTTTCGCACCATCCCCATGGTGGTCTGGGAACAACCAGACCGGATCCGCGACAACATCCTGATGATCCAGACACGGTTCCTCGCCGTGCTCAAGATCTTCTTCTCTTCCCGGCAGGATTGGGATCAGAACTTCATTTTGATGCTGCTGATCTCCATTGGCAGTCTCTTCCTGGTTTTCGAAATCATCGCCCTGATCATCGGCGTGACCTTGACGCGCACGATCACCAACAGTGTCCACGCGATTTACGAAGGCACAACCCGCGTGATGGAGGGCAACTTCTCGCATCGCATTCCGCTCGGCGGCCGCGATCAGTTGGCGCAACTCGGCGAGTCGTTCAATCGCATGACTGAACATCTCGAGCAGCTCCTGACCGTCGCCAAGGAGAACGAACGCCTTAACGCAGAGCTTGAGATTGCACGCGAGGTACAACGCCAGCTTTATCCCAAATCGGTTCCTGCCTCGGGTAAGCTTCAGATCACGGCGCACTACCAGCCAGCTCGCATGGTTTCGGGCGATTACTTCGACTTCCATCGGTTATCTGAAGACAAGCTTTGTTTCTCCATGGGCGACGTTGCCGGCAAGGGGATCTCTGCCGCTTTGCTGATGGCCACGGTTCAATCAAGCTTTCGCTCCCGGATTCAGGGCCTCATTGGCGAGATGTGCGTGTCTGAAGTGGTGACCGAGCTGAACAAGCAGCTCTACGCCAATACGGCACCCGAGAAGTTTTCCACCTTCTTTCTCGGAATTTTCGACGAGCCCAGTTCAACGCTTCGCTACACCAACGCCGGCCACCTGCCTCCGATCTTGATTCACCGCGGGGAAGCCTCGCTCCTGGCAGTTGACGGTATGGTGGTAGGGGCTTTCCCGTTCGCCCAATATGGTGAGAGCTCAATCGAACTCGAACCTGGAGACCTGTTGCTGCTCTATACAGACGGCATCTCGGAACCTCAAAATGACTACGGGGAAATGTTCGGCGAAGACCGTCTGATCGAGGTCGTCAAGCGCAACGCCCATCTAAGCGACACCGGCATCATCAATGCCGTCATGGACGCTGTCAATCAGTGGACCGGATCGCCCGAACTGCAGGACGACATGACGATGTTGATTGCCCGCCACGCCTGAGCCATGGAAATCCTACGTAGACGCGCATTCATTTTCTTCGGCCTGATGGGTACGATGATTCTGTTTGGCATGACGGGGTTCATGCTCGTAGAAGGCTATGACTGGTTCGACGCACTCTACATGACGGTGATCACGCTGACCACCGTCGGCTACTACGAGGTGAAGGCGCTCTCGACGGCCGGCCGCGTCTTCAACATGGTGCTTCTGCTGGTGGGTGTCAACACGATCCTGTTTGGCATCGGGATGCTCACATCCACCATCTTCGAACTCCAGTTTGACAATTACTTTGACCGCAGGCGGAGACAACGCATGATCGAATCCTTACATGACCACTTCATCATTTGCGGCTTCGGCCGTGTTGGCCGCGGGGCCGCACATGAGCTATTGCGATCAAAGGTGCCCGTTGTCGTGGTGGACAACAATGAAGATCGAATCGATATGGTGATCAAAGCCGGCATGCTTGGTGTGCTGGCGGATTCCACAAGGGACGAAACGTTGCGTGGTGTCCGCATCGAGCGCGCCCGTGGGCTGGTTGCGGCACTTGGCAGTGACGCCGACAACCTGTTTTTGACGCTATCGGCAAAGACCCTCAACCCGAAAATCAATGTCGCCACGCGGGCCAACGAAGACGAGTCTGCCTCAAAATTGCGCCGCGCCGGAGCGGATTCTGTTGTATCGCCTTACGGTTTTACAGGTTCGAAGCTGGCCCAATCGATTGTCAGGCCCCACGTTACACAATTCCTTGATTACGCCATGCTCGACCCTGCGGTGGATCTGGGTATTGAGCAGTTCCGGATCGACGAAACTTCGAGCTTCGCCGAGCGGCATCTGTATGACTTGAAGGAACTGCGTAAGGAGTTCGGCGTCGCTGTGCTTGCGATCCGCCGTGGCGGTGGAGACATGGTTTTCAATCCCGACGCGGAAACGCGGATCAACACGGGTGACCATCTCATCGTCATGGGCAAATCGACTTCACTGCAGCAACTTGAAAATCTTCTGGAGGCCAAGAATTCGTGAGGGTTCTGACTCATGAGCAAATGCGTCAAGCGGACCGCGCGGCGATTGCCGCCGGCATCCCTGGCATCGTGCTCATGGAAAACGCCGCCTATGCGGTGTTGCGAGCGATGGAATCCCGGTTTGCACCTCTTGGCCTGCACCGCATTGCGATCGTCTGCGGCAAGGGTAACAATGGCGGCGATGGTTTGGCCCTGGCTCGACTGATTCACATTCATCACAAGGCGGCGCATCTGCTCGTCTTGCTGGCGTATCCAGCGGAAGATCTTTCTCCCGACGCGTCCCAACAACTTGCCATGCTCGACGCGCTCGGAGTTGCTTACACGATGCAATGGCCGCAGGACATTGCCACCACCACGCTCTGCGTTGACGCGCTGCTGGGCACCGGTGTGCAGGGTGAGCCAAGATCTCCCATTGCTGAGTGCATCGAGCGCATCAACAACCTTCCTCTCGCCAAGCGAGTCTCGATCGACATCCCCAGCGCTTCGGCCACCAAAGCAGATCTTACTGTCACATTCGCCAGTGCCAAGCCGGAACACGCACTCCCGCCACATTGCGATGCCCAGGGTGAACTAGTGATCGCTCCCATCGGCACTCCCGATTCACTGTTGGATGTAGCCACGCTGCACCTCATCAGCCCAGCCGACCTCACTTCGATCGGAGCCCCCCGCCAACGGGATTCGCACAAAGGCACCTATGGCCACGTTGCGATCCTTGGCGGAGCCGAAGGCAAACATGGTGCGCTGGATTTGGCCAGCGAAGCGGCCATCAGCGCGGGTGCTGGTTGGGCCACAGCGATCTCACCCGATGCGAAGTTCACACCGCGTCTGGCCGATGTGATGCGCGCCGATTGGCCGAAACTTCTCGATGATCTCGCACCGTATCGCAGTATGGCCATTGGCCCTGGCCTTGGAACATCCAGTGAAGCTGGCCAATTTACGAGGGAACTCTACCGTAACCATCCAGGCACACTGATCCTCGATGCCGACGCACTCAATTTGCTTTCGCCGCTTGAGGAAGCCTCCTCCAGCTCTGGCTTGCGAGTTCTCACACCGCACCCCGGAGAGATGCGCCGCTTGCTCGGCCGCGAGATTCAGGATCGCGTCGAGGACGCCCGAGCTCTAGCCGCAAAGGTGAACGCGACGATCATCCTTAAGGGCCACCGCAGCATCATCGCATTCGCCGATGGCCATGTCTGGATCAACCCAACAGGGTCTCCGTCGCTGGCCAAGGCTGGCTCGGGAGACGTTCTGACTGGGATGCTGGCCGCACTCCATTCGCAGTATCCGCAACAGCCCAGACAGGCCACCCTGGCCGCCGTCTATCTGCACGGACGTTGCGGCGAACTGGCTGCGTCTCATGGGCACGAGATGACAAGCCTTGCCTCAAAGCTCTGCGACTATCTGCCCGAGGCACTCCGTGAGCTTGCCTGAGCAAACATTCGTCACGGCTTCGGCTGAGGAGACCATTGCTTTAGGAAGGCAGCTATCCGCGTTGCTGCCAGAACAAGGAGCTGTGTTGCTGATTGGCAATCTGGGCGCAGGCAAGACGACTCTTGTGAAGGGCATCGCCGAAGCCCGCGGTGCCGCCTCACTGGAAGAAGTCAGCTCACCCACCTTCCCGCTCATCCATGAGTATGGCGACCCTCCTCGTGTCTTCCATGTCGACCTCTACCGCCTCGAAACGGAGCGCGAAGTACTTACCCTCGGCCTCGACGAATTGCTCGATCGGCGTGCGCTAACGCTGATTGAATGGGGCGAGCGATTCCCCGCCCTTTGGCCCAAAGCCACCCCGCGCATTCAAATCGACTACGCGGATGGCGATCAGCGCAGAATCACGCTGAGCGCTGGATAGAATCGTAAGGTCTCATGGCTCAACTACAGAACAAAATCGCAATCATCACCGGCGGTGCCTCCGGCATCGGGCTCGCCATCGCACAGCGCTTCGCCAAAGAAGGCACGGCTATCGAAATTCTCGACCGTAACGAAGCTGAGATGGCAAAGGCAGTCGCCTCAATTACCGCGGAAGGTGGCGATGCGGTTGCAACGAATTGCGATGTCGCAGACTCGAGTGGCGTCGATTCTGTAATCTCCGCCATCCACTCACGGCGCGGTCGCATCAATATTCTCATCAACAACGCTGGCATCGCTCATGTCGGCAATGCTCTCTCTACCAGCCCTGAGGACTTTGAACGCGTCCAGCGGGTCAACGTCTTCGGCCCGGCCAACTGCTTGCGATCCACACTTCGATTCATGGTGGCCGATGGCGGCGGTGCCATCGTCAATTTGGCCAGCTGCCTTTCTGTGATGGCCATCGCCGATCGCTTCGCCTATGGCACCAGCAAGGGCGCCGTCCTTTCGATGACTTATTCGGTGGCCAAGGATTTTCTCGACAAAAACATCCGTTGCAATGCCATCCTCCCCGGGCGCGTGCACACGCCATTCGTGGATGGATTCATCGCCAGAAATTACGCTGGCCGCGAAGCCGAGATGTTCGACAAACTTTCCAAAGCCCAGCCGATCGGCCGCATGGCACAGCCAGCCGAGATCGCATACGCTGCGCTGTTCCTCTGCTCGGACGAAGCGAGCTTCATCACGGGTACCGCCTTACCCGTGGACGGCGGCACACTGACGATCCGGTAATAGGGTGATCTGATGCGAAGAATCTTTATCACTGGGATGGGTGCCGTAACTGCATACGGTGTTGGAGTGCCTGCCTTCTGGCAAGGCTTGAGCGAAGGCCAGCCGGCAATTGTGCCACTGAGTACAGTCGATACGTCAAGCATGAAGATCGTCACGGGCGCTGAGTTCAGCAGCTTTGAACCGGCGAATCTGCTGAGCAAGGATCATCTTTTGATGGCGGATCGTAATGCGCAGTTCGCTTTGCTGGCAGCTCGTGAGGCACTCGGGCAGGCCGGGCTGAAGCTTCCTTCGAATGCAGCTATCGTCACAGGTTGCTGCGTCGGCGGCAAGCACATGGAGGACGCAGGCTATTGGGATGTCTATCGTGAAAACAAAGCTCGCGTTCATCCACTTACCATTCCAAAGGTCATGGCCAACGCTGCCGCCAGCTTGATCGCGATGGAGCATGGCGTCGAGGGCCCCGTGTTCACTACGTCCACCGCCTGCTCTTCGGCCAATCACGCGATGGGGCAAGCTTTTTGGATGGTTCGGAATGGCGTGGTGGATGTGGCGCTCACTGGGGGCAGCGAGTCACCTTTCGTCTTCGGGCTTCTGAAGGCCTGGGAGGCCATGAGAGTAGTCTCACCTGATTTTTGCCGCCCCTTTTCGCTAGGCCGCAAAGGCATGAGTCTCGGCGAGGGCGCCGGGATGCTCGTGATTGAAACCGAAGATCATGCCCGCGAGAGAGGCGCCACCATTTTGGCTGAACTGGCGGGCTTCGGCATGTCCGCTGACGCACACCACATCACGCAGCCCAAACCAGAAGGTGCAGCCGCTGCCATGAGAATGGCCCTTCGCGACGGCGGTCTTGACCCCAGCCAGATTGGCTACATCAACGCCCACGGCACAGGAACGCTGGCGAATGACCCCGCCGAATGCAATGCGATCCGCATGGTATTTGGCGATCAGATACCGGTCTCTTCCACCAAGTCGATGCACGGCCACGCCCTCGGGGCGGCGGGCGCTCTCGAGGCGGTCGCCACGGTACAAGCCCTCATCCACGGCCTGCTGCCGCCAACAGCCAACTTCGAATCCGCCGATCCCGATTGCTCCCTCGATGTGATCCCCAATCAAGCCAGAGCACTCAAGGTAGAAGCCGCCATCTCCAACTCGTTTGCCTTCGGGGGCCTCAACGCCGTTCTCGCCTTCCGGGCCCACTGTTGAACAGGCCGGGTGTAACATTCGTGAGGCTGAGGCGTAAGTAGAACATGCTTCGACGTACCTTGCTGAAATCCCCTCTCGCCGCTCCACTGCTCGCCATCGGCGAATCGAAATCCTTTGAAAAAGAGGCCCTCGCAAGGATGGCTGTCGGGCTGATCCCAGGCGCTATCGTTGGAGCCATTCGCAACGGCAAGACCCATTGGATCAAGGGGCTTGGGGTTCTGGGCGCGAATAGCCCAGCTCCCGTCGATGCCAACTCCGTGTTTCAGGCGGCGAACCTCACCAAGCAAGTGATTGCTTACGCCGCGTTTGCGTTGCAGGCTAGCGGCAAGCTCGATTTCGACCAAACACTTTGTTCCTATGTCGACGACCTCAAGGACCCTCTCGCGAGAAAAGTAACCCTCCGCCATGTCCTAAGTCACTCCTCGGGCTTTCCCAACTGGCGATTCGAAGAAGGCAAATCACTCGTTCCGTCCTTCGATCCAGGTTCGCGGTTCCAATACTCGGGTGAGGGTTTTTTTCTATCTGCAGCGGGTGCTCGAAGCAGTTACCGGAATGGGCATTAGCCAAGTATTACGGCGGCTTGTCTTCGATCCGCTCGCGATGCACTCCACCAGCTTCATCTGGAGTCCAGACTGGCTGCCCCGCACCGCTCTCCCTCATGATCGAAACGGCAACCTCCGCAAGAACTGGAACCGTCCCGCGCGGCTTCTTCATGAAGCGGCCGAAAAGCGAAACTCGCCGATCAGCAACTGGCGGTACGGCGAATACGCCGCAGTCGTTCAAGAACTAGCCGGAACCTCTCTGCCCAATATGATCCTGCCAAATGCCGCCTCAAGCATGGTGACCTCAGCCAACGACTACGCGTAGTTTCTGGCAGCTTCCATCGGCAACCCTGCGATTACGAAGCCACAAGTTTCGATCCGACCGATGCTCTCTTGGGGCCTCGGCTGGGGCATCGAGCAATGGAACTCGCGGATCTTCCCCTGGCAGTGGGGAGACAACTGCGGGTGTAAGAATATCGTGGTTGCCGAACCCGCTCAACGCGAAGCAATCTTTGTGTTCACCAATTCCGACAACGGGGGCAGACTTTACGAATGGATCGTCCGATCCATACATCGCCTCGACCATCCTTTTTTCCTCTGGCTTTGATTCTTGTTGTAACGATAAATTTCACCTTGGCGTCGTTATAATTAAGTTATTATGGTTGCTTCAAACGACATTCTTCGGCGGTGTTTTTGCGAGCGGGCGACTCAATTTCTAGGGGCGCTTCTCGCAGGTGGGCTTGGCATTCCCGCCATCGCATATTTGCTCAGGCCTGCGAATACGATCCAACCCGGGGGCTTCGTCGATGCCGCGGATCTCTCGCAGCTCAAGCTTCGCATACCGGAAGAGGTGAACTTCCAACGCGTCCGCAAGGACGGTTGGAAGTTGATCACAGAAAAATCCACCGCTTGGGTGGTCAAGCTTTCTGAAAGCGAGGTGGTTGCCTATGCGCCGCAATGCACTCATCTCGGCTGCGCCTACCATTTCAATGAGAGCAAGGGCGAATTTGTTTGCCCCTGCCACACCACAAATTTTGCACTCGACGGTCGCGTACTCGGCGGCCCCGCGCCGCGTCCGCTCGATCGCTTCCCCACCAAGGTGCAAGGCTCTCGCCTGCTGATCGGCACCATCGAGAGCGCCAAGCCCGTCAGTGATAAGAAGGGAGCCTGAACATGCGCGCCATACTCGATTGGATCGAAGATCGCACCGGCCTGATCTCTACGATCAGCCACTTCATGAACGAGGAAATCCCAGCGAGCGCGGGCTGGCATCAGGTATTTGGCTCGGTCGCGCTGTTCCTATTTCTCACTCAGGCTTTCACCGGCATCATGCTGGGGCTCAATTACGGCCCCACGCCAGGCGAGGCTTATCACAGTATCCGTTACATCATGAACGAGCTCACGGGCGGAGCGCTGATCCGTGGCCTCCATCATTGGGGAGCCTCGGCCATGGTGATCGTCGTTGTGCTTCACATGCTCCAGGTGTTTCTCTGGGGCGCTTACAAGAAACCTCGCGAAGCCACCTGGCTTGCAGGCGTCGTGCTGTTGTTGTTCACTCTTGCGTTCGCTCTCACCGGCTACTTGTTGCCCTGGGATAACCGCGCTTACTGGGGCACGGTCGTCACGACTCAAATCGCCGCTGGCGTCCCCGGCATTGGGCCTTACGCGCTGCGTTTGATGGGCGCTGAGGACGGCGTTGGCGTCGTTACGTTTGCCCGATTCTATGCCGCGCATGTACTCATCCTGCCGGCTGTGACCTTCCTGTTAATCGTCTTCCATGTGTACCTGGTGCGCCGCCACGGCGTGGCCCCGGAACCTGGCGACGAAGTGAAACCGAAGCAGAAGTTCTATCCGGTGCAGGTGTTCAAAGACACTGCCGCAATCTTCGGTGTGTTCGCCGCTCTCTTCACTTTGGCGATCGCCGCCAAGGCTCCACTGGGACGGTTGGCCGATCCTACCGACACCACCTACATTCCTCGACCGGAGTGGTATTTCCAATTCCTGTTCCAGTTGCTGAAGTATTGCGAAGGGCCGCTCGAATTGTTCGCCACAGTCGTGCTTCCCGGCCTGGCTGTAGGGGGCTTGTTGGCAGTGCCGTTTCTCGATCGGGCTCCGGCGATCAAAGTGACCAAACGCACCACCGCTATGGCGGCTGCGCTGCTTTGTGCCATCGGCTGGTCTGGCCTCACAGCAGCGGCCATCCTCGAAACCCCGAAAGAAGCAGCCATCGCCGAGTCGATGGGGCCGATGGACTGGGTTCAACTCACACCGACGGAACTCGCAGGAGTCGGCTATTACGCAAAGGAACATTGCGCCAATTGCCACACGCTCGGCCTCACCGATGAAGGAAAGCCCGGCCCCAACCTGGGCACCGGCGGTGTCTCCCATGATGTCGCCTGGATGGTCGCTCACTTCAAGCGGCCTGGCGTCCCGATGGCAACGATGGCGCTGAAGCCCGCCGAAATGAATGCCCTCGCCTCGTTCCTGGTCAAACTAACGCCCCAAAATGCCCAGAAGATGTCCGAAGTGCCTGCCTTCGCCACAGACGGCGCATTGCTGTATCAGAAGAATCAGTGCGGACTTTGCCACCAGATCAATGGCGCGGGAACCAACAATGGACCGCCGCTGAATGGCCTCGCCAAGCGTCGCAAAGCGGATTGGGTGAAGGATCACTTCCTCAACCCACAGAAGTATGATCCCGATTCCACCATGCCGTCTTACAAGTTCAACGCCCGTGACAATGAAGCGATTACCGCTTATTTGATGGCCTTACCCTAGGGCCCAAAATGGAGTCGGCGGATGTCCTGCAGTTCGGGGTGAAAAGCAAGGCATCCGCCTTCGTAACGGGGATATGTGGATAAGTCGCCAAGCGCGAGAACAAAGTTACTCAAAAATTCGAAAAAATTATTGAGCTGCTTTGAAATCGACCCAGGGCTGACGCGGCATATCTTTAAGGACACCCTTTTGATACAGGAATTCCGGGTGTGCCTTGAAGAAGTCGTCCACCTTAAAGTCTGGTCCGCACTGCGGACCGTATGCAGCTGAGAGCATCATTTTGTCGATCATGCTCGCGTCCGCAGCCTTATTTTGAACCGCGCCACAAGGCCCATAAGGCGGCTGCCAACCGGCGCTGCCACGTGGAGAAAGATCCAATCGCCCGCAGAGGGTCCGCTCATTCGGCTGCTGCTTGTTCTCAAAGCTATCCACGTCATCCCCCATAAACCGCTGCGCCATCTTGAGATCGATCTTCCCCTTATTCTTCTCGAGAATGGATTCCCATCTTACCCGCCGGGCGGTGGGGGAGGTCGAAAGGTCTTTGGGGTCAAATCCGCTCGCCTCTTCAGCAATCAGCTTTGGGTTGATCGGGAAGTTCGAGCCCGCAAAATATCCGTTTCGTGTCCGCTCGAGCGTCACGTTCTTCAGGCCCAGCTCTAGTCGCGCGATCTCGTTGGTCTTGTTGTCTCCGATCAGCCAGGCATTGGCGTACCCGCCGTTATTGCCTTCTTTGAAGATCGCGGTCACTTCGTCGATCGACTTGCCATATTGCAGCGCCTTTCGCGCGCGCACGAACTCCGGAATCCCCTTTTCGTCGAAACCCTGAAACGCCGAAATCGTCGTCTCGGTAATCACGATTCCCGACGTGTTAATTCCGAAGTCGTCACCAGAGTGGATCAATCCCGGGTAGCCATCCATGATCATCCGCATGCCCTGCGCGGGACGCACATCAAACACGATGTTCCATCGCTGTCCGATGGCGAAATCCACCCAGGCGTTGTGGGCCACCACAATTTTGCCGTTCGACGTGTAGGCACCAGTGGCGATGAACGCGCTGCAATGCTCGGGCGCGGTCACCGTCGATGGGGTCGGAATTCCATGCTTTTGGTTGTACACCGGCACGTAGTACCAGGCCAGCTCCATCCATCCATTCAGGGCCACAACATCCCATAAATCGAGCTTTGAGCCCTTTTCTTTCAAGCCCTCTGCGATGCCTTCGAGTTCCTCACGATACTGCTGCTCCACCTTCGGCCAGAGAATTTCTTTTCCTGCCTTGCGGTAAAAACCCCAGTCTTTTTTCGTGTCGTGCTGAATGATGGTCTGGATAGCCTTCAGCCCGTCGGCGATCTCAGCAGAGAGAATTCGCCCATGCTGAAGGCCCATTTCGCGAGGGGTCCCAGACAATTGCACCTGGATCCAGCCCTTTTTTTCTTGCCGAGCCGAAGCTCCCAGCAGGCAGGAGGCGGCGAGGGCCAATGCAAGAATCGCGCGAAATGGTTTCATCCCCCAAGCATAGCTCTGCTAGAATCGAATCGAACGCAATGGACGTAAGAGAAAAAGTTAAAACAATTATTGTTGAGCAGTTGGGTGTGGATGAGGCTCAGGTCGACGACACCGCAAGTTTCGTTGACGACCTCGGCGCCGATTCGCTCGACATCGTCGAACTCGTGATGGCTTTTGAAGAAGCCTTCGGCATCGACGTGCCCGATGAAGACGCTGAAAAGCTCACGACGGTCAAGGCCGCCATCGAGTACATCGAAACCAAAAAGAAAAAGTAAAGTCAGGCGGTTCCCTTTGCCACGTCGTGTTGTAGTCACTGGTATTGGGTTGATTTGCTCCGTCGGCAACGATACGGAATCAGTCTGGTCGGCTATCCAAGCGGGCGAATGCGGCATTGACCGCATTACGCTGTTTGACCCGTCTCAGCACACTTCCCAAATCGCCGGCGAAGTGAAGAACTTCGACCCAACAAGCTTCATCGACAAAAAAGAAGTGAAGAAGATGGGGCGGTTTATGCATTTTGCTGTTGCCGCCACAGATAACGCTCTCACCATGAGCGGCCTCAAAATCACTCCTGACAATGCCGAAAGAGTCGGCGTTTACATCGGGAGTGGTATCGGAGGCTTCGAGGTGATCGAGCGCGAGCACGAAAAACTGCTCGCGGGCGGGCCAAGCAAGGTCTCCCCCTTCTTCATTCCTGCCTCGATCGTGAACCTCGCTGCCGGTCAGGTATCCATCCGCACTGGGGCCAAAGGGCCCAATTCCGCAGTGGCTACGGCCTGCACATCCGGTGCTCATGGCGTCGGGGACTCCTATCGGTTAATCCAGCACGGATACGCCGATGCGATGATCGCTGGCGGATCCGAGGCGGCTTGTACACCTTTGAGCGTTGCCGGCTTTGCTTCAATGCGAGCCCTATCGACACGCAATGACGACCCCAAACGTTCCTCACGGCCCTGGGACAAGGACCGCGATGGATTCGTGGTTGGCGAAGGCGCTGGCATTTTGATCCTCGAAGAACTCGAGCACGCCAAGGCCCGCGGTGCCAATATCATCGCCGAGATGATTGGCTACGGCATGTCTGGCGATGCCTTTCATATGGCTTCGCCCAGCGAAGATGGCGACGGAGCGCGACGGGTGATGTTGAATGCGATGAAGGATGCTGGAATTGGTCCGGAGAGCATCGATTACATCAACGCGCACGCTACTTCCACGCCAGCCGGAGACATCATCGAAACTCGGGCTTTCAAGGCAGCCATGGGGGATCGCGCATACAAGATTCCTGTCTCATCCACCAAGGCTCAGACAGGCCATTTGCTGGGCGGCACTGGCGCGCTTGAAGCGGGCATCACCGTTCTCGCGATTCGCGACCAGATTGCCCCAGGCACGATGAACCTCGACAACCCTAGTGAAGGATGCGATCTCGATTACATCCCGCACCAGTGCCGCAAGATGAAAATCGATACGGCTCTTTCCAACTCGTTCGGCTTCGGCGGCACCAACGGCTGCCTGATCTTCAAGCGTTACGCTGAGTAGTATGAAGATCCTCGTTGCGATCAAACAGGTCCCCGTGCGCGATTCCCTGCTCGCTGCAGCGCCCGGAGCCAGGTGGATCGAAGAATCCTCACTCGAATACGAGATCAACGAGCCGGACGCCTACGCACTCGAAGAAGCACTACAACTCAAGGAAGCCCACGGCGGCGAAGTCATCGCCCTGTGCGCCGGCCCGGACCGCGCCTCCTCCACCATTCGTGAAGCTCTCGCCAAGGGTGCGGATCGCGCGATTCATATTGAAGTCGACGACATCACCTCCTGGGACACGCTGGCATCCGCCAAGCTTCTGGCGGCCGCGATTCGCACAGAATCCCCCGACCTGGTCTTCACCGGGCTGCAATCGGACGATCTCGGTGCTGGCCAAACGGGCGTTGTAGTCGCCGAACTGCTTGCCCTGCCACACGCGACCATCATCATGCAGGTAGAACTTGATGGCTCAAGCCTGCGCGTGAAACGCGAGCTCGAGGATGGCTGGTTCCAGCATGTTGCCATGCCTCTGCCTGCAGTGCTTACCATCCAATCCGGCATCAAGAAGCTCCGCTACGCAACTTTGATGGGCATCAAAAAAGCCAAGACCAAAGAAGTGAAGTCGCTGTCGGCTGCAGATCTCGGCGTTGTCAACGCTGCTTCCTACGAAGTGTCTGGAGTCAACGTCCCACAACGAACTAAGCAAACCCAAATTGTTTCCACGGTGGCGGAACTTGTCGGCAAACTCCGCGATGAGGCCCACGCATTATGAGCGGCATTCTTGCAGTTCTCGAAGCCGGGCATAAGCTCTCGGCGGAAACCCTGGCCGCCGCGCAGGATCTCGGTGCCCAACTCGGTCTCCCGGTCCACAGTGTCGAACCCACGATTCCCTACACCGCTGACGCCTACACCGATGCTCTGGCCGCGCTGATTCGCGACAAGCAATTTCAGGTGATCTTGTTCCCGCACACCTATCAGGTGCGCGACTATGCCCCGAAGCTCGCCACGCGTTTCGACAAGGCTCTGATCTCAGACGTGATCCGCCTCCGCGTGGAATCCGGCGAAATCCGTGCCACCCGACAGCTCTTTCAAGGTAAGCTCAACGCCGAGATCCGCCCCATCGGCCACCCTGTTTTCCTCTCCCTCCAGGCTGGTGCCTACAGAGCGGATGGCGCTGCTGCAGCTGCCGTTGAGGCGCTTCCGGCACCTACAACTGAGCCCCGCCAGCGGCCCGAAGAGAAATTCCGCGAAGCGCAGCGTGCCGTTGATCTCAGCGCTGCGCAGACGATTGTGAGCGTTGGTCGCGGCATCAAGGAAAAGGAAAACCTCCATCTCGTCGAAGAACTCGCCGCCGCACTTGGAGCAGAAATCGCCGCATCGCGGCCCATCTGCGACAGCGGTTGGCTCCCGATGGAGCGACAGGTCGGCAGCAGTGGCCAAACCGTTGCGCCCAAGCTTTATGTCGCCGTCGGCCTTTCCGGTGCGATCCAGCATCTGGTCGGCATGAAGGGCTCTAAGACCATCGTCGCCATCAACAAAGACGAGAACGCACCCATCTTTGAGGTGGCCGATTATGCGATGGTGGCGGACCTCTTCGAAGTTCTCCCCGCGTTGACCGCCGAGATCCGCAAAGCCAAGGGTTAACCTAGGGCCATGAGCTTCTGGCTCGCCGCACTGCTCGCCTTTGCCCAACAGGACGAAGCACGTCAGCTCCCTCCCCTGTGGAGAGCGGTTGCCCTTCTTGGCCAGATCGAACAGGACAGCATCACTAGCCCAGCGGCACGGCTGCTTGCGATCGAGGCATACGCAGCCGCGCTTGAGGCCGATCTTGACATGGACCTCAAAGATTACCCACGCGCGCTAAAAGCCCTCGGCTCGCCTGAGGCAATTCAGGCCCGGGCGTGGCTCGCGGTGCGCCAGCATCGGGAGCCAAAAGATCAAATCCCGCCATTCCCCCAACGCCGCCGCACCACACCGGCAAAGTGCAGCCATAGCGAAGTAGACCACGCGGTAACGTACCTGCAGCTCACCCTGCGGGCTGGTCCGGAGGCATTCCTGGCAGCCATTCCCACCCTCCGCTCCGCCGTCGAAATCGGAGAAGCGCTGGACCTGTTAAGTGACTGGCAAGACCCGCGTGCCGTGCCGACTGGCCTCGAATTGATCGATCGCCTGCGCCGCGCCACTTCCTCCAGGCAGGAGTATGCCGCAGCCAAAGATCTCCGCGCCCAGATTCGCCGCTTCCAATCGAGGGCACCTGAAAGTGCGGAGCAATCCATCGAAGAAAACTGGCAATACTTCGAGGCCCGCAATCAGGCCCTGGAATCCTGCTCGGGCCAGACCCCCTCCCTTGAGGAAGAAAACTTTTCTACTCTCAAGGCCAAGGTACTGCGCAGCGGCGGCACTCCCGCAACGGAATACGAATTTGTCGAGCAATTCCTCAGGCTCTATGAGATGGCTCGTAGTGAAGAGCCGCTCATGGCCGAGATTGAGCAAGCGGGAGACCCACGGCTGCGCTTACTGATCCGTGCTTTCCGCTCAGCAAATCGCCGCACAGAGCGCTAACATAATCGGCATGGTGCCCACGCTTGGCTTGCTTTTCCTGCTAGCTGCGACCAACGACCCGCTCCCCAAAGAGCTTGAGTATCGGCTTTCTCTTGCGCGGGCACTGCCTGCGCCCTATTCCGGCGCGGTGATTGTCGCGCTGCTGCCATCAGCGAAGCTAACGCCCCGCCAGATCGTTCCTTTGGCCCAGGAGGCATTCGAGCTGGCCGGCGGCGACTCCACTGTAGCCGTGCGCGCCTGGATCGCCTATCGTGACAATTTCGACCGCGAAATCGATGTTGCCCTTGCGTTCCCGAATCGCCCGCGTAGCAACAAGGCCACCTGCGCCACCGTAGAAGTCGACGATCCACGCGACTACTATCGTTGGGCGCTGGTCGCCGGCCAGCGCGAATTCTTAATGGCCACGCGCAACGTGCGATCCGCCGTTGAGGCAGGCCGTCTCGCTGAGGCCGTACTCGAATCCAACGCTGAGCAATATGTTCCGGCACTCAATCTCGCCCTCTCCAACGCCGTGGGCTCCGATCGCGAATTCGTCGAAGGCATTCGCTTCACTGGCCTTCACAACTCCCTGATGAAACTCTCGCAGAACCTGCCTGTCAACATTGGGCGGGAGCTCCTGAGCAGCTACCGGGGCTTCCTCGTCAACAATCTCGCCAGCCGCCGTTGTGCCGGAAATCGAGGTGAGGAATTCGAAGGCATCTTTGAAGAATTCAATCAGGCGGCTCGTCGGCATCGCGCCGTTCTGCCTTTAGCTCCCGAGCAGGCTCGCGTCACTTCAGTCGACCCAATCACGCGCGACGTCATGCCAAACACATTCGTGCTCTCCCATAAGCTCATGAATGCGCCCGCCGACGATACTTCGGTGCGCGGCATGCTCACTGAAGTTTCACAGTTCCGCCTCGAACAAAAGCCAGGTACCAACCAGAGCACAGAAGAATCCAAAGCTATTCTGTATGGCCAATTTGCGCAGCGGCTGGAAGGCACACGCTTTCTCGACCCTGCAGTGGAAGCCTGGATTCATTTCCTGGTCCACAGCCGCCTACGAGAAAACAATCCCCGCGCCTGGTTCCGCAGTGCGAAGTACTTTGGCGACTGGGCCCGCAAAGACAGGAATCGGCAGGCCCGCATCGAATCGGCCGGCGATCCTACCCTTACCGCCTACATCAAGCTCACGGCTTTGCTGCCTGAATCCGAAGTAGCTCGCGTGCTTCCTTAATCAGCGGCCCATACACTTCTTTGTCGTAAGGCGGGCATCCGCTGGCGAACTGCCCATACTCGTTGTGCTTTTGCCGCATCAGCCAGGTGCAGAACGTCACGGTGCGGCAAACCTGCTTCGAGTCAAGCGTACCCTTCTCAAGGATGTCCTTGGCGAAGTGCGGATACGCAAGCGCGCCGCGCCCATATCCGAAGAACCGAATGTCGCCGCTTTCTACATTCGCAGCTGCGGCATGCGGCGCGTAAATCTGCAGCCAGCTATAGCCCGTGCCTACCATCGGCAAACCAGGAAACTCGCGTTGTAGCTCTCCGGCGATGCGGAAGTGGCGCTCCACGCCCAACAGCGGATGCTCGGGCATTTCGTAGTTGCCTTCATCTGGCTTTTCAAAGGGCCGTCCTACGTGCGGGTTGTAATACGGGCAACCGATCGACACATTCAGCAGGTCGATTCCGGCTTCCTGATAAATGCGGATCGCTGCCTTCACATCAGCGAGGTCTTCACGAAGGGGATCATTGGCATCCACGCCAAAGCCATGCGGATAAGGCAGCTCATACGGCAAAGGCACGCCGATGTTCTCCCTGGACGCATCCTTCACATAAGGCACGCTATCGAAACAGCCCAGTCGCATCGTGAGCGTAAAGTAGTTTCCAAACTTTGCCTTCAGCTTGCCCAGAACATTTACAGCAAATCGCGTGCGGTTCTTGATCGACCCGCCATAGCGCCCCTCGCGCAGCTTGGCACCCATCAACTCACTCAACAGATAGCCATGCGTCACCTTGAGATCGAGCGCCGTGAAACCCGCTTCTTTGGCCAGCGCGGCCCCCTCGACATATTGATCTTCCAGCCGCTCCAGCTCATCGTCGCTAATTACCGGATAATCCGCCGGCGTATTCGACTTCTGATCGATCAGCGGGTTGTGATAGGCGATCGTCTTGCGCGGCACGGCGTAGCGCCCGGAATGCGTCAACTGCATCGGCACCAGCAAGTCGTCTGTCGCCCCATAAACAGCCTGATGACGCGACTCGATCTCACTGTGCAGCTTACGGTAAGCACCGACATTCTGCGGAGTAATCCAGAGCTGTCGCGTGTTGGCTCGCCCATCTTCGCGGATCGCCGTCGCCTCGAACCAAAGCAGCTTCGCGCCACCTTCGGCAAAGCGGACATAGCGCCGCCACGTCAGTTCCCCGGGCGTGCCATCGAGTTCACCGTCGCATCCTTCCATGGGATGGATGCACATGCTATTGCCAACGGTGCGGCCTCCGACGGCCACTTTGCGGCCAAGAATCTCGGAGATTTTCCCCGGCTCCCCAACAAATCGGATATTCCGGCAACCGAGCTGTGCTGCTTCAGCTTCCAGCTCGCTGAGCGTCTTGTATTGGAAGTACTTCATTTTCTTTTTTCGAACCGGGCAACAACGCCACGGCGATCGCCCCCACTGCCGCCATCACAAACACCACGTTCAAGGCGACTCCATAATTGCCGTAGTTCTCACGCAACCATGCGACTCCGTATGGGAACCACGTCTGTCCAATTGTATCGGTTGGCAGAATGATCGCCATGGCCCGAGCCAGTGTATTCAAACCAAACTGCTCAGCGGCCATCAGCGGAATCAACATGTAATCCGCACCCATGCCAAACCCGAACAAGACAGCGAACAAGTACAAGTTCATGTCTTGCCCCGGCTTCACCAGCAGCAACAGCGGAATCGTACCGGCCACCATGAAGTAGGTCACCATCATAATCGCCTTCTTCGAGAACTTGTCCGCCAGATAACCCATCACCAAACGGCCAGCAATCGAACTCCACAGAATGATCTGCGTTGCATCGGCACTCAGCGCATTCAATACGCCCTGATCGGTGAACCCCTGCTCCTTGAAGACAAACTTCATGTGCTGGTTGATCGAGCCAATCGAGCCGATCGAGCAGGCGCTGCCAATCAGCAGCAACCAGAAGGAACGTTGCGAAACCAGAAACGAAACACTCTTCGGCTCGGCCTTCACTTCCTCAAATGCCGTGGCCGCGCCATCGGGGAACTGCCCCTTTTCTGACGGCTTATCGCGCATCAGGATCAGCGCAATCGGCCAGGCCAGCAGCATGATGCCGCCGATCATGACCAGCGCGGTCTGAAATCCATAACCCTCGGTCAGCGGCTTTGCGATGGCCTTCTGTGAAATGCCCGCGATCAAACCCACACCGGTGTAGACAATCGCCATTGCCTTGCCGCGATTCTTCTTGAACCACTGGCTGACGATCACCTGGTGGACAATCGGACCCGAAAGGATATACCCGAGCACATACAGCATCCAGATGACGTAGTAAACCGGCAGCGAACCGTTCATGTTGCCGAAGCCTACAAACGCGAGCGCCGTCAACCCCGTGCCAATGGTCAGCAGCTTGCGCGGGCTGAATCGGTGCATGATCATCGGGCCGACCCACAGCGTTAGCGTGGCGGCCAACGGAAAGCCCAGAGTGATGTCCTTACGCGACCAGCCGAAGGTCTTTTCGTAGTAGTCATAGAAAAACGGCATCCCGTAATACGGGATCCCGGTGGAGATACCGAAGGTCAAGAAAGCGAAGGCGACAATCCACCAGCCGTAGAAGCTCTTTTGCGACGATTCCTGGGTCATAAGAATCCCCCAAGGTATCACACGAAGCTACAGGGTACGCATGTGGAAACCGCCATCGGCGTGAATTACCTGCCCCGCGCAGTAATCGAGCAACCCGTCGGAGATGGCACGCACCACTTTCGCAATATCGGCCGCTTCCCCCATGCGGCGCTGCGGCAGCAGGCCGCCAGCAATTTTCTCGTCGTACACGGCCTCGACCTTCGCGATCATATCCGTACGAATTATTCCTGGTTGAATCTCAAACACCAGCACACCCTCCGGCGCAAGCCGGGCTGCGTAGGTCTGAGCCGACATCGACAGCCCCGCCTTCGAGATGCAATAGTCCGCGCGGTTCAGGCTGCTGGTAAAGGCGCTGATCGACGACACGAAGGCAATCCGGCCCCCACCCTGCGCCACCATTTGCCGTGCCACCAATTGGGTCAAAAAGTGCGGCCCTTTGAGATTGGTATTCACCAGCTCGTCAAAGCTCTCCTCACCCGCTTCCAGCACATCCTTGCGCTCCCGCGGCGCAATCCCAGCATTGTTGACGAGTAAATCGATTTTTCCGAAGCGATCCAGCGCAAACTGGACTACAGCCGCACGGTCCGCCGCCGATCCGATGTCGCTCTGCACGATCTCAGCCCCCGTCTCGGCACGCAAACTCTCGGCTGCCTCCCGGTGCCGCGATAAGTCGCAATTACTTGATGTGTTTTGGATAGTTTCTGTGCGATGCCCCGCCCAATACCCCGGCTTGCGCCTGTGACGAGCGCCACTAGTTTCGACATCTTTACAGGTTACTAGGCTGTCTTGCGGGCCTTGATGCGATCGAGCAAACCGCTCGCGATTTCCTTGCCTTTTTCAAAGGCTGCCTCATACGCCGCGCGACGCTCTGCCCGCGTGTACTTGTACCCGAAGCGGTAGTACCGCTCAAGACTCCGTCCAACTACATAGGTACCCGCATAGGCAATCGCCGCCTTCGGGATCAACCCACCACCCAATGGAATCTTGCCCACCAGTTCACGCGCCACCGCGCGCCAGCCAAAGGCACCCGCGATGATTGAGCCCACTTCGGTCCGCTGATCGCCATATCCCACAGGGCGGTCATTGGCGGCACCCAGATAAAACGCCAGTCGCATCTGGTTCATTGTCAGAATCACCGAGTCAGAGGCAAACTCTCCGACGGCCCAGCCCAGCCCCAGCATCGGGGCGATATTCGGCAATGCGGTTGCCAGCGAGAAGGTCGCGTTCTCCAGGGCAATCTTATGAATCAGTCTGCTGCAAACTTCTTCACGGAACGGCGGGAACAATCGCGCCAACGGCAACCCGAGCTCTTCTTTCTTTTCGAGAATCTCGCGCACCACACGTCGAGGATCCTCACGCCGGTAGATGAAAGCACCAACGGGCGCAATCGCATCCTCAGCATAGATTTCGAGGTCAAAGTGGTCAGGCTTCTGGTCTTCCCCCTCCAGATAGATCATCCGCGAAGCTTCGGCGCGCTTGGAGGGACTCAAACCCTCCGGCAGTAACCAGCTGGCCATGTCGGTATAGGAGGCGGCCTGCGCCGCAACCAGTCGAATCGATACACGCTGTTCGGCCATCTCGCGAACCTCGTTCGGGTTCAGCGAGGCGACTGCCTTGCGCAACTGAGGAAAAAAACTCATGACTCTTCCCTAATTCTACATACGCAGCACAACATCATTGCGTTCCCTCCAGTCGCCATTCAATCCAATCCGGATCATCTCGCAGGCTGGCGGCAGGAATTGCTGCACTGCCCCAACCATCGGATGAAAGTGCAACGAAGGTGAGACTAAAAACACCTTAGGTTTGTTTCTTGCGATCAAACGACCCGGAAAGTAGCCGCTTCCCTCGAAATCCCCATGCGCCAAATGGTGGCTCACGCGCAGCCAATAGTCGAATGCCTGCAGCGGCAAGTGTATATCCTCGCTCGCCTTCAGCTCAAACAAATTCAGGCGACCCTCACGGTCAATCCCTAGCAGATCGATCGCACTCCGCTCCCCATGCAAACTGCCCAATGCCTGGCCGTACAGGCAGTCCGGCTGCACATGCGCATCGATCTCCTGAATATTCCGCCTCACCTGCGATTCGAGCCACCTCTCCGGCTCAGCCAGGTACAAGGCGTCGATGCGGCTCGCTGCTTTCGCATCCCGGGCGGCAATCACCTGTTCGATCAGTGCCTTGACCGCCCCAACATCCTCTTCTCTCGCCTTCCGCTTGCGCTTCAGGCCAAACTCCGGGCTTGGCCGGTCATTCCCAGTCGGCGCCTTCAATCGCGCCACCGCAAGGCCACGAACCCGATAGCTCACGCTCCCATCGGGTTCCTCATTCCAATCCAGCTCTGGATAAACTGAAATTGCTTTCACCCACCACTCCGGCCCCGCCAGCCGCGAATAGCGTGGCGCCAACATCGAATCCACATTCCCGCGATCGGCCGGATCCAGTTGGTATTCCGCTCCGTCCGCCGTGTACAGCCAGATCTCCACCTCCACCTGCGCCGGGTCCAGATGCCGCGCCAGCAAAACCACGCTCCGCTCGTGCCCTTCCGGCAGGTACAACAACAACTTCTGCGCGGCAATCCGCCCATGGTTGCGCAACACCCAATCGAGCCACACCAGCGCAAACGTCAGGGCATGAAACCCCGTATCCCGATCCGGCGCGGCCACAGCCGCCACTGCCTGCTGGCCCCGCGTCAAAAGCGCCGTCGGAAAGATCGGCGACATCGAATTCTCGAGCTTCGCCTCGCTCCGGAATGCCTCCCACCGCCACGCCCCGAAATGACGGTTCAAAAACAACCGGAACTGCTCGGTAAAGGCCGACCGCCGCGTCTTCTCAATCGCCGGCCCGCTGCGGGCATCCGCCACGTCCACCAATGACACCGTCAGACTTGCCTTCCCAAATCGGAACGCCTCCAGTTCCAATTTCTTCCGCGACGGCTCTCCCACATTGAGAATCCGCCGGGACCAGACACGCGCATCGTCCCAGGCCTCAAGCCATGCGCCCTTCGGCGTCACGTCTACCTTGAAACGGTCCCGCGCCAGCACCATCGGCTGTTCTCCGCGCTCGAGCAGAGCCGGGCACGCACATCCCGCGACAAAATCTTCAATCGTTGAAGCAATCCGTTCCGGTCCCATTCGCTCCTACCAATGCAAGCCTCATGCCAAACTCAAAGGAGTGTTAGTCGATCATCTCGCCGAAGTTGAAAATCGCCTCGTCCTCGCCTGCCAGCGCGCCGGCCGCAAACGCGAAGAAGTGCTGCTTCTGGCCGTCACCAAAGTGTTCCCCGCCGACATCATCCTTGAGGCGCACGCGCTTGGCCTCCGCGACTTTGGGGAAAACTACGTCCAGGAGTTCGAAGGCAAACACCCGCTGGTCAGCCACCTTCCAGACTCCCGCTTCCACCTGATCGGCCATCTCCAATCGAATAAGGCCCGCAAGGCGGCTGAGCTTTTCTCCCACATCCACACCATCGACTCCCCCAAGCTCGCACGCCGCCTCGATGAAGCCGCCATCACGCAAAAGAACGTCATGATCGAAGTGAAGCTCTCTCATGAGGAAGCCAAGCACGGCTGCGCCCCAGAGGATCTCCCCCCGCTGATCGACGCAATCGCCGCTTGCCCCCGCCTCAAGCTCGACGGCCTTATGACCATGCCCCCTTGGGACGAAAACCCCGAGACCGCACGGCCATACTTCCAGCAGCTTCGCGCCCTTGCCAACCGCTTCAACCTACCCCAACTTTCGATGGGCATGTCCAACGACCTCGAAGCCGCAATCGAAGAAGGCTCGACAATTGTCCGCGTCGGCACCGCCCTGTTCGGCAAACGTCAGAAACCGCAATGAAGCTGGCCTACCACGCGCCGCTGCCTCTCGCGCCCACCGGCGTCGCTCAATACGCCGCCACCCTGCTCAAGCATCTACAGCCTCATTTCGAAATCGTCTCCCAGGCCCCTGCCAACCTCTATCAGATCGGTAACAACAATCTCCATTGGGACATTTATCAGCGCGCCCTCGCCACGCCTGGCATCGTGCTGCTTCATGACGCCTGCCTTCACCATCTGCTGCTCGGCCACCTCAGCCGCGAGCAATACGTCGAAGAATTCGTCTTCAACTACGGCGAGTGGCATCGCCAAACCGCGGAGCGCTATTGGGAAAGCCGCAGCAACAGCGCGGCTGATCTTCGCTACTTCGAGCGGCCTCTGCTCCGCCGCGTCTGCGAATCGGCCAGACTCATCCTCGTGCACAACCCTGCCGCCGCGGCAGCCGTACGCGCACATGCCCCGCAGGCGGAGATCCTTGAAATCCCCCACCTGTTTGAGCCCCCGTGCGATCACTTCTATCTCGAAATCGACACCTACCGCGAACAAGTCCTCAAGGTTCCACGTACGGAATGTCTGTTCGCCGTCCTCGGCCACCTTCGCGAATCAAAGCGCCTCGACACCGTTCTTTCTGCTTTTGAATCCCTCCTGGCCCAGGGGCTCAAGATCCATCTCCTCATTCAGGGCAGCTTCGTCGGTCCAGATCTGGGACGCGCTCTCAACTCTCGCCTAAAGTCGGCGAACATCATCCACCGCGGCTATTTGCCTGAAGACGAGTGGTGGATGCAAGCTCACGCCATCGACGTGGCCATCAATCTGCGCTGGCCCCTTGCTGGCGAATCAAGCGGCATCGCCACACGCCTGATGGGTATCGGCCGCCCAGTCATTCTCACGCGCAGTCTCGAAACCGAGAACATCCCCGAGGCCGCCGCCATCCGCATCGATCCCGGCCTCTCGGAGCGCGCCGGGCTGGAGCACTTCATGGCGTGGCTGGCGATCAACCAGGAAGCCCGCCTCTCCATTGGACGACACGCCGCCATACACACCAACCAGTTCCATCGAGCAGAGCACGTCGCCGCCCGCATCGCCGACGCCATCGACGAACGGTTTGACGCGCCCCCCGCCCAGACGCTACTCTGAAAGAACAAGGCGCGGTAGCCAAGCGGTAAGGCAGAGGTCTGCAAAACCTTTATTCACCGGTTCGATTCCGGTCCGCGCCTCCACCCCCTCTTTCCTCCCACACATCGATCTGATCTCCGAATCAGGCTAGGCGGACGATAGCTTCCGACCACGCGTGAAGGCTCCAGCCCGCAGCCGAGACGCTGAGGGTGGGTACTCCAGCGGTTGTAACACTGACAGGGAAGGCAAGGGTAGCGGTCTGGCCGGGCGCGACACGGATGCGACGTCGGGGACTCTGGCATGACCAACTGAATGGGGTGTGCAGTTGTAAAGAGAACTCAAGGGGCGTAGTGGCGTGGTTGGTAAGGATCGCCTTCAGAGTGGTTTTGGCACCAGGGGCAACAGTCTGAAGATAAGGATCGAGACGAAGCCATTGCTCATCGACGGCGAAGTTGGCACCGGGCAGTGGAGTGAGGGTGGAGAGCAAGGCGGCGCGTGCTTCCAATTGCTTTTGTTGGAAGCGGACTTGTTCGGCGGTGAAACGGAACAGCGGCGCGACGTGCTGGTTGACGAGCCAGGGACGGCCGAGGCGCTCGATCAGGGCGAGGCAGAGATGTAGGCCAACCCCAGGGCCGACGAGGTTGCGATTGAGCAGGCAGTAGTCGTCCATCCCGGAAGGGGTGAAGCTGTCACCAACGAAGAGCACCGGCTCACCATTTGGGGGCTCCACCAGGAGGGCACCGTGCAAGAGTGTCTGACCTGGAAAATCGAAGGAAGTCAATCGGAAGCCATGCCAATCTCGGGACTCGGCATGCCGCCAAACATCGAGATTGGGGATTGGGTTGGGGGTGAGGCAAGGCAAGCGGAAGCGGGCAGGCTCACGCAGGATGTCGGCCTGTCCGGGGCAAGACCAGACAGCAGCACCAAACTCGGCGGCTGTTGCAGCGGCGTAATCGGTATGGTCGTCGTGATAGTGGGTGATATAGATGGCGTCGAGTTTTGTAAACAGACCAGCGTCACGCCATTGGCGGAGCTGCGGCGGCACCGGCTTGCTGCCGCAATCGATCAGGAGGGCGTGGCCATTGGGGGCGGTGATGAAGCGGGAATTGGCGGTGGCTTGAAGCCAGGGGGGCAACTGCTCCCGCGTTTCGCCAAAGGGCATAGGGTCGTAGGAGCGTGTGCCGAGGATACGCTTGGCGCGGGCAGCGGTGTTTTCAGCGGGGACATACCAGCGGTAGGCGTCGGTGGAGAGATAGTTGGCATAGCAGCGGAGCAGTGTCTCCTCCAACTGGTCGAGTGCAGCGGCAGGATTTGTGATGAGGGGCCCGGAGGCTGGGGCGATGAGATCGGGGCGCCACTGGCGAACAGCGGCGACGCTTCGGCGGAGGGCTGCGATGCGGGAAGCGAAGCCATGATAGCCACGGACTTTCGGTTCAGGGATCGAGTCCTGGAGGCTGTAGAGATCGAGGATCTTGCCGCCGGCATGAACAAGATTGCCGGTGGCGAGAAAACGCTGACCGCCCGCCGTAAAGCCGAAGCTCAAACCTTCGCGGGTATAGCCCGGCGTGGCGAGGACGTCGATGGGCTGGCCAGCGAAGCGCAGGGCTTGCCCAGCAGCAACGGGTTGAGCGGCAGGAATTTCGGCAACGGGCCAGCGGGTGGTTTGGTTGTCGTAATCGTGCAGCCGGCCCTGCGTGGCGAAGTCGTTCCACAGCGCGGCAGTGCGGCGAAAGCGATCGAGCGCAGAGGCAGGGACGAGAATCTGTCGAGCCTCTGTATTGCCGATCGCATGACGTCGAGCTTCGGGCAGCAACAGCACGTCGGCGGGGCCGGAATAGATAGCGAGGGTGGAATCCCCCAGCCGCCAACGTAACCGGTTGACGGGACCCGGTGTCCATTCCAGTTCACGGGGCAGTCGGCTGGTTGAAGGCGCTGCCGCCAAGGCAAAAACGGCGCGGCGGGTCATCATGCAGTTGCGAGTGTATCGAGCCAGAGAGACGGGGACAAGCATGGCATCCCGCCTTCCATCTCAACCGTCTTACGATATCTTCTTTATTAGAGACGTTTTGATGCGCAAGTTCCTTTCGATAGTCCCCCTCTTTCTCTTCTCCCTTTTGATTGCCCAGGACAGCCCGGACTCCGTCCTCAAACCCACCAAACGTTTCGATCGTCGAATTGTCGTCTCCGGCCTGGCCAACCCCTGGGAAATCACCTGGGGGCCAGACAACTGGATTTGGGCCACCGAGCGCACCGGCAAGCGCGTCACCCGCGTCAACCCCACCACCGGCGAACGCCAGGTCGCCATCAGGATTGACGAAGTCGCCGCCCCCGGCGGCCAGGACGGCCTCCTTGGCATGGCCCTCGGACCCGCCAACATCGTTTACGTCGCCTACACCTATATCGACAAGAAGATGCCCCCCGACCTTCGCGTCAGCGATCCAGCCAGCCCCTTCCGCTTCCTCTACGGCAAGATTGTCAAGCTCACCTACGACCCCGCCACCACCAAGCTTTCTTCGCCCGTCACACTCATCAGCGGCCTCCCTGCAGGCAACGACCACAACGCCATGCGCCTCAAGCTCGGCCCCGACAACATGCTCTATTTCACGATTGGCGATCAGGGCAACAACCAGCTCGGCAACTTCTGCCACCCCGTTCTCGCCCAGCGCCTGCCCACCGCCAAAGAAATCGCAGCCAAAGACTATGCCGCTTATGAGGGCAAGTCTCTCCGCATCGCGCTTGACGGCAGCATCCCATCCGACAACCCCAAGCTCAAGGGCGTCGTGAGCCACGTCTACACCTACGGCCACCGCAACACCCAGGGCATCGCCTTCGGCCCCGACGGCACTCTCTACGCCGCCGAGCACGGCCCTAAGACTGACGACGAAATCGACATCCTCACCAAGGGCTCCAACTACGGCTGGCCGCACGTTGCGGGCCTCCGTGACAACAAGGCCTACCAATTCGCCCGCTGGGCCGAGGCCAAAACTCCTTGCTCTCAGCTCCGCTTCAGCGACCTCGAGATTCATCCCTCGGTCCCGCGCGAAGACGAAACCGACTTCAAGGAACCCTTCGTCGAACCCATCGCCACGATGTTCACCGTCCCCACCGGCTTCAACTTTGAAGACCCCGCCTGCAAGGGCATCAACTATGTCTGCTGGCCCACCGTCGGCATTTCGAGCATCGAGTACTTTGATGGCCGCAAGGCAGGCATTCCCGGTTGGGACAAGGTGCTCTTCGTCCCCACGCTCAAGCGCGGCTCGATCTACGTGCAACCGCTCACGCCTGATGGCAAGCGCGCCGCAGGCCCCATGAGTCGTTACTTCCGATCAGAAAATCGCTACCGTGACACCGCCATCAGCTCCGACGGCAAGACCATCTTTATCGCCACCGACTCCTCCGGCATGGGTCAATCCATGCAGGGCGGCGCCACCACCCGCATGCAGGATCGTGGCGCCATCCTCGCATTTACCTACGTCGGCGAAGGTGACGGCAAAGATACGACGCAGCCGCCAACCACCTCACAGGCCGAACCAACTGCACCCACCGTCAAGGCTGCCATCACCATGCCGCCAGCCAACTTCACCGCCAAGCAGGTCGCCGACGGCAAGAAGGGCTACGAATCTTACTGCGCCGTCTGCCACGGCAGCACCCTCACCAACGGCACTTTCGGCACACCTCTCGCCGGGCCCTACTTCAAGAACAAGTGGCCCGGACAAACCGTCCACGCCTTCTACGAAAAATCCGCCACGATGCCCCCGTCAGACCCCAACTCCTTACCCAAGGACGTCTACGCCAACATCGTCGCCTACATCCTTGAGTTCAACGGAGCCAAGCCCGGCCCCAAGCCTCTCGCTGCGGGCGGAGACTCCTTGACCAAGATGCAGATTCAGTAGCTCCCGCATTCCGGGGCCGGGTATAGAATACGCCCATGACACGACGGGATTTTCTCGATCAGGCCAGGGGCGCTGCCACGGCCGGAGTGGCGATGATCTGCGGAGCGGAAGGCTTACTCGCTCAAGCCCGCGAGAAGGCAAAGCCGCTGAACCTGAAGATCACGGATCTGAAGACCTTCATCGTCAACCGGGGCGGCAACAATGGCGTGAACTATGTATTCGTCAAGCTCTACACCAACCAGGGGCTGACTGGCCTCGGCGAAGGATCCGTCACGAGCAAAGAAGCCACGATGGCCGTAGCGATTGAAGAACACAAACGATACCTGGTGGGCAAAGATCCAGCCGACATCGAAATGCACTGGCAAGCCATGTACCGCTGGCCACGTTGGCGCGGCGGGCCAATTCTGAATTCAGCAATCAGCGCTGTCGAAATTGCGTTGTGGGACATTCTGGGCCAGGCGCTGGGGCAACCGATCTGGAAGTTGCTCGGCGGCAAGGCGCGGGAACGCGTGCAGATGTACGTGCACGCCGGCGGCAACTCGCCACAAGCCTACGCGCAGGCCTGGCTGCAGGCGAAGCAAGAAGGTTGGACAGGCTGCAAGGCCGCATTCATCACAACACAAGGCGACGTCATCGATCCGCTGCGCTCGGTCAGCGAAGGCATCGCAAATCTGAAGGCAGTGCGCGCGGCTGTTGGCGAAGATTTCAAGATCTGCATCGACCTGCACGGCAAAACAACGCCCACTATGGCGGTGGATTTCTGCCAGCGCGCCGAAGAGTTCCGGCCCTACTTCGTCGAAGAAGCAACTCAGATTGAAGACCTCGACGAGTTGGCTCATTTACGAAAGTCGACTCGCATCCCGCTTGCGACCGGCGAGCGCCTGTTCACCAAATATGGCTTCTCGCAGATTTGCCAGCGGCACCTTGTGGATTACGTTCAGCCCGACGTGGTTCACTGCGGCGGCATTCTCGAGATGAAGAAGATCGCGACGATCGCCGAAGCCTACCGGATTGAACTCGCGCCGCACAATCCGCAGAGCGACGTCAGCACGCTCGCCTCGCTCCACGTAGATTTTTCAACCCCGAACTTCGCGATTCAGGAGATCACGCACCGGGGCAACGAGCAGTATTGGAAAGACCTGTTCTACGGCGGCGGGCCAGACTACAAAAGCGGGTTCGCACAGCCGCCAGACCGCCCCGGCCTCGGCGTCGACCTGGATGAAAAAGTAGCGGCACTGCGGCCGTACATACCGCACAACCGGCAGCAACTACGATTCCCCGACGGCGGCATTGCTGATCACTAAGACGCGATCCGAGAAACGCATCGGCACAACCGATAACCAAGCTCCCGATATTCCGTTTGAACAAATGGGTTGGCGCTGGCTATGATCGGAGAACCACCATGCGTTTAGCCCTTCTTCTCATGTCCATTTCGCTGTTTGGCCAGACTCCATTGGCCGAGCGGCCCGGTGTTCGCCGCGCCTTGGAATTATTGGAACAACGACATGAGGCGCATATTGCCAAACAGATCGAAATTGCCCAGATCCCATCGCCCGGCTGGGAAGAAAAAGAACGCGCCGAGTTCATGCGCGGCGAGTTTCGAAAGCTGAATCTAAAGCGTGTTGAAATCGACGGGATCGGCAATGTGCTCGGGTGGCGCCCAGGCAAATCTCCGCGCACGATTGTGATCTCGGCGCATCTCGATACGGTGTTTCCACGCACAACCGACGTGAAAGTGAAGAAGCAAGGCAATCGGCTGCTAGGTCCGGGCCTCGTCGATGATTCTCGTGGCCTGCTGGCACTATTAGCGTTGGCTGAAGCTTTGGATGCCGGCAAGATCGAGACCAATCACACGCTCTTGTTTGTGGGCGACGTCGGCGAAGAAGGCCTGGGGAATTTGCGCGGCAGCCGCTACCTCGTCAGCGAGGGGCCACACCAACAGCTATTCGATGCCTTCATTTCGATCGATGGCGCTGAGCCCGAGCGCATCGTCAACGCCGAACTCGGCAGCCGTCGCTTTCGCGTCACAGTGAAAGGACCAGGCGGCCACAGCTACAATGCCTTCGGCACCGGCAATCCAGCGCATGCCCTGGGCCGGATCATGGCAAAGATCTCCGACCTTGTCGTGCCCGAGAAACCTCGGACGACGTTCAGCATCGGAAAGATCGGTGGCGGCACCGCGATCAATGCGATTCCGGAAGAAGCCTGGTTCGAAATCGACATGCGCTCCAGCGAAGAGTCAGAACTGGAGCGGATGGAAGCGAGCTTGATGGCAACAGTGAAGCAGTGCGTTGAGGAAGAAAACAAACTACACGTGCGCCGCGGGGCTCCCCTGACGGCAGAGCCCAAACGGTTGGCACTTCGCCAGGCATTTCCGCGCTCAGCAAATGAGCCCATGCTGGCGGCTGCGCGAGCAGCAGCTCAAGCACTGGGCATGAAGCCAATTGTGCTCGAAGCCGCGAGCACAGATTCGAATGCTGCCATGGCTGCGGGCTTACCGGCGATGACGATCGGCGGTGGCGGTAAGGCCGGCGGCATTCACTCTATGGCCGAATGGTTTGAGCCAGAAGGCGCTTACCGCGGTTTACAACAGGCCCTACTCCTGATCCTTGGTTATGACGAGAAACCCCATGCGAAATAGCAATCTGGCTTTGATTCTGCTCTGCGCTGCGACCCTGCATGCGCAGGCCAAGCGCGGCGTAACGCCCGAAGATTACTACCGGTTTGTCTCGGTATCAGATCCGCACATCTCGCCAGATGGTAAGCAGGTGGCATTCGTACAGACGAGCGTTAGCGAAAAGCACACAGGGCGCGAGTCAGCCATCTGGCTTGCCGACCTCGAACAGACACGCCCACCGCGGCGGTTTGCAGCGGCAACATCCTCCACTCATCCTCGCTGGCGGCCGGATGGCAGTGCGTTAGCGTTTCTGGCAAACCGGCAGATCTACCTCGCGCCCATGAACGGAGGTGAACCACGCAAATTGACATCGTTACCCGAGGGTGTGACGGCCTTCTCCTGGTCGCCGGATGGAACGCGCCTCGCGCTGGTAAGCCGCTCCGGACCAAAGGCGCCTGAAAGCAATACGCGCCACTATCTGCACAGCAGCTTCAAATTCAACGGCCGCGGCTACTTCGATCGCCTGCGTACACATCTTTGGGTGTTGACGATGACCGACGACACAGCATCCGAAGCCCGGCAAATAACCAGTGGCGATTATCGGAACGACCGTGAACCAACTTGGTCGCCAGACGGCAGGCAGATCGCATTCACGGCAGAACATACCGATCGCCAGTGCTGCTCCGCAGCCGCGGTCTACACGGTAGCGGCCGCCGGTGGCGAGCCGAAGCTGATTGCAGAAAAGCTCTCGAATGCACAAACTCCGCGTTGGACGCCTGATGGCAAGCAACTCGTATTTGCGGGCGCGGCCGATGGGGTGATGACCAAGATCCAACTCCCCGGTGCGCCAGATTTGGCTCCCACGGATCTGACCTGGAGCAGCGACGGCAAGCGCTTGTTCTTTACCGCAGAGAAGGGCGGCGAATCGCACTTCTATAGCTGGGCTCCGGGCTCGCCCGCAGTACCCATGACATCCGGCTTGCGCACCGTACGCGGCGCAGAACGCCATGAGGCATCTGGCCGCATGGTGTACACGGCCAACAGCACAACAACACTCGAAGATCTCTATGTCTCCCGGCTCGACGGCGGCGGGGAACGCCGCTTGACCAACGTCAACGAGAAGCTCTGGCGCGAACTCGAAGTTCCTGAGCTCGAGCGCATACGCTATCGCGCCTCTGACGGCCTCGAACTCGATGGCTTTTTCCTGAAGCCTGTGGGCTGGAAGCCGGGCGTGAAGTACCCAATGATCCTCTCAATCCACGGCGGACCCGCATCGATGTACAACGTCGGATGGAATCACGAGTTTCACACATACGCCACCAAAGGCTGGGCCGTCTTCTATGCGAATCCGCGAGGCTCATCCGGCTACGGCGAGAAGTTCGAGCGCATGGTGGAGCTCGAGTGGGGCGGCAAGGCCTATACGGACTTGATGAGTGGTGTGGATGCCGCGCTGGCCAAGCATCCCTGGATTGATCAGAGCCGCCTCGGTGTAACCGGTGGCAGTTACGGCGGCTTCATGACGAACTGGATCGTGACGCAGACGCAGCGCTTCAAAGCGGCCGTCACGCTGCGCAGCATCTCAAATTTCGTCAGCATCGAAGGTACACGCGACGCAGCCTACAGCCATGCCAAAGACTTCGGCGGCGACCTCTATCAGAACTTTGATCTCTACTGGAAGTACTCCGCGATCCGGCTCGCGGCGAGCGTGAAAACACCAACCTTGGTGCTGCACTCCGACAATGACCAGCGAGTCCCGCTCGAGCAGGGCGAGCAGTGGTTCCGCGCGCTGCAACGCTACGGCGTCACGTCTGAGTTCGTGATCTTTCCAGGCGCCGATCATGACCTAACTCGAACAGGCGTACCGCGTCAATTGGTGGAGAGCCTCGAGTGGCAGATCTACTGGTTTGATCGCTTCTTGAACGACAACACGGCCGCGCGCAGGCCGATCCAGTAAGTGCTAGCCAACCCTTGTTTTCCGCTATACAACGCGAAAAAGTCAAAGGCCGGAACACCCGGCACATCACTCACCTTGCGGTACACCAGCATCGCCGCAGCCAGATCCTGCAGCGCTGTTCCCGTCGAATCAAAGATCGTGATTTCCTGAGCATGGGTCCGGCCGGGCTTCTTGCCGGCAATCAGCTCACCCAGTTCTCCGTGAACATTGGCAGCGGTCAAAAGGCCAGCAGCAATCCCGTGATGGATCTCGCCTACGTGCACACACTGTTCGAGCACATCGGCCACAACGAGGTTTCCAGCCAGCAGTCGAGGATCCAGCTCCTGCTTATCAGGGCTGTCAGCCCCAACCGCCGCCACAAAGGTGCCAGGGCGCACCCATTCGTGCTGGACGAAAGCGCTCTTGGCTGGCGTGCACGTAACGCAGATATCACTTTCAGCGAGCGCCGCTGCAAGCGAAGGGGCGGCCGCAGCAGCCACCCCAAAACGCTGCTGGCAGTCGCTCGCGAAGCGCTCCATGGATTCAGCGCTGCGAGAGTGAGCATAGACCTTCTCAAGTGGAAACAGCTTCAACAGCGCTTCCAGTTGGATCGCGCCTTGGGTGCCGCAGCCACAGATTGTGGCCACGCGTGAGTCCGGTCGGGCCAGATACTTTGCAGCCACGGCGGTCGCCGCACCAGTGCGCTTGACGGTGATCGCCTTTGAATCCATCAGAGCCAGCGGATAGCCGTGGGTGGCATCGCAGAGCAGCACCAACCCTTGGATATTCGGCATGCCAAAATCCGCGCGATTCCGAAAGAAGCCGCCATTGATTTTGATGGCGAAGTACGGCTGCCCCAAATCCATCACGCCCGCTTTGACATGAAACTCACCGCGCGGCGCTTCGGCATGCAGCAAGCCGGGAGGATCGACACGACCTTCGCCGTGTGCGCGGAAGGCTTCCTCCACGGCCTGGATGCAATCACCCAAGTCGAGCAAGGGGTCCAGCGAAGCGCGGTCGAGCAGAATGGTTTGGCGTTTCATTTCGTTAAAAAGTCAGCTTCAGCGCAAACTGGATTTGCCTCTGTGCTCCGAAGTCGGCCTGGGCAGCCGACGTGACGCGGCCGAAGGCTACGTTAGCGGAGTTGCCGATCGGCAGCAGGAACTGGGCACGGTTCGCAATGTTGTACATTTCGGCCCGTATTTGCGCATTCAAGCGTTCGTAGATCTTGATGTTGCGGTAAATGCCGAGGTCCAGGTTGGCAGCGTGTTGGCCACGCAGAATATTGCGGCCAGCGTTGCCGAAAGTCCCAATGCCATTGACCTGCCAGGCAGGCGTGTCATTCGCGAGGCAGTTGCGGCGCACGCCCGCTGCCGTAAGCGAACAGGGGTTGAACCAGCGTTCTGGCGTGGGATTGTCTACACGCCAATCGCCAATCACGTTGGGGCGATCGGCACCGCCATCGGTGTTGCTTTCGTCACGCCCAGAGACAACCGTAAAGGGGCGGCCACTTTGCAGCGTATAGATGGCCGTCATCTGCCAGCCACCGGCAAGAGCATCCACAAAGCGATTGCCTGCCGCAAAGCGTTGGCCTTTACCGAAGGGAAGCGAATAGACCGAAGAGAGCACCCAACGGTGCGGCGTGTCATAGTCAGCCACAGATCGTTCGGCACGCAGGTTGCGCGCGTCTTGCGCTAACACTGGGCTGGCAGCGCTATTGGTGGCAACACCACTCGTCTGATCGATGATCTTCGAGAACGAATAGCTGGACAGGAAGCTCAGGCCTGAGGCGAAGCGGCGCTCCAAACGAACGGTCATCGAATTGAAAGCGGAGTTGCCAATCGACGAGCCAAAGCCGCCGGAAATGCCACCCCATCCCGGATAAGGACGGCGGCTGTTCACCGGACCAGGGCCAGGCAGCGCTTGATTGAGGTTCCATGCCGTGGGCAGCTTGTGTCCCTGCGAGCCAAGGTACGAAACGTCAATTACGAGATTCCGCGCCAGCTCCCGCTGCACACCGAAGCTCCATTGGTTGATGTAACCAGTCCGGATATCTTCCTGAATGCCAGGCGCCGTAGGCGTGCTGCTGGTAGCCGTAAACATGTTGGCCAAATCTGGAACCACCGGCAAGGAGAACGGCCCTGCAATTTGCGACTCGCGGAACGGTGAGTTCCGCGACAGTGGCGTGATGCCGTTGCCTGCGGATTGCATGTTGTAGAACGAGCCAAAGCCAGCACGGATCACCGTTGCGCCATTTCCGAAGGGTCGCCACGCAAAGCCGATACGCGGCGAGAAGTTGTTGTAGTCCGTTTTGTAAACGTTTCGGCCCACATCAGGCCGTTCGCGCAATTGCAGGCGGCCATTGGTACCAATGAATGCCTCTCGTCCGCCCGCGACACGGATCGTGTTCGTGCGCGGATCCCAACTCGCGATCTTATTCACCCGTTCGTAGATGGCAGGAAAAAGATCGTAGCGAACGCCGAGGTTGATGGTGAGTTTTGACGTCACCTTCCAATCGTCCTGGAAGTAGAAGCCGGTCGAATTCACCACCGAATTGTGGAAAGGCTCGCCCAACGTCCGATCCCCGCGGAAGGGAATGCCGAGCAACAAGTCGGCCACGGAGTTACCTGTAAACCGGCCATCAAACTGAAAGCTCCCGCGACCATTGCTCGTCAGGAAGGAGTTGTAAGGGAAGGTGAAATAGTCACCGCCCCATTTGGTCGAGTGCGAGCCGTGGATCCAGGTCATCGCGCCAACATACTGGTGCGTGTTTTCGCCGCGGCCTTGGGGTTGGTTCGCCCCACCACCCAAGCCAGCGTAGCCCGCGACGGTCAGGGCCGGCGCGCCATTGTTGAGCGGAGTGACGCCAACGTCGGTAAGCCCTTGAATCCCGAGGCGCTTTACGACATCGACTTCAAAATCCTGGTGAACATTCAGGATCTTGAGCCTCGAGAAGCCCGCGCGTCCTTCTGCCACCAGCGACGGTGAGAATACATGCAGCCAACTCGCCACAGCGTGTTGCGTGCCTGAGCTCGACTGCGTGCCATATCCCGGCAGACCGACGCCGGCAAATGGATTCAGCGTGCCACTATCCTGCCACTCATAAACCAGGTAAAAGCTATCGCGATCAGAAAAGCGGTGGTCGCCACGCACGATAAATTGCTCGCTAGTGAAGCTGCTCGCAGCAGCGGAGTTGAAGTTGGTAACGGCAGTGCCTGTCGGCTGTGGATAGAGCGCTAACAACCCAGCGCCCTGTGGGCTGAACATGCTGGACGGAATGATGTTGCCGGGGAACGGCGCATTGCCAGCTCTTGGATTGCGAATCGGGGTGGTGAGCGAACTAAAATCGCCCGCGCGGAAAGCTGTCGGCGGAATCGCACGCAGAGTGGCATCCTGCTGACCGCGGCGATTACCCTCGTACCCCATCATGAAGAAGGTCTTGTCCTTCCATAACGGCCCAGAGAGCAAACCACCAAACTGGTTACGCCGGAACGAGGGCTTACTGGGTGCGAAGAAGTTGCGCGCATCGAACGCGGAGTTGCGATGAAACTCCCAGAGAGCACCATGCAGTTCATTCGTGCCCGACTTGCTGGTCACCATGATCTGAGCGCCGCTCTGGCGGCCGAATTCGGCGGAATAGGTACCCGTGAGAACTTTGAACTCACGCACCGAATCAAGAATCGGAGTGTGTGTGGAACCAGAAGAGGCCGAGTTGTTGTTGATCCCGTCCTTGATAAACAGATTCGAAACCTCTGAGCCGCCAGCAATGTTCAGGCCGCCGCGCGAAGCGTTCGAGGAACCCTGAGCTGGTGGCAGCACGTTGGCCTCCAGTGTGGCGAGTTGCAGATAGTTGCGGCCATTCAGCGGCAACTCCACGATCTTGCGTTGTTCCACCACGCCGCCGGTGGCAGCGTTGTCGGCGTTGATGAGTGGTGCGGAAGCTTCCACCTCCACTGACTCGCTCGCCGCACCAATCTTCAAGCTGACGTCCAGACGAACATCCTGGCCAGTTTCGAGAATCAGCTTGCGAATCACTTCACGACGAAAGCCAGTCAGCTCGACCGTAAGCGTGTACGTGCCTGGCTCAAGCTGAGGAATCGAGTATTCACCGGTGCTCGAGCCGGTAACCATGCGCCGCTGGTTGTTGCCATCGTTGACAATGCTGACCTGCGCGCCCGAGGCTGCAGCCCCGGAAGGATCCGTGATCCGACCAGACAAGCTGGAACGGATGTTCTGAGCCGCCAGCGTATTGGCGAGCAGGAAAAAACAAACGAGTTTCGCGTTCATTACCTCGTTACCCTTTGCGTGGAATTTCGCTTTCGCGATACGGCATCAACGTGTCAATCGTGGAATCAGCCAGCGAACGCTGCCAGCGGAAGAACTTCGCCACGATCTTGGTGGGTAAGAAGTCAACAATCAAAAAGCCATCCTCTTCGAGGCATGGCTGCTTCTCATCCATTTCGAGATGATGTGGTGGCACGGCGCGCATGCCGCGCGACCCAGAAGGCCAGTTCTCGCCCGTGCCGATCGGCCCGGGCAACATCGAGATCACAGGATTGGAGCGGAAGTCGAGCTTACCGCTCTTGAAGATGTGGCCTTCGGCAATGGAGTGCATATCGCCACTAATGAAAAGTGGGATGTGCGTCCGCGCATCGAAGGCGGCCTTCATCAGCCGATCATGCTGCGAGAGCCAACCCGGCTGCCAGTAGGGCTTGGCCTTATCGAGCGTAAGCTTGGTGCCCACACGCGCATCGGGATACCAATCGCCCCATTTGCCGCAGCTCCAGGCTGGCGGCTGCGAAGGAACTTGAACCACGTGGTCGACCTTCGTGTCAGCCAGCCGGCTCGTGATCCAGTTCTCCGCTTCGCGCGGGATCACCACAGCATTCGGGCCGGCCAGAGTCAAATAGCGGCGGCAGTCGTAGAGCAATACTTCCGCGAGATTTCCATAGCGCAGTGTGCCGAACGCCTCACCTGTACCCGCCGGCGAGTCCGGAGCAGAAGCACCCGGCAGCCCTGACGGACGTTGGGCGTCAGGCAGAAATTCGGGATAGTACATCCGGCGCGTGGCACGGCCCAGCTGCAGCATGAAGTGATCCGGAGGATACGTCACCATGCGGTCATTGGCGTCGTCGTTCTCGAAGTAGTCGTGGTCGTCCTGCAGGAAGAAGACCGGCACCCCGCGAAAGCGCGAACCATAGAGCCGGGCGATCTGCTGGTCACCCACCTTGCGCAACACGTCTTCATTTTGCGTACCGACGACCGGCTCGACGCGGTTGAACTTGCCCATCGAGGCGGCCATCTTGTCGTCTAATCGGGGAGGGAAATTGGTCTGCTTTAGGTCCCAATAAATGTGGTCGCCATTGGCGATGACAGCATCGGGGGCGAAGGTCATCGCGCGGTCCAGCAGCCGGCCGCGTTGGGCGAGGCTCAAGTTATTGGGCTTGCCATTAGAGGCAATCACACGCTCATCTCCGCCGGCACAGGTGTAAATCAGCAAGCGGAACTTCTGCGGCTTCTCTTCAGGAGCCGGGAAGGTCTTCAGGGTCCAAGGAGCGCAGAGTGCTTTCTTCGCGCTATCGAAAATTTGCAGTTCGTAGGGACGCCCCGGCGCAAGGCCCGAGACATCGAAGGACCAAAATGCGCCATGCCGATCCGTCTGGTGTCCGGCATGCAATTTCCCAGCAATCTTGAGAGAGGGAGGACGAAGGAGATTCTCGGTGAAAGAGGCCTTAATCAACATCCGCTGGTCACTGACGGTGGGCAGCAAGTGGGCCACCTTACCGGCATCCCAGGCGGGTGCGGCGAAAGCAAAAGTGGAAGCGGAGCCAACGAGAAGATCTCGACGAAGCATACAGGAACCTCAAAAATTGGATTCCCCAGGCCTGACGAGGGTCTGGTGGATGTGCTTTATAGGATAACGGTTCAGCTACCGCGACACCACTAGATAATCACCAGCCGGACTTATCGGTTCTGGCAATCAATGCCAGGCCAATTTTGATTAGCAGAGGGGAGGAGCCCCGATGAATCCATTGAGAATTGTGAAATAATTCATCCGCCAACAACTATGCGACTCATCCTGCCTTTAGCCTTGCTGCTTCCCACGCTTGTCTCCGCACAGAATGCGACCCAGGCTGGTAAATTTCACGTTGAACATCCCACCCTGCTCAATCTGGGCTTCGAGTGGTCGATCGCGGGTGACGCCAACCGCAACGCGACGGTGACCGTTCAGTTCCGCAAGGTCGGCGACTCTGCCTGGCGTAATGCTCTTCCCCTGGTTCGCATCGGCGGCGAGAATGTCTACCGCCGCGTCGAGAACCTCGACTACACCGTGCCCGAAGGTTTTGCCGGTTCGATTCTCAATCTGGAACCAGGCACCGAATACGAGTGCCGCTTCCAGATGGCCGACCCTGACGGTGTCTCCGGCGAGGCCGCGAAGACCGTCAAGGTGAAGACTCGCACCGAGCCCAAGTCCTACACAGGTGGCCGCACGCTGCACGTCTATCCGCCCGACTACTTCGGTCCCCGCCAGCAGCCCGATTTCACCGGCATCCTGCACGCCTACTACGGCGCCGGCCTTGGCGATTGGTCGACCGTCTGGGAACGCCGCGCGCAGCCTGGAGACACGCTCCTGGTCCACGCCGGGCTCTACCGCCCCGAGCGCCTCAACTACGTGGACCCGATGATGGCACCCTTCGACGGCTCCATGTCGCTCACGCTCAAAGGCACGCCCGACAAGCCGATCACAATCAAGGCGGCTGGCGACGGCGAAGTCGTCTTCGATGGCGCTGGCAATCATCGCCTCTTCGACGTCATGGCCTCGCACCATCACATCTTCGAAGGCATCACCTTCCGCAATACCGACGTCGCAATCTTCGCCGGACAAAAAGAAGTCACCGGCGCCGTCGGCCTCACCGTCAAGAACTGCCGCTTCGAACACGTCGGCTTCGGCGTTTGGACCGAATACGCAGGCTCCTCAGATTTCTATATCGCCGACAATCTCTTCCTCGGCCGCGACGATCGGTTCCGTCTGATCGGGTGGGGCGGTCGCCAGCGCCGGCCTGGCGGCAATCAGTGGCCCGAACCACTCTACGGCTCCCATTTACTCACCAGCTATTACGCGGTGAAAGTCTATGGACCCGGCCACGTGATCGCGCACAACTCGATCGCCTATTTCCACGACGCCATTTCAATTTCCACCTACGGCACTCCTGAAAAAGACCCCGACCGCCGCGCCTCTTCGATCGACATCTACAACAACGACATGCACCTGTTCAACGACGACTTCGTTGAGACCGACGGTGGCGTGCACAACATTCGCGTCTTCAACAATCGCGGCGTCAACGCTGCGCAGGGCGGCTACAGTTCACAGCCCGTCTTCGGCGGCCCCGCCTACTTCTATCGCAATCTCCTCTACCACGTGCCTTCCGGCGTCGCCTTCAAGTTTTCCGCCAAAGCGGCCGGGCTCTTCGCATGGCACAACACGATCATCGGTGAGAACCTGGTCGGCGATCCCGCCGCCAACATGCACTTCCGCAACAACCTGATCCTCGGCCGCGACACTCCGCAACGGCCTGTGCTGCGCCTCGCGAACTCCACCGCCGAGTCGTCCTCAGACTACAACGGCTACCGCCCCAACAAGGACGTCGCAGATCAGTACTACCTGTTCGTGCCGAAGCCGGGCCTGCGCGTCTACGAAGCGAAGCCAGAAGACTGGCAGAACTTCCCAACCCTCGCGGCGCTTCGTTCAGCCACGGGCCGTGAGCAACACAGCATCGAAGTGGACTTCGACATCTTTGAAAAGCTCTCGCCCCCCGATCCCGCGCAGAAATACGCCGTCTATCACGCCATGGATTTGAACTTCAAACTCAAGCCCGCGAGCAAGGCCGTCGACGCTGGCGTCCTGATCCCAACCGTGAACGACGACCACACGGGCCGCGCTCCAGATCTCGGCGCACTCGAAGTCGGCAAGCCCATGCCCCACTATGGACCACGCTGGCTCACCTGGCAGCCGTTCTACCGCTAACGCAGTCGCCAGCGCGGCGTCCACTTCATCGACGTCACCACCGACTGCCGGTCTCCGCCCCAGAAGGTCCGCCGCACGTCGTAGAGATAGCTCACGTCCAGCGAAAGTTGGTCGTTCAGCCGCATCATCACTCCACCCGAATTTCGCGTCGAATGAAAGCCCGGCCAAGCCGCCAGCACCTCGTTCTGTATGAAAGGTCGCACCCGCCCCTTCCCTGCCACATACCGCAGCGACGTCCGATACCGAAAGTAGTCCGCTCGGCCCGTGCTCAAGTGCCGCTCCATCAACAATCGCCCCGAAACCAGATGCCCCGGCTTGGACCAAAGCGGAGCTTCCACCCCTCCCCAAACGCGATGCCCTCGTGTCCAGAGGTCATCCCGCAACTGCTGCGGCTGGAAGTAATACCCGGCCAGCACCACCAGCTTCGGCCGTGCCGTCCAACGCCCAATCGCACCCACGCGCGATTGATCCAGATAGGTCAACTCTTGCCGGGTCCGCGTCCGATGATGCGAGGACAACTCGAAACGCCCCTTTTGAATCAACGTGGTATCCATCGTATGCCAGGAAAAAAGCTCCGTGGCGCCAGCGGGCAAAGTAATGGCGAAGACCATCGCTACGAATTGACAACCTTGCCGCATTAACCAAATCGTAACATAATCGAAACGATTTTGTAAATGATACGCATCCCCAATGGTAGGTACCGACAGAAGCCGTTCGTCTTATCATGCTGCGAGCCCTCATAACAGACGATCTCAGGCGCACTCCCTCATGACAGGAAGAAACGCTGGAGACTGCCTCAAGGATTGTTTGACGGAGGGGTTTATGCGACGCGAATCAAGGGGGGAAGGAATGGAGCGGGAGACCGGGATCGAACCGGCGACGTTCAGCTTGGGAAATCGACTGTAGATTGTAAGTCAAGAACATACGCGTCTACGGTGTCAATGGAAGGCGATTAACCACACCCTGTTTTGAAGGCCTCGCTCCGAGGCTCCGCTTAAAGGAGCAGTTTTGGAGCAGAAGTCCAACCCGACCGAGCATCGGCTCAACAGCCAAAGAGTCGAACTGGACGTCAGGCACTTTAGCTAGGAGAACAGGAACCATGACAGAAGAAGTATTCCCCGAGATCCACGCCGAAGCGCAGGAGTTGGAACTGCGGATCGCGCTAACGGAGTCGGAGGTCTCTCGCATGAAGGAGGCGCTTGCCGAGAAGAGGCGCCTCATCAAGGGATGGAAAAAGGGGATTAATGCCGTCAGCCCCGGCAGCGGAAAGAAGAAGACCGCAGCAGCGGGCGACTAGCCCTCGCTCCACCGTTCCGGCACGAGAAAGCGGTTACACAAGAGCCACTTGAGCAATTGCCGCCTTTACAGCTAAGCAGCGCTAGTATGATCTTTAGGCAGTCAGGGCTGGGCAAAGCCCAGGCCTCAGCAGTGGACTTCAAAGGACCCCTCGCCCTTCAGAGTTGGGACTCGGAGGAGCAAGGGTTTGGGAGCCGCTAGCGGTAGTATTCCAGAAGAGATAACACCACGCATTTCTTTATTGATCCGTACAAAGGTCAGCACTCAAGGTGTGACGAACAAGATCAGCCCTTTCAGCTCTCACTCAACTGCCTTCTCAAGATCGAATTCCCGCCATCGTGATCTACTTCCGATGGCGGTCCGATCCTACTGAGCGAATTGGAATAAAAGCTAGGCTTCAATGCTCTCATTGCCCAGCAACTAGCTTAAGCACGGCGCGAGTCGCCTGGTTTGCGGTATCATATCGGCCACGGGACTTAGGAAACAGAGATCCCGGCTTGAGAAAGGTATGGACTTTCGTGAATATGCCCTCCACTACCGGTTCTCTCTTTTGGGCAAGCGTTGACTCGCCGCCAACTTTTCGGCATCGCTACATTTCTAGCTTTAGGTGAAATTAGCGGGAGATGAGCGGACACATTGATGGGAAACAGCGGTTTGGGGACGTAGGCGAAGGGAGGGCGTAGCCCGACCGGAGCCGGAGGCTCCAAACCGCTCCGAGCGGGTCCTTGCGGTGATAGATTTGGAATCTTCCAAAACCCTAAATCACCCCCCGAAAGGACACCACTCATGAGCGACAAACAGAAGCTTATCAAAGCCCGCATTGGGCTGTTGCAACTGGCCCAGTAACTGGGCAATATCAAGGCGGCCTGCCAGCGAGCGGGCATCAGCCGCAGCCACTACTACGAGATCAAAGAGGCCTACGAGAAACATGGCGCTGAAGGCCTGGAGCCGAGAGAACGCCGGCGGCCACGCATGCCCAACCAGACCCCACCTGAGCTCGAGCAGCAAATTCTCGACATGACGGCGCAGTTCCCAACCTACAGCTACATCCGCATCGCCGATCAGTTGCGTCTGGTCGGCATCGGTGTCTCCGCGCCAGCTGTTCGTGGCGTGTGGGTTCGCCACGGCATCACGTTGCGCCTGCAGCGCCTGCTGTGGCTGGACAAGAAGACGGCCAGCGAAGGCGGCGTGCTCACCGAACAAGCCAAGCGTCTGCTGCAGAAGCACGCTGGCCGTAACGGTGATCCCGAACAACACATCGAAGCGCCGCACTCCGGCTATCTGCTCTGTCAGGACACCTACTTCGTGGGCACCATCAAAGGTGTCGGCAAGGTCTACATGCAGACAGTGATCGATGCCCATTGCTCGCAAGCCTTCGCCAAGGTCTATCTCAGCAAGATGCCGATCACCGCAGCCGATACGCTGAACGACCGAGACATTCCCTTCTATGAGGATGAGAGCGTCAACATCGAGCGACTGCTCACCGACAACGGCAGAGAGTACTGCGGTCTCGAAGCCCGTCATCCCTTCGAGATCTACCTGGCGATCAACCAGATCCGCCACAAGCGCACGCAGATCGCCTCACCGCAATCCAACGGCTTCTGCGAACGCTTCCATCGAACCATCAAGGAGGAGTTTTACAGCGTCAAGTTCCGCCAGAAGATCTACCAGTCAGTGGCGGAGTTGCAAGACGATCTCGATGCCTATCTAGCCTTCTACAATCGCCAGCGTCCCCATCATGGATACAGGACTCAGGGCCGTACACCCTACCAGGCCTTCCTCGATGGGAAACTCGCCTCGGCGCAACCTATGGCAGCATGAAGTAACCACCTCTTCACCCGAGGCCCGCAACCCTCGGTGTCCGGAGATCATCCGCTAAATACAAGTTATGCATGGTTGAAAAAGGGACCGCGACCATCGGTTTGTCAGATCCCGCGCGAGTTCCATTGAAAGATGCAGATGCTTGCAAGGAATGTAGCGACTATCAAAAGGGAAGAGGAGGATATCAAAAAGGCCAGAGAAAGCTTGAAGGCTCCTGCCAATGCTGCGACGCACTGGGTCAAGGTGCGGGAAACGAACCGCGTCGCACTAAAATCTGCAAAGAACGCCGCAGAAATCGCCAGCTTGACTGAGCGAAGCGAAGACCTCGAAAAGCAGTTTAATGAGGCCTATCAGGAATACCTTCGAGTTGAGCTCGAGCTTCAGGAAACTATGAAACGTCAAAGCGTATTGAAGACCATTGCGGGAGTGGTTGAGGTTATTTCTGCTGGAATTGACGCAGGGCAATTGTTGAGCTCCAAACCTCAGGTCGCCGCGACTACAGTGTTGAAGTCAGAATCCCCATCAGAATTGAAAGTTGACATTAAGCAAACGGCTACTCAGAAGGAGATTCTTTCGGGAAAAGCGGATAGTTCCAGAAAAGAACGCGACGCGACGCGTAAGAAAATTGATCAGAACAACAAACGCCTAAAGTCCGCCTACGACAAAGCAGGATTACCGGTGTTGCTTCCATAAAGCACATTTTTTGAGAAGCATATTTCCAAATCATTGGCTGGGCCATTGGCGGAAAGAGCTTGTGAATCGTCGAAGCGAGATAATCGGTCAGTTGGTCTCTCCCCGTGAGGCTGATGGTTCAGCCCGATGGCAATTTACCCCTAATTCCATTCGATACAGAAGATCTTGGCCTAGTTGCGTGCGCACTAGCAGAACATTGACAAGTGGCTTGTCTGGAATTGCCCTCTAGCTTGGTAGCAACCGAGAGATTCTTCCTCAGCTTCCGGCTGAGGCGTTTGACCTTGCCATATCGGACTCGCCCCACCTCGTCGCCCAGGCTGGACAATAGGAAAATAATTTAGAGCCAATCGAAGGCAACTCCGATCCAGGCCGGCTGCTCCCATGGTATTCTCAACTTTCTCGAGTCTTACGGCTTGACTCCCTTTGCCTCACCTTCTAAGGTTGGCCGAACGCCGACGTCTTCTGACTTGCTCCTAAATTTTGTGCCAACAATTGCTTTTGGGCTAACAATCCAGACTGTACCGCTCCCTCGCCTTAGCCACAGTGCAAATTAGACTCTCTAGCCCCTTCAAGTCGCATTTCGCAGCAGGCTGTGAAGGCAGGTGATGCCAAAGGAAAGAAGAAGTTGGAGCGGGAGACCGGGATCGAACCGGCGACGTTCAGCTTGGGAAGCTGACATTCTACCGCTGAATTACTCCCGCTCAGCGTCAATTTCAATCTATCACAACCGCATCACCCGATCAGCATCAGGTACAGGTCCATCACATTCGTCCCCGTCGGCCCGGTCACAACCAAATCCTCCAGCGGCTTGAAGAAATGATACGAGTCATTCCGCGTCAGAAACTCATGCGGATCAAACTCAATCTCAGCCGCACGCTTCAGCGTCGTCCCCGTCGCAAACGCACCCGCCGCATCCGTCGGCCCATCGGTCCCATCCGTCCCTGCCGCCAGAAACACCGTCCGCTCCAGCCCCTCAATCCCGATCGCCGCGGCCAGCGCCATCTCCTGATTCCGTCCCCCCAGCCCATGATGATTCGACAAATGCACCGTCGTCTCGCCACCAGCCAGCACAGCCACCGGCGCCTTCGCCGGATTCCCCGACGCCCTCACCTCGCGCGCCATCGCCGCAAACATCTTGGCCACCTCAGAAGCCTCTCCATCCAACGTTGTCGACAACAGCATCGTCTTGTACCCCAACGCCCTCGCCCGCTCCTTAGCCGCATTCACACTCAAACGATTCGAACCCACCAACACATTTTTCACCCGCGCAAACACGCGGTCCCCAGCCTTCGGCGTCTCCGGAATCTGCAAATTCACACCCTGCTCCAGATGATGCCGCACACTCCCCGGCACCTTGTCCGTCAAGCGATGCTTGTACAAAATCTCCCACGCATCCGCGAACGTCGTCGTATCGGCCACCGTCGGGCCCGACCCGATCACATCCAGCGGATCCCCAATCACATCCGACAAAATCAACGTCTCAACTCTGGCCGGGTACGCCACATGCGCCAGCTGCCCGCCCTTCAACCCGCTCAGATGCTTCCGCACGCAATTCAGTTCCTGAATCGTCGCCCCGCAAGCCAACAACAACTGCGTCGTCGTCTGCTTCTCCTCGAGCGTGATCCCCGGTGCCGGGCACGGCAACAAAGCAGACGCTCCTCCCGAGATCAAACACAACACCAAATCTTCGGCACCGGCCCGATGGCACAACTCCGTCATCTCCCGCGCGGCTCGCATCCCCGCCTCATCCGGCACCGGATGCGCAGCCTCCAAACACTCAATCCTCTTCAACGGCTGCTTGTGTCCATACTTGGTCACAATCACGCCGGCCTTGATCCTTCGTCCGTAAGCCTTCTCCACGGCCCTGGCCATCGCCGCAGCAGCCTTCCCCGCCCCCACCACGTAGAGATGCCGCACAGAGGCCGGCAGCGGCTTCAGGTGCGCCAGCGTTGCGCGGTATGGGTCGGCCGCTTCCAGCGCTGATTTCAAAATCGTCAGCGCATGCTTTCGGATTTGCGTCTCAGTCGAGAAGACCGAGCGCGAGGATGGCTTCAACGGCATCTTTCGGGTTGTCACTATCAAATGGAATCGTGTAATCGGCCTTGGCGTATTCCGGCCGTCTCTTTTCAAACAATTCGCGGAACCGCACCGGATCCTTCGCCAGCGGCCGGTGCTCTGCCCCAGCCACCCGCTTCTCCAACCGCTCCAGGGGCACATCCAACCAGATCGTTACACCTGCGTCTTCCAGCTTCTCCCGATTCCCCGGCCACGGAAACGCACCGCCCCCCAAAGCCACCACCGACGCTCTTCCCCGAAACGTCTCTCGAATCACATCCACCAGCGCCGCTGTCTCAATCTTGCGAAACGCCTCTTCACCCTGCTCCTCAAAGATCCCCGCAATCGTCGTCGTCTGTTGCGACTCGATCCGTTCGTCCAGATCAAGAAACCGCCACCCGATCTCATCGGCCAGCATCGCGCCCACGGTCGACTTGCCGCAGCCCATAAAGCCCACGAGATAAATTCCCGGCGAACGTTTCAACTTCAGGATCAATTCTTAGCCTTCTCCAAGTTGCGATTGCATCGAGAGAATTGCCAGTCGATCAGCTTTGGGAACAAGAAATATAGCCCGTTCAGCACACGCCCGCTCCCGGGCGTCACAACGGTTCTCCGGTCAGCCTCAATTCCGTTCGCAATATCCCTTGCGCATTTCTCTGGCGTGATGGCGAAGGCTTTCGTCCTCTGCAACATCAGCGGTGGTCTTCCGACGATCACGTTTGCCTGAAACGGGGTCTTCACATACCCCGGGCACACGGCCACCGTCGTCACTCCGGTCTGATCCAATTCCATCCGCAGCCCATGCGTAAAACTCAACAACGCCGCCTTCGTCGTCGAATAGAGCGTAAACCACGGCAGCGGCACCACTCCCGCAATCGACGACACATTCACTACACATCCCTTCCCCTGCGCAATCATCCCCGGCAACACTCTGCGCGTCAGGTGCACCGGCGCATTCAGATTCAGCTCGTACAAGTGATTCCACATCGCGTCATCCACCGTCACAGTCGGCGCATACGCTCCCACACCCGCATTGTTCACCAGCACATCAATCCCGCCCAACAATCGCGTCGCCTCAGCCAGGGCCTTCTCGCGCTCTTCAGCGATCGTCAGGTCGGCCGAGATCCATTCCGCGCCCTTCAATTCGTAGGTATGCGTCTTGCGCGACACCAGCACAAGCTTCGCTCCGCGCCGGTGCATTTCCGCGGCAAGACTTGCCCCAATCCCAGTGGAGGCGCCGGTAATTACAGTTCTTGAACCATCGATCCGCACAAGAGTCAATAATAGTACGTATGGCTCAAGACGCACTGCCCCTATTCCCATTAGGGGTGGTCTTATTCCCCGGTGCCGAACTCCCGCTCCACATCTTTGAGGAGCGCTACAAGGAGATGATCGGCGACGTCCTGCGCGACAAGTCCGAATTCGGCATCGTCTTCGCCAGCGAAAAAGGGATGGCCAACATCGGCTGCACAGCCTTTGTCGACCGCATCCTCAAGCAATACCCCGATGGCCGCATGGACATAGTCGTCCGCGGTCAGCGCCGCTTTGAAATCATCCTGGTCGACGAAGAACGCAACTATCTCCGCGCCTCGGTCGCCATGATCTCCGACGAAGAGGACGAAGCCAGCGACCTGATTCGCCAGCGCGTCCTTAGCGCCTGGGTCAAGCTCATGGTTATGGAGCACGGCGGCATGGTTGAGGAAATGCCATCCGACTCTCGCCCCGGCCTCAGCTTCCTCGTCGCTCAATCAATCCCAGACGTCGACTTCCGCCAGCAACTCCTCTCCCTGCCCAGCGAAAAGGAACGCATGGAGGCCCTCGCCGCCTATCTTCCTTCTTACCTCGAACGCGAAAAGCTCACCCGCCACGTCCGCCGCGTCGCTCCCTTGAATGGCCACGCCAAGCATGCGACAGAAGTCACTGAAGCCTGATGCGCCGCGACGCTCCGCAGTCCCTCATCATCGACGCCGACGACACACTCTGGGAAAACAACATTTACTTTGAGCAAGCCTGGGAGGAATTCCTCGACTTTCTCAATCACTCCACGCTCACGCCTCAGGAAACCCGCGACATCTTCGATGAAATCGAAATCGCCAACATCAAGATCCACGGCTACGGCGCTCAGAACTTTGCGCGCAACATGGTGCAGTGCTACCAGCACCTCGTCGAACGTCACATCGCCCCGGGCGATCTCGACCGCGTCATGAGTTTCGCCGACCGCATCCTCCACCAGCCCATCGAGATGCTCCCCGGCGTCGAGTCCACCCTGGCCTATCTGCTCGAACGCAATCATGATCTAATTCTCTTCACCAAGGGGCACCCTGAAGAACAACGCCTCAAGATCGACCGCAGTCCCATCGGAGAGTTCTTCCGCGAGTTCGAAATCGTCCGCGAGAAAGATGTTGCCGCATACCGCGACCTCGCCTCACGCCACAATCTTCAGCCGGAAATCACCTGGATGATCGGCAACTCCCCCAAAAGCGACATCAACCCGGCCCTCGAAGCGGGCCTCAACGCGATCTTCGTTCCCTACGCCCGCACCTGGACTCTCGAAAACACAGAACTTCGCCCCGCAGGGCCGGGCCAACTCCACATCGTCGAGAATTTTGGCGACTTGAGCAAATTTTTCTAAAGGTCGCAGTGCCTGGGACGATACGACAACTATGGAAGTACAATCAATCGGCTTAGCGGGGCTTGAAAAAGCGCAAGAGAAACTGGCGGCCGTCGCCAAGCGCCTCTCCAGCGGCGTTGCCGGCGGTACTTCCGGCTCAGCTCCCCCCTACGGCGGCGACATTGCTGGCGACACTGTCGACCTCAGCGCCACCATGGTCGCCCTCCTCGAAGCAAAAGTCGCCACCCAGGCCAACCTCAAGCTCGTCGAATCCGCCAACGAACTCGCCAGCAAAACCATCGACATCCTCGGCTAGCCCTGCTCGCGGCCCATTGCCCTCGAATCCGCATCGCAGTATCCTGTATGCGCGTGAAGTACATATTACTTGGGCTTACTTCTTTATCCTGCCTGTTAGCGCAATCTGAAATCACTCTCGACGAATCCTCAATTCAGGCCTCGCTTCGTTCTAACGCCACTGTAATTTCTTTCCCATTCAGCAACCCGACTGATTCTCCAGCCAAGGCACGCCTCACGCTGGAATGGATCGAAAGCAACGACCATTCGCTCGCAAAAAAGCAATTCGACATCGAGATCGCACCCAGGCAATCCCGCGTAGAGCTCCCGTTCCCGATCGTAGAACCTTCCATCTGGACAAGGCTTCGATACCGGCTCTCCCCGGTCGGTACTTCTTTTCGAATCGTTCGTCCGATCACGGGAATCGCGGCGCTCCCAAAAATCGCTTCTCATGTCTTCGAGGTACACGCCCATCTTGCCGGCGCTGGCAAAACAGGCAAGGCGGTCACCATTCTTGCGCAAGCCATTCATCCCATCTCTCGGCAGCGATTCAATGCCGTTAGTTGGAAAGGTGAGCTCACCATCAGAGACGCAGAACCAATCGCTGGCAAGATTCAACTTCTGAAGGACGGTTTTGCCGCCGTCACCTTTGATCTTCCGGCAGGGCTCGATTCCAGCGAGGAGCAGGATCTGGAATTTGAAATCCAAGCAAGCGAGGGCGATTTTTCACAATCTGCGTCTCTCAGCGTTTCCCGTCGTTTCCAACTGTCGGCAAGCTTCGTGACCGACAAGCGTATTTACCAACCAGGCCAAGTCCTTCATGCCCGAGCCTTGGTCACCACCTCGCTAAAGAAGCCAGCTGCGAATGAGAAACTCCTTATGCGCCTGCATAACTCGAGTCGCGAGCTACTCTACAGCTCGCCAGTTACGGCATCCCGATTCGGCATCGTGCATGAAGATTGGCCCATCTATCCTTCAGCCACCCCTGGCACCTATGAAATCACCCTCTGCCGAGAAAGCTCACCCGATCAAACCATCGCGACGCACTCCATTTAGGTCAAACGCTATGAGCTGCCAACGTTCCGCGTCCTCGCGAAACCCGACCGCACCGCCTACCTCAAAGATCAACCAACCAGAGTCTTGATCAATGGCAGCTATCTATTTGGCAAGCCCATATTCAAAGGCCAAATTCGGATCACCGATGCCGCGAAATCGAAAACCGAATCGGCGTCTTTAGCCGAGGGCACCTCTGACGCCTCAGGCAACTTCACCGCGACCCTCGACCTTCAAAAGGAGCACGAAAGCCTCCACGAGACGATGGCTCAATTCGCTGACCTCGATTTCATCGCATCCTTCACAGACCCGATTTCACGCCGCACCGAGCAGAGCCGATTCTCGATTCGAATCTCCCGCCAGCCCATTCACGTTTACGCCATTCCGGCACCAGACGCCATTTACATCTCCACCTCTTACGCCGACGGCACCCCGGCAGCGACTATAGGCCAGATCGAATTCGTCACCGGCAAGTTGCCCTTTCAAACCAACCGGCTTGGCATTGGGAAGGCAATGCCACCCCAAGGCTTACAGTCCCTCAACATCACCGCAACTGACTCGAGCGGCCTCAGCGGAACCAAATCGCAATCCTTCTGGCTCAGCCATCGACGCAGGGTTCAGTTGGAATCAGCAAAGACACTTCACAGCCCGGGGCAGTCCGTCCGCGTAAAGGTGACTTCCACTACTGGCACCACTTTGCAAACGCTCCTCATCAACGCCATCTCGAACGATCAGTTCGTTACAAGCAAGGTCGTTCAACTCGTCAATGGCAAAGCGGAAGTGGACTTCCCCTATCAACCCGAGTTCCAGCGCCTGGTCACCTTCGTGGCCTGGCTCCCGGGGCAGACGGAAGCGAGCGAGGTTGGCAGAACGACAGTCGCATTCCGGGACACATCCGGCCTGTCTCTGACCATCGCCCCCAACCGACCCACATACAAGCCAGGGGACCAAGCCAAAATCCAGTTTCAAGTGAACACTCAGGCTGGCAAGCCAGTTGATTCCGCATTGGCCGTGGCAGTAGTGGATCAGGCGGTCCTCGAACAGTCTCGAAACGAATCAGAGTTCGGCTCAACCTACTGGCTCCGCTGCCGTGAATGCCATTACCAGGGCGAAACCGAAATCAGTGGCTTGCGCATTGAGGATCTCTTCCGCTTGCCGGCAGCAACTTTCAATTCTCCCGACATGGATCTCCTGGCTGAAGCCCTGCTTGCAGGCTTAAACGTCTCCTTGGATTCTCGCCGCAGCGAGTCCATCGCCGAACCACCCCAGTTTGCAAGCGTTCAGGAGCAATTGAAGCAACTGTCTCTAGCCCTCAACAAACATTACGAAAATACTTTGACCTTCCCGCAGCAACGCTCCTCTCTCGATTCCATTCTGAGTGCGACCAAGTTGGATCTATCAGACCCTTGGGGTGTCCCATACCGGGTTCACTACGGCTATGAAGGTCCCAATCACGTGCTCAGCATCCACAGCGCCGGGCCGGACAAGACCCACGGCACAATCGACGACTTCCGGGCAGGCGAGATCCGAAAGCCCTATTTCAAGAAGACGGAAGCCCTCATCGGGTCCGCGCTCAAAGAACTTCTAGATCTTCCCGCCACCGTTGCGGAGCTCGAAGCTCATTTGGCAAACCACGGCCTTCTACTGAAAACCACACGAGACGCCTGGGGGACACCAGTGCGCCCAAGAGTCTCGAGCAACTTCAACATTCGACACGTCGATCTAAATAGTGCGGGCCCGGACAAACAGTTCGACTCAGAGGACGACGTCACGCTGGCTCATTACAGTGGGCCCTACTTCCAAGCCGAAGAAGCAAAGATCCGAAAGGCTCTCGCGGCAGCACCGACACCTCCTGAATCTCGCGACGAGTTCATCGCACTACTTGAGCGAGCAGACCTGCGCGTGGAGTCCCTACTCGACTCGTGGGGAAATCCATACCAACTCACGAGCCACATACGCTCTCGCTATCAAGACCGGGTCATCTACACAAACCGGCAGGTCTACCGTGGACAGCCGATTCGTATCTCCAACATCATTCCTGTCACGGAGCGCTTCATCCGCTTCGCAATTCACAGCAATGGCCCCGACAAGCACTTGAACACGCGGGACGATTTCGATGTCTTCTACATTGATATCGTGATCCAGCAAACCTCGTCATCTGGATCACAGCCGACAACCAGAGTTCAGCAGTCAGGCCCAGGCATGATCATAGGACGCATTACCGATGCGACAGACGCAGCCGTTGCACGTACAACCGTCTCTTTGCTTCAACAAGGGAAAGTGCTCTCAACGCTACACAGCAACGCCTTGGGCGAATACCAATTTCACGCCCTGCCAGAGGGCACCTACACCATTGAAGCCTCACAAAATGGCTTCGCGATGACTCAAGTCACTGGAATCCCGGTTCAGGCCGCTGCAACCACTGAGGTCGACATCCAGCTAGCAGTGGGTACAATTTTTGAAACGGTCGAAGTCAGCTCGACAGCCCCCATGCTGCAAACTTCAGCGGCAGCCGCGAGTGGACCGAGTCCGGCTACCTCCACCCCTCGTCTCCGCAACTACTTCCCCGAAACTCTCCTCTGGTTACCCGAAGCCTTCACCGGCAGCTCAGGCACTTACACCACATCCATCAAGCTCGCCGACTCGATCACCTCCTGGAAGGTCGCCGCCTTTGCCTCTTCCCTCGATGGCCTCACGGCCTAGGCAGAAGTGAATATCAACACACTCCAACCCCTGTTCATCGACTTGAATCCTCCGCAGAATCTAACGTCTGGCGATCAACTGGAACTACCCGTAACGGTTCGCAACTACTCTCCGCAGGCCCGCGATATCTGCCTGGATCTGCAACCGGGCGGCGACATGAATCTCGAAACTCCCCGCAAGCAGAATGGCACCCTTGAAGCGAATTCCTCGCGTGACTTCACCTACCGCATCACCGCGGGCAAGACCTTTCAAAAATCACTATTCCGCGCTACGGCCCTGGCAGGATCTCTCGGCGATGCCATCGAGAAATCTTCTCGGATCCATCCCGACGGCCATCAACTCTCCAAAGACTCGGGAGATTTGATGGTAGGCAACTCCACATTCGAAGTTGTCATTCCGGCGAATGCAATTCCCGGCGGCAATCGGGCCGAACTTCGCATTCATCCCAACTTCACTTCCCTTCTACTGGAAAGCGCTCACTCGATTTTGAAGCTGCCCCACGGTTGCGCCGAGCAAACCATCTCGGCCGGCTACGCCAATCTCACCGTTCTGCTGTTTGCGCGGTCGACGGGCAAATCCACCCCTGAGCTTGAGGACGCTTCACGCAAACACATCCGCACGGCTCAACTTGCCATCAGTGCCATGCAGTCGAGGGATGGAGGCATTCCGTATTGGACATCCGGCACTCCCGACCTGGCCCTGTCTGCCTATGCGCTCAGCTTTCTCCTCGATTCCTCACCCATCGTTCCGGTGGCACGCGAACAGATCGAACGGATCATCGCCTGGCTGGAGCAATCACAATCGCCGAGCGGGCTCTGGACAACAGAAATTGGTAAGGCAGACACCAACAACCGGCACGCAATTCTTCTCACAAGCCACATCCTCCGGGCTCTTGGTGAAGCAGCTACGGCGGGCTTCAAGATCGATGCAGACACCCTGCACTCCGGCCTGCACCACCTCTCCCAACAGCTCGACACAACGAACGAGCCATACCTGCTCGCCAACCTGCTCCTTGCCGTCTTGGCCTCGGGCAAGTCAGAACTGGGCGTAGGTATTCTCGCAAGGCTCAATGCGGCGGCTCAATCCGATCGCGGGGCGAAATTCTGGGACACACGAACCAACACTCCCTTCTATGGCTGGGGTGTCGCCGGGAGATTTGAAACCACAAGTCTGGTCGTGCGCGCACTCTCCGCCTGGAATCGGCTGCACCCCGACCAGGCCGCTACCGAGCTCAAGGCCGGGCTCATCTTCTTGCTGCGAAACCGCGATCAGTCTGGCGGCTGGGGAACAACCCACGCCACGGCTCTCACCATGCAAGCGATCGCCGTTGCTTCGCCCGTTCTCGGCGACATGAAGAGCAGAGGCCGACAGCTTGAGATCAGGGCCGCGGGTCGCCTCGTCCAAACTCTCAGGCTCCCATCAGATCCCAAGACGATGGAGCCACTACTGGTGGATCTCTCTGCCTCTTTGAATCCCGGCAAGAACAGCATCAGCGTCTCTGGCACTACGGCCGCGCTCGTCTACCTCAGTGAAAGCTACTGGCTACCCTGGGCAGAGGCCCCGCCTTCCACACATCCTGAGTTGCAGTTCAAGGTGAGTTTCGACAGGCTCGATCCCGCTGTTGGTGAGCCGGTCCGCTGTAGCGTCAGAGCCGAACGCGTCGGCTTCAAAGGCTACGGCATGCTCATCGCTGAAATCGGCCTGCCTCCCGGCACCCAACCCGACACCACGACACTCGAGCAACTTCTTGAAGGCAGCGCAAGAAGCATCGATCACTACGAGATTCACCCCGACAAACTGATCTTCTACTTCTGGCCAAAAGCAGGCGGCATTGAATTTGATTTCCTCCTCACGCCTCGATTCCGCATGAGAGCCAAATCCACCCCATCCGCGCTCTACGATTACTACAACCCCGAAGCAATCTCACAACTGGCCCCCACCCTTTGGACAGTGCGATGAAACAGAAAAGGGGGGAGCAAGCTCCCCCCCTTCTTTGAATCCTTCCGGGACAATCCCTACTTCAGCGGCTTCACCCGAATATTCGTGTACATGATCGTCGAACCCGGATCATGCGCCTGCAGCGCAAACGTCCCCGCATCCAGCTTCCGTCCGGGGTTCCCCTTCGGGCCCTGCCAGTCAGCCGGCTGCGTCCAGTCCGACACCTTCTTGCCGTCCACAAACACAGTCACCTGATTCCCCTTCACAATGATGTGCTCGGTAAACCAGACATCATCCTGAAACGGCTCCTTGTTGTCCTGAACGTTGTACAAGCCACCGGTCTTCTTCCAGTCCCCGTGCGTGTTGTTCACCTGCACCTCGAAACCCTTATCCGGCCAACCCGTTTCCTGATACGCCGTGTGGAAGTAAATCCCGCCATTCGACTTCGTCTTCGTCATCACGTCCACCTTCAATTCGAAATCCTTGAAGTTGGATGGCTTGCCTTTGAAAGGTCCGGTGAAAAACAAGTGGCACCGCTTGCCATTGGCGACAATCGACCCGTCCCTAACCTGGAACGCGTCATCATTCTCTTTCGCCTTCGTCCAACCGGTAAGATCCTTACCGTTGAAGATCTTGGTAAAGCCCTTCTCGAGCTTCGCATCGGGGCCGGCGGCGAACAGGAGGCTGCCGGCAACACTGAGCAGTATTGCAAATCGCATATGTAAAATTTATCAGGGATTCCGCGCTAGCGGAGCAGGCCGCTCGAACGAGTGGCCCAATCGAGCAACCAGCCCGGGAAGATTCCGAACCCGATCGTCAACGCTGCAGCCACAAACATCACCGCCTGTTGGCTCGCCGCCGGAACCGCCATCTCGGGCGCTCCCTCGGGGCTCGGCTTCATGTACATCGCCGCGATCACACGCAGATAGTAGAAAGCCGCCACTGCACTCGTCAGCAAACCCAGACCTGCCAGCCAGTACAGCTCGGCATCAATCGCCGACTGGAAGATATAAAACTTGCCAAAGAAGCCCGCCGTCATCGGCAACCCGATTAGCGAAGCCATGAACACGGTCATCAGCGCGGCCGTCGCCGGCTGCCGCTTGGCCAACCCTTCGAAGTCCTTCAGCTCAGTTTCTTCACGCAACGACACAACGGCAAACGCGCCGAAGTTCATCACCGAATACGCAGCGAGATAGAACAACACCGCGCTGATCCCTAGCGTTGAATGGGCTGCCACAGCCACCAGCACATAGCCAGCGTTGGCGATCGAAGAGTATCCCAGAATCCGCTTCACATCCGTCTGCCACAGCGCAGCCAGATTCCCGATCACCATCGTCAGCAATGCAACGACGATCAGCAGAGGCAACCAGCGATCCGCCATCGGATCGAATGCCGTCAGAAACACACGCAGCAAAGTAGCGAATGCTGCCGCCTTCGGCGCCGCACTCAAGAACGCGCCTACGGGAGTCGCTGCGCCCTGATACACGTCCGGTGCCCAGCTCTGAAACGGAAACGCCGAAACCTTAAAGCACAGGCCCGCCAAGATCAAAGCCGTCGCCGCGCCCGTCAACACCGCATCCGGCGCGATATCGGCATTGCCCAAAATCGAGGCAATTTCATTCAGGTTCGTCGATCCGGTCAAGCCATAGATCCACGACACCCCGTACAGCAAAAAGCCAGTCGCAAAGCTACCCAACAGGAAGTACTTCAATGCAGACTCATTCACCCGCTTGTCATCCTTCAGATACCCTGCCAGCACATAGGAGGAAATCGACGAGATCTCAATCCCAATGAACACCATGATCAACTCGTTCGAAGCAGCCATCAGCGACTGCCCGATCAACGACAACAGAATCAGCGAATAGTATTCCCCGCCTTCCGCCTTGCGCGCACGCAAGAACGGGCTCGCCGTCATCACGGCCATCGCTCCAATGCCCATCAACAACAACCGGAAGAACGTGGCGAACGAGTCCACCACCAGCATGTTGCGAAATGCATAACCCGGCGCCGCACCAGCAACGATCGAAGCCGCAGCAGCAAGGCCCAGGCCGATCAACGCAAAAGCCGGCATTCCCGGCCTCTCGCCGTGCTCGTCGTGCCGCGATTCCCACAACATCACCAGCACCGCGAAAATCGCCAGAATCATCTCCGGCAAAAATCGTAGCAACTCTTCGCCCGAAGGCATTACGTTAGTTCCCATGGACTGCCTCCGCCGCTACCGGAGCAGCAACCCGGAATTCGACATTCATCTTCGTTTGTTGCAAAATCTTCTGATTCACCGCGCTCTGCACCGGCAAAAAGTTTCCGCTGCTCACGCCCATCCAGATCATCAACACGATCAGTGGCCCGATCGCAATTGCTTCCTGCGTACTCAGGTCCGCCGTTGCTTCGTCAGGGTTCGGCCCAAGGAAGGTCCGCTGATACATCCAGAGCAGGTAGACAGCCGACAGGATCACACCGATTCCCGCCGCCGCCGCGTAGCCAAATCCAGCAAACGCCGCACCTTGCAAGATCAGGTATTCACCCACAAAGTTATTCAAAGCCGGCAGCCCTGAACTCGCCAGAGCCGCGATCAAAAATGTAGTGGCCAACCAGGGCGTGCGTGACGCGAGCCCGCCAAATGCCGAGATCTCGCAAGACCCCTTGCGTTCCTCAAGCACCCCAGCCAGCACGAACAGCGCGCCAGTCGTCACCGCGTGACAGACCATCTGGTAAGCAGCGCCATCCAGCCCGTTGATGTGGAACGAGAAGATCCCCAACACAACAAAGCCCAAGTGGCTCAACGAACTGAATGCCAGCAACCGCTTGATGTTCGGCTGCACAATCGCTACCAGCGCCCCGTAGAGGATCGCCAGAATCGCCAGCCCATTGATCCAGCCCGCGCACTCACGCGCTGCGTTCGGAAACAGCGGCAGACAGAACCGCAACAAACCATAAGTCCCCAGCTTGCCCATCAACCCGGCCATCACAATACCAAGTGGCGATGGCGCTGTCGCATAAGCGTCCGCCTGCCACGCATGAAACGGAAACAGCGGCGTCTTCACGGCAAAGGCCAGGAAGAACGCGAGAAACAGAGGCATCTGTTCAGCCGGCGACAACCGGAACGAACCAGCCTGCACCTGCAACAGAATGTTCTGGTAATCGAAGGTCCCTGCCTTCAGGAACAGATAAGTCATCGCCGCCAGCATCAACACCGAGCCGGCAAACGTGAACACGAAAAACTTGATCGTGGCACCCATCGAGGTCGCCTTGCCCGAATCCTTACCGTATTGCCCCATCAGGAACAACACCGGCAACAGCGTCAACTCGAAGAACACGAAAAACAAAAACAGGTCCTGCGCGGCGAACACACCCACGATCCCCGCCTCAAGCAAAAGCAGCCAACCGAGGAACATCGAGTCGCGGCCCGAAGACATCACCACCGCAACCACCGTCAACAGCGCCGTCACAGCAATCAACCACAACGACAAACCATCCACGCCAACAGAGAAGTGAATCGGCGGATACGGGATCCAGTTCACGCTCGTCGCCTGGCTCAACTTCGTCGGATTCTGCATCACTTCCGGAATCATCGCGAGGCTGGCCAGCAAGGACACGCCTGCCGCGAACAACGACGCTGTAAACGCCATCTGTTGCGACTTGCGCAGCGCCGTCAGACAAGCCAAAAACACAACCAGAGGGAGAAACAACGCAATCAGGAGATACATTAGCGGGCACCTCCGCTCGACGCCATCACACCCAGGAAGATGACGGCACCCAGCAGTGCGTATACCGCGTAGCTCCGGATATTGCCGCTTTGCAGCAACCGCAGCATCCCACCAGTCCAGCGCGTCACGCCTACAGTCGCGCCCACACCGCCCTGCACGACGACGTCTTCCACGCCATCCAGCAACACAGCCCGCGAGCCCTGCTCAATCGGATGCACAATCGCTGCGTCGTAAGCTTCATCCACATAGAACTTGCCCGCGATCGCGCGATACACACCACCGAGGCTCTTCGCGTAACCATCGGCCGAACCCGGGTTCAGCACATAAATGTAGTAAGCCGCAAAAATGCCGGCCATCGCAAAGCCGACAGAAATCAAAATCAAACTCATGTCGTGCGGATGCTCATGCGCCGGATAAAGCGGCGCCAGCCAATCCATCACCGGCAGATACCCGCCGCCCACGCTCAACAGCGCCAGCACAACCAGCGGCATGTACATAATCGCGGGCGACTCATGCGGATGAGCCTTGCCTCGATACTCGCCAAAGAAGCAAAGGAACATCGCACGGAATACATAAAACGCTGTCAGCCCCGCCGTCACGACGCCAACCCAGTACATCCAGGGCGCATGCGCGTGCGCAGCCAGCAGAATTGCGTCCTTCGAGTGGAACCCGGCAAACGGCCAGACACCCGCAATCGCCACCGCCGCCGTCATCAGCGTCCAGTACATAATCGGAATCTTCGACCGTAGCCCGCCCATATTCGACAAGTCCTGCTCTCCATGCAGCGCATGGATCACCGAACCAGCGCCAAGGAACAACAGCGCCTTAAAGAACGCGTGAGTCACAACATGGAAGATACCGGCAGAAAACGCGCCCACACCCAAACCCACAAACATATAGCCGAGCTGCGACACCGTCGAATACGCAAACACCTTCTTGATGTCGTTCTGCGCGGTGCCGATCAATGCCGCTACCACTGCGGTGATCATCCCGATCACAGCTACAACTTCCATTGCCACGGGAGCCTTCAAGAAAACTTCGCTCGACCGTGCCACAACATAAACACCAGCGGTCACCATCGTCGCCGCGTGAATCAGCGCCGAAACCGGCGTCGGGCCCGCCATCGCATCCGGCAACCACACATACAACGGAACCTGTGCCGACTTACCGCAAGCGCCAACAACGAGCAACAACGCCACCGCCGTCACCACACCGCCCGATGTTTCCACCGGCAACTTCGAAGCCGTCGAGAACACCGTCGTCATATCGAGCGATCCAAATTGCACCACCATCAACAGCATCGCGAGCGAAAACCCAAAGTCACCCACACGATTGACGATGAATGCTTTCTTCGCAGCATCGCCAGCGAACTTCTCAAGGAAGTAAAACCCAATCAACAGATACGAGCAGAGCCCCACACCTTCCCAGCCCACAAACAGCAGCAGGAAGTTCTGCGCCAGCACCAGAATCAGCATGAAGAACATGAACAGATTCAGGTAGCTGAAGAAGCGCCAGAAGCCCTCTTCATGATCCATATAGCCCACTGCGTAAACGTGAATCAACGTACCCACGCCCGTCACCACCAACAGCATGATCGAGCTCAACCGGTCCACCGAAAGATCAAAACCAATCTTCAGATCCCCGGAGGCGATCGAGTTGAAATAGCGTTCAATGTGCGGCTTGTCGAGCTGGCCCAGTTCGCTCAAAGATCGCACCACCCACAAAAACGAAAGAGCCACCGTGCCAATCGCGATCGCCGAGATCACGGTCTTCGGCAGCCGCCGCCCCAGCGTGCCATTAATCAGAGCACCCAGCAGCGGGAAGAAGAGAATCAGCCAGAGTTGAAGGTCAGGTTGGTTCGGCATTAGTTTTTCAGCGAGCTGACCTCATCGATCGAAAGTGTCTGCCGATTCTTGAACACCGTCAGGATAATCGCGAGGCCTACAGCGGCCTCTGCGGCCGCCACTACCATCACAAAGAACGTAAAGATCTGTCCATCCACCTGCCGCAGTTGATGCGAGAAAGCCACAAAGCTCAAATTCACCGCATTCAACATCAGTTCGATCGACATGAACACCGTGATGATGTTCCGCCGAAACAGAAATCCGGCCACTCCAAGCGTGAACAGAATCGCGCTCAGAATCAGATACCAGCTCATCGGCACCGCATTCAGTTGAGGCATTAGTCGATCTCCTTGCGGGCCAGCACGATCGCGCCCAGAATCGCAATCAGCACCAGCACACTGGTAACTTCAAACGGCAAAAGGTAGTTGTTAAAGAGGCTCCGGCCCAGTTCTTTGGCACCCGTATTGAAAGAACCGAACGTCACCATTCCCATCGAAGGCGCCATGAGCTGCATCAGATAAGCAAGCAGGCCCAGAAACACCGTCAACAGCGGGACACCCAGCAGACGCGACGGCCAGGACTTGCCACCCGGCGCTTCCTCGCCCGCATTGAGCAACATGATCACGAACACGAACAGCACCATGATGGCTCCCGCGTACACGATCAATTGCACGGCGGCGATGAACTCCGCCCCCAGCAACAGGTACAAGACGGCCAGTGAGCCCATCACGCCGATCAGCGACAAGGCGCTCCCGATCGGGTGCTTTTGCACCACCAGCGAAATCCCGCAAACCACCGCGATGGTGGCAAAGAGTATGAACAGAATCAGATCCATGGCGCTAGCTCTTCGGCTCCTGGAGCGCAACCGCAAACGCGGTGATCAGCAAATTCAGGATCGCGACAGGGAATAGGAACTTCCAGGTGAAGTTCATCAGTTGGTCATAGCGGAAGCGCGGCAACGTCCCACGCACCCAGATAAACGTAAACATCAGGAACCCGGCCTTCGACACAAACCAGAACAGCGGGATCAAGAACGGCTTCAGCATCGGCACCAGAAACACCAGGCCCACCAGGCTAAAAACCACACCCGCCGCAGGCATCGTCAAGCGATCCCAGGGCCGGCCGGAAATCGGCTGCGCCACACCGTGATAAAGCAACATTGCACCAGCCGCGAGCGCCAGCAGCACTGGCACAAAATCACTTCCCAGTGTCGACGGAAACAGCGGATGCCAGCCACCCAAAAACAGCACCGTCGCCATACAGCAGACGGTCACCATGTTCGCGTATTCGGCCATGAAGAAAGAGGCAAAACCCATCGAACTGTATTCGGTATGGAACCCGGCCACCAGTTCGTTTTCCGCTTCCGGCAAGTCGAACGGCACGCGATTCGTTTCGGCAAATCCCGAAATCAGAAAAATGACAAAGCTGAAAATTTGCGGAAACGGCATCTGAAAGATCGTCCAACGCGGCAGCACTCCAAGATAAAACCCTGCCTGCTCATTCACGATCGTCCGCAGCGAAAGATCATTCAAGATCAGCAACGGCGAGGCCAGCGCAATCGCCATCGGCAACTCATAGCTGATCATCTGCGCTGAACTGCGCAGCCCACCCATCAACGAATACTTGTTGTTCGAAGCCCAGCCGGCAAGCGCGATACCGTAAACGCCCGCGCTCGAAATCGCCAGGATAAACAACACCCCGATGCTCAAGTCCGCAAGGCCCATATCCGTTCGCACGCCCAGCACTTCCACGCTCGGCCCGAACGGAATCACGCAAATCGAAATCAACGCAAAGAACACCGCCAGAAATGGCGCCAGCAGATAGAAGAACTTGTTGACGTGTGACGGAATGAACCCTTCCTTCATCAGCAGCTTCAGTGTGTCCGCCAGCGGCTGCAGCAACCCATGCGGACCCACCCGGTACGGACCCAACCGGCTCTGAATATGCGCCAGCACTTTGCGCTCGATCCACTGCAGGTATGCGAGCGTCGTCATGAATGCAGCCGTGACGATGCCCATTTTGATTAGGCTGATCAGAAAAAAGTTCATCGTTTGTACAGTGCGCCCGGAAACTCAGGAACGCTGGTCAGAAGTTTCGAATACCGGCCCAGTTCGCCAGAGGTGAACAACGTATCGCCCGCGGATTGGATGTCCTCAATTCGCACATCCACAGCAACGCGCCCATTGACAGGATTGGTCGCCGCCGCACCGCCAGTAATGAGGATTGGCAAAGGAACATTATAGCCACGCACCGATTTGTGGATCTCTTTAAACACCACATCGTGCGACCACACGCCAATCTCAACAGCCAGCCCAAGTTCCTTGGCCAGCAACCCACAGATTTCCAGATCGGTCTTCGCGCCCATCGTCCGCACAGCCGCCTTCAGCCGCTGCACCTGACCGGTCACGTTCGTCACCGTTCCGTTCTTCTCGTAAGCCGAGGCCGACGGGAAAACAACATCCGCCCGCTCTGACGTCTCCTCAAGGAACATCGTCTGCGTCACCACAAAGGCCTGCTTCGAAGCAAGCGTCTTGCCACGCAACGGATTCGCGCCAACTACCCACAGCACATCGAGCGTCTCATGCGAGAGCATCTGCCCAAGCGACATACCAGGATGCGGATCCACTTCGTAGCCAGGCAACAGATTCGGCATCACGCCCATATCCATCGCGCCGCGTGAATTCGAGTAATCCACCAGGCACACATACTTCACTGGAATCCCGAGTCCCGAGGCCCACTCGACCAGGTCGCGCACGCGCTGACCCTTGATCGAATCCCCAAACAGGATCACCAGTTCCTGCTCGCCCTTCAAGGTCTCCGTCAGATTCCGCAGGGCATCAAATTCGCCGCCCACCGGCACCTCAATGCTCTGTGCCGAATACTTCGCTTCGCGCACCGGCCCAGGTGTCACCGTGTAGATGTTGGCTTTGTGATGCCGCACATCGGCCCGCAACTGGAACGCGAGGAACGGATGCTGTTGCGACAGATCCGAGCCAATCACCAGCGCTGCCTTCGTGTTGTAGCAATCGTCCGACGTCGCCAGCGCATCCGTCTTACCCGACAGCGCATCAAGCAACGTCACCAGATCGCCGCTGCGCGCATGATCGAGATTCGAGGTCTTCAGCCCGGCCCGCGTAAACTTCTGCAGGTAGAACAATTCTTCGTTTGTCAGGTGCGGCCCGGCTACAACGCCAAAGCTGCCACCCGCCGTCGAAACACTCCGGAACTTCTCAGCGACAAAGCCCAGCGCCTTCGACCACGACACAGCCTCAAGCTTGCCGTTGATCCGGATCATGGGCGAGGTCACGCGCTCTTCGTTCGTTGAGACATCGAACCCGTAGCGGCCCTTTACGCAGAGGAACTCACCATTGATGCCCGACCGGTCGCGGTTATTGCCGCGTACGATCTCGTCGTTGCGCACGCCCAGCGTCGTCTTACAGCCATTGGAGCAATGCGTACAAACCGTGCCCACATGCTGCATCTCCCACGGCCGCGTTTTGTAGCGGTACGTGTTTGAAGTCAACGCGCCCACAGGGCAAATATCGATGCAAGCGCCACACTCGTCGCAGTCCAGGTGATCCACCATGTTCGGTGCAATCTCGCTCACCACACCGCGATTGGTAACGCCAAGCGCCCCCACGCCCATGCCCTCGTTGCAGGCCCGTACGCAGCGGTAGCAGAGAATGCAACGCGCTGGATCATAAAATACCACCGGCGACCACTGCCGCTCCGGCTCGTGATTCTTGATTTCCGTAAAACGCGATTCGCCCGCACCGTAGCGGAACACCATGTCCTGCAATTCGCACTCGCCGCCCTTGTCACAAACCGGACAATCGAGCGGATGATTCGTTAGCAAGAACTCAAGCGTGCCCTTGCGGGCCTTGTGAATCTGCTCCGTTTCACTGCGCACGATCATGCCTTCCATCACAGGCAGCGTGCACGCCGTCTGCAACTTCGGCATCTTCTCTACTTCGACCAGGCACATGCGGCAGGCGGCCTGCAATGAATAACCTTCGTAGTAGCAAAATGCGGGAATTTCAATGCCCGCGCGCTTGCAGGCGTCGATCAACAAAGTGCCAGGAGGGGCCGACAACTGGCGGCCGTCAACCGTAAAGTTGACGACAGTGGGCGGTGCTGCGGTAGAGGTTGACATAATACTTATCCGATCGCAATCAACTGGTCTGGCGACGTCACCGGGACAACGGTCTCGCGCAGACGGGCTTCAAATTCTTCCCGGAACTTCTCTACAAATCCGATGGTCGGCATCGCAGCCGCATCGCCCAGCGGACAGAACGTCCGGCCCAGCATGTTCTTTGCCAGCTCATGGATCAGGTCGATATCCGCGCGGCGGCCCGTGCCCTCATCCATGCGGGTCAGAATCTTGCGCAACCACGTTGTGCCCTCGCGGCACGGGATGCACCAGCCGCACGATTCATGCGCGTAGAATCGCATCGTGCGCAGCGCAACCTTCACAATGTCCGTGTCCTCGTCCATCACCATCATGCCGCCCGAGCCGGCCATGGTCTTCATTCGCGCGTAGTTGTCGTAGTCCATCGGGAAGTCGCATTCATCGGCCTTCAACACAGGCGATGAAGAACCGCCCGGAATCACGGCCTTCAACTTCTTGCCGCCACGAATCCCGCCACACACGTCGTAAATCATCTTCTGCATCGAGAACCCGAGTGGAATCTCATACACACCCGGCCGGTTCACATGGCCCGACACGCACAACATGCGCGTTCCGCCATTCTTCGGGGTACCCAGGTCTGCATACGCCTGCCCGCCCATGCGCAAAATCGCTGGTACAGAACAGAACGTCTCGACATTGTTCAACACAGTCGGCGAAGCATAAAGCCCGCTCACTGCCGGAAACGGCGGTCGGATTCTCGGTACCCCGCGCTTGCCTTCAAGCGACTCGAGCAATGCCGATTCCTCGCCACACTCATACGCGCCCGCGCCCGAGTGCGTGTAGAGATCAAAATCAATCCCGGTACCCTTGATGTTCTTGCCCAGGTATCCATGCGCATAGGCCTCGGCCAGCGCCTTGTCCATGATGTCGATCAGATACCGGTATTCACCGCGAATGTAGATGTAGCCCAGCTTGCAGCCAATCGTCCGCGCCGCAATCAAGCAGCCTTCGATTAACTGGTGGGGATCATTCTCGATCAGCAACCGGTCCTTGCAGGTCCCCGGCTCGCTCTCATCGGCATTCACAACGACATACTTCGGCTTTGGATTATCCCGTGGGATAAAGCTCCATTTCAAACCTGTCGGAAACCCCGCGCCCCCGCGCCCACGCAGGCTCGAAACTTTCAGCTCTTCGATGATCGCCTCTGGCGTCATCTCGGCGGCTTTCATAAAGGCCACATAGCCTTCATGCGCCAGATACGTATCGATCGAGGCCGAATTCGGCAACCCGAAACGCTTCGTGATGATTCTTACTTCATCCGGATGTGGTTCGTTAAACATGCTGATACTCCTCTGTGCCTACTGAACCTTGTTCTCGATACTGTCGAGCAGTTGATCCAGCTTTTCAATCGTCATGTGGTGGTGATACTCATACCCATCCACCACGCACGGCGCCCAGCTGCACGCCCCGGCGCATTCCACTTCTTCAAGCGAAATCAAACCATCGGCCGTCACCTGTTTGTGTCCGATGCCCAACCGCTTCGTCGTGTGATGCCACAACTCTTCGCCGCCCATCAATAGGCACGCGATATTCGTACAAACCTGCACGTGGTGCTTGCCCATCTTCTGCTTGTTCAGCATCGAATAGTAGCCCACCACTTCTTCCACCTGCAGCGGCGTCACTTCACACCGCTTCGCCACCTCGGCGATCATTTCCTGCGTCACTTGCCCGGTTTCATCCTGGGCGTACATCAACATCGGGATCACAGCCGATCTCTTGCGGCCCGCCGGATAGCGCGACCAGATCGCCTGCAACTTCTGTTCGGTTTCAGGGGTGAATGTCATACTTAGCGGTCCGTATCTCCCAAAACGAAATCCATCGAGCCCATCGCCGCAATCGTGTCGGCGATCAACCCGCCTTCACACATCGGCCCCAGGCCCTGAATGTTGCCAAAGCTCGGCGTCCGCATATGCACACGGAACGGCTTGCTCGTCCCATCGCTCACGATGTAGTAACCAAGCTCGCCACGCGGCGATTCGATCACCTGATACACCTCACCCGGCGGCACATGCACGCCCTCGGTCACGATCTTGAAGTGATAGATCAAGGCTTCCATCTGCGTCTTCATCTTTTCGCGCTGCGGCAGCACCACTTTCGGCGCATCCGCCTGATACGCGCCTTCCGGCATACCTTCGAGCGCCTGAGTCATGATCCGCACCGATTGGCGCATCTCTTCCATCCGCACGCGATACCGGGCGTACACGTCGTTCTCGGTCCGCGTCGGCACATCGAATTCGAAATTCTGATAGCCCGAATACGGCTCATCCTTACGCGCATCCCAAGGAATCCCAGCCGCGCGAATCATCGGGCCAGTCAACCCCATCGCCAGCATCTGCTCGACAGGCATTACACCCACACCAATCGTCCGGTTCTTCCAGATCGGATTGTTATCGAGCAGCGTCTCGTATTCATCGATCTTCGGCGGGAAGAACTCAAGAAACTTCTTCACTGCCGCCAAACCACCACGCGGATGATCGAGCGCAAGGCCCCCAATCCGGAAGTAGCTCGTCATCAATCGCTGCCCGCTGAACATCTCAAAAATCTTCAGCACTTCCTCGCGGTCACGCGTCGCATAAAAGAACATCGACATCGCACCCAAATCGAGCGCATGCGTCCCCAGCCAAACCAGGTGCGAATTGATGCGCGTCAACTCGGTCAACAACACTCGCGTCCACACCGCACGCGGCGGCGCTTCGATCCCGAGCAGCTTCTCGACGGCCAGGCAGTAGCAGAGGTTATTCGACAAGTTGGCGAGGTAATCCACGCGGTCCGTCAACGTGATCGCCTGCTGGTAGGTCTTCGTCTCGCACTGCTTCTCAATCCCGGTGTGCAGATACCCGATCTCGGGTTGCGCCTTGACTACCGTTTCGCCATCCAGTTCCAGCAACACTCGCAACACGCCATGTGTCGAAGGGTGCTGCGGACCCATATTCAGGGTCATCTTGCGGGTCGTCCCGCCATCCTGACTCGCGACAGGCTCCAGTGTCGCGCCCGGTGTGATCGTTTCGCTCATGTTAGTTCCCCTCGCCGTAATCGTACTTATGGCCATGGATCGGGAAGTCTTTCCGCAACGGATGACCTTCCCATTCCTCGGGCATCATGATCCGCCGCAGGTCTGGATGATTCGTAAACTTCACCCCAAAGAGATCGAATACTTCACGTTCGTACCAGTTCGCCCCCGGCCAGACACCCGTCACAGAATCCACCGTCGGATTCTCGCCCGAAACCCGCACTTTCAAACGAATCCGCTGCTTTTCCTTCAGCGAGTGCACCAGGTAAACCACCTCAAAACGCGGCTCCTGCGGATACCAATCGAGCGCCGTCACGCTCGAAGCGCGGTTAAACATGTGTTCGCCGCGCAAATATTCGCAAACCGCCACGATGCTCCCTGCCGAAACATATAGAATCGTCTGCTCGTTCTGCACCGTCCCCGATTCGATTGCGTCCCCAAAGCGCTCAACCAGCGCCTGCACCAATATGTCTTCTTGCAACGCTTCACTGATCATGGCGTTCTAGCTATCCTTCGCCTTTCTCTGCGGATTGAGAGTCCAATCGAGGGCCCCTTTCTTCCAGACGAAATAAAAGCCGCTCAGAACTAAAATCATGAACAGAACCATCTCGATAAAGCCGAAAATCCCCAATTCCCGGTACACCACTGCCCACGGATACAGAAATACGGCTTCGATGTCGAACAGAATGAAGAGCATCGCAACGAGGTAAAACTTCACCGAGAACCGCTCCCGCGCGCTTCCCACTGGCTTCATGCCTGATTCATAAGGAGAATCTTTTGCGGAGTTGCGATTCCGCTTGCCGAAGAAAAGTCCGGCTCCGATCAGAGATGCGGCGACAACAGCCGCAAAGAGGACCTGTACGAGTACTGGGAAGTACAACTCGCTATATGTAGTTGGCATTTTTGAGAGAGTGGCCGAGAACCTTACTTTACTTTAACTATACTGATCGTTTCGCGGAGCGGTCAAACGTACTCCGGGCAAGAAAGGTTACAACCACGTTGATCGCAGTTGTTATCAATGGCAAACCCCGCCAAATCCCCCCCAATCTCAACCTCCTTGAGCTCCTGAAGCACCTTGAAATCGACACCCAGCGCGTCGCCATCGAGCTCAATCGAAACATCATCCGCAAGCCCGACTGGCCCACCACCCCAGTCGAACCCAACTGCGAGATCGAGATCGTCATGTTCGTCGGCGGAGGCTCCCGCTGAAGTTTCTCCTCTTCTTCGCCGCCACCCTCGCGCTAGCCCAAACCCGCCTGCTCGCGATCACCATTGATGATGCCCCCCGCGGCGGCGACCTTCCCCGTGCCACTCTCGCCCAAACCCGCGCCATGACCCGCCAGCTCATCGACGCCCTGGCCGGCGCCCCAGCGACAATCTTCGTCAACTCAGGCCAGGCCCGCTACTACACCGATCAGGGCCTCGACGAACTCCTCGCCCTCTACCGCCTCCCCAACATTGAACTCGGCAACCACACCTTCACCCACCCCGACCTCAACAAAATCGCCCTCGCCGAGTACCAAGCCGAGATCCTCCGCGCCGAACCCGCGATCCGCAAAGCCCGCGGCGGCACCCAATCCCGCTACTTCCGCCACACCTTCCTCCACGTCGGCCCGACCAAAGAAATCCGCGAAGGTCTCCGCACTTTCCTCAAAGAGCACAACTACATCGAAGCCCCCGTCTCCATCGACACCTCCGACTGGATGTTCGCCCGCGTCTACACCGACACCGAGGACAAAGCCAAGTTCCGCAAGGACTACCTCGATTACATGGCCGCCACCACGGCCTTCTTCGAGCAGCGCGCCCAGGCCGTCCTCGGTCAGGACATCCCCCAGATCCTCCTCATCCACGCCAACCAGCTCAACGCCGACTCGATGCCCGCCCTGCTGAAACTCTTCCGAGAGCGCGGCTACCAGATCGTCTCCCTCGACCAGGCCCTCCAGCACCCCGCCTACCAGCAACCCGACACCTACTACGGCCCCTCCGGTTTCTCCTGGCTCCACCGCTGGGCCATCACCAAAGGCCTCAAACCCGTCTACGAACCGGAAGAGCCCGCCTGGCTCAAACAAGCCTTCGCAAAAAAGTAGGCGTTCGACAGCCGCCTGTTCAGCGAGTAGTTTTGAGCTTCCGCAAGCCAACAAGTGCGCTGCCCGCGATCATCAGCACCAGGGTGGATGGCTCCGGGACGTTCGAGGGTGGCGCCTGGCTAGCCAAAGACACCATTGATATCGAGACGCTGTGGCCAAGCATTTCTGCGGTTTCGCTATCCACTCCTGGTGTTCCGGACAAGACGAAACCTGCAAGCGTAGGATTCAAGCCGAATCGAATCGCACCTTCACCAGTGGTCAGGCTGTTGGCGGATAGGGTGGAGGCGAGGCCCGTGAAGCGGATAGTGATCGATTGGGACCCAAAACCGAAAGTGAAACACTACCCGCTTGCGGCAAGGAACTCGTTAAAAAAAATGGTGTTCGCCTCATCGGCGGATAGCGAAGAACCTAAGAAGTCGAGTTCGGTGGCGGGATTGAAGTTGCCATCAACACCAACGGAGGCCTCAAGCGTGGTTCCGTCGACCGTGATCACTCCCGTGCCATTGGCTGAGGATTCGTAGGCACCCGTCAGCCAGCCGCGGCCCGCAGCGTCAATCAAGAGCAGAAAGCCTTCATTGGTGGGGTCGACCACATCGAAGGAAATGTCGTAAGAGACGTTGGCCGTGGCTTGTAGTGCATCCGGATCGGAATTGATCGCACGCTGGCCAAGCAACCAGCTAAAGCGGTTCGTGAATGTTGAGGTGTTTCCGATGGTTGTCACCGCGGAAGGTCCAGCGGATTGAGAGCGGAACTCCGCAATCTGCGCCGGGGTGTTGATGGTGTAGTCGGCGGTGCTGTTGTTCTGGATCGTGATGTTGCCGATAGTGGCGGCCTGAAGAGGGCAGAGGATGACGGAAAGAAGGAGGAAAGCGCACATTTCAAGGGGATAACGGACAGCCAGCGGAATGGGAAGAAACTTTTTTGGACTTTTTGGGACCTGAATTTCGGGCTTCTAGGTGGAGGGGTTCATGAAGCCCGAAATCAAGCAATTTGAAATGCTGTACGAGGAATTGAGACCGCAAGTGATGCGATTTGCCATCCGGCTGGTCAGGAGTCGGGATGTAGCGGAGGAGGCATGCGCGGAAGCTTTCCTGCGAATGCTCCAAACGCTGGCCACCCATCACAGGCCAATGGACGTACCGGAAGCGGCGGGTTGGATGATTACGTCGGTACGGCGTTTGATCTTCGATCACTGGCGCCGCAACCAAAGGGAATTGCAGGCCGCGGAGCGGGAAGTTCGCCTGGTGGCGCGGCCAGCCGAACTTTACGCTGAGGCCATAGAAGCAATCGAGCGGCTTCCTGGCTTGAATCCTCGGCATCGGGTTTGTTTGAAACTGAGATACCTCGAAGGCATGGACCGGGAAGAGATCGTAGAACAGACCGGCTTGAGTGAAAACCAGGTGAAGAGTTGCCTTCAATATGGTTTGCATATGCTTCGAAAAGGGTTCAAGCCGGTCCGCCGTTCCTGGATTCACTAGGGTCGCAGTTCCCCATAGAACGTAATCACTTGATTCTGCTGGAACTTGTCTTGCGAGCGAAACTTCGGCGAGTTTTGATTGGTAACTTGACCTTGGGCATCATAAAGGATTGGCGCGGGAAAGCGGCTTAGCAAGTACAGCAGATTGTTTTTGAGATTGGTCTTCAGCGCTGCCATCATTCGGGAGGCTACGCCCCCAGCGCAATCCGACCGAGGCTCGGAAATGAGGCCGTTGCCCAAGTCGACGAACAGGGGCGGGTTGAAGCCGACGGTGGGACAATTGCCCAGGCGAGTGGACTCCACGGTTTCGGTCCAGTTTTCCTGACCGCTCCAGGCAGGCGTCAATTTGTTTTGAGTAGGCTGGCTTCCCATGGAAAGATTGAACTGCGGATCATAGAAATCCAGGAGAATGCGCATCCAGACGACGGGTGGAGCACTGGCGTCACCAGGGTCGCGGCTGATGAGCTCTACAACGTATTGCGGCAATTGGTAGGTGAGATTCCGTCGCCCTTCCGGGATGGGAACCGGGTTGGCGAGTGGCTGTGGGTTGATGTAGTTGAGGGGACGGATTCCACCGGTGCGGACGGAGATCGAAAGAGTCTCGTTAAGAAGGCCGCCGAAAGAGGAATCGATTTGGCTGAGTGTGGCCGCGTTCAGTGGCGCTGCGGCAGTAGCGTTAACGCCCACGGGAGGAGGAATGCTTAGGTCGGCATAGGTAGGTTGGTAGCTGTACTCAATCAGTGGGGTCGCGGAAAGTTCGCGCACCACCTGATTCAATGCCCCGGTGGTATCGCTATAAGACATATCGAAGCGCTGGCTGTAAATACTGCTGCCGTGAGCGCAGGGTGCTGTGTTGGTGGCGCAGGGGAAGGGACCGGGATCCGCCTCGATTCCAGTTGCCACTGGCGAGGTCGAGCCGATGCGTTCGGCCTTGGAGTTCATCAAGTAGGCAATGCGGTCGGATTGCGTGAGGCTGTTTGTCGAGTTGTAGGTTTGAGTGAGTATGTGATCGTTGAGGTTGAGGTCGCCGAAGATCCCGGTTTCCCAGCGCGAGAAGATCAGATCGAGGCCTTGCGCTTGCTGTGTGGCTGGAGAGCCATTGTTCCAGGTACGGTTCAGGGCGTCTCGTTCGCGGTCCGCAAAAGAATTCAAGAGAGTGTTTGCGAAAGGGGAAAAGTTGGTCTGATTGCAGATGTCCTTGTTCTCATTCTTTGAGCGGTTCCCGCCAAGATTAAACAGCGGGTTGGGTGCTACGCCAGCGGCGAGCAGGTTACGTTCCGAACTGCCACCATCACTCCCAATCGTGTAAGGAATCACTCCGGGATTAAAGGGGGCGGCATAGTCGAGTTCGAGATTGCGGCAAGTTCGCGCCAGGCCGAGGGCGGCATTCGTCGTAAAGGCAGTCTCGGCTATCGCTACTCGCGGCCGGACACTGCAACCAGAAGTGGGCCGTCCCTTGTAACGAAAGAAAGTGTTGGTGAGCTTGGCGTCGATCTCGCCATCAAGCCGGCCAAGGTAATTCTGAGCGGTGAGCTGAGGCGGGCTGGTAGACAGGGCCCCGAGGCCAAGTTCGATCCGGTCAATATTGGCCAGAGTCAGTGTTTTCGCTGACCCGGAGAGACCATCGGCGCAAAGCGCAAAGTCGCTGGGCAATGGAATGCTCTGAACACATTGGTTGTCGATAAACCACTGATACCCCGACAAGATGAGGCCAGCCACAAGTGCGCCGCCAGCAATGGCCGATCCCAAGGCGGCCGGGATGCTCCCATTGTCTCTGGCCTCGACAGCGGCACGGTAAATTGTGTAGTTTCCCAACGCGTTGGTCAAGAGTGTGGCATAGTTGCTGGTCTGGGTGAATGCGGCCGGCAAAGTATTGACCGGCACGCAAGCGCGGTCGGCGTTTTCTGTATGAGGAGGTGGATTCCCAAGACTGGCGTTATTGAGGTTGGTCGCCATGGGCAGAGAAAATTGGAAGCCGCGAAAGTTGTTCGTCAGCGTCGTGTTAAACGAGGTTAGATTCGGCCGAGGCATGGTGGCGACGTGCAGGGGCTCGAGAGAGTCCAGCCCTCTTTGCGTGAGTTCGATGCCAAGAGACTTCTGCAGAACGCTCGGGCCCGCATTCGGATTGATCGATGGGTCACGGCGCTTGTCGATTAGCATCACGCGAGTCCTCGCCACAGCGACGAAGTCGCTGGCTCTGATGAGCTCAGCAACAACCGGTTTGGTGATCCAATCGGCATCGGTATAGAAATTGACATAAGGAAAGCCCGTTGGCCAACCGTTAGTAGGTTCGCCAGGTCCCATGGGAAGCGCACGGCCAAATGGTTATCGCCCGGGAACGCCGGGATCCTCGGTGAGCGTAACGCTATAGCCATTCAGAGGCAACCTGTAGTTGGTCGCGGGCTCGCCAACAGGCTGGGTCGCTGCGCCACTGACGAAGAGAGTGGCATTTGGTTGGCTGTATCCACGCGTCGTGTCATCGAATGTCTGACCATGGGTCAGATTCAGGCCGACGCCGCGAACCACGGGGGCAGGAGACTGAGCAGAGACGGAAGCAATGGCAATGAAAACAGTGATGTCGAACCGCATGAAGGGGAAACGGTTGACGAGTGAAATCGGAAGAATGGTTTGCGAGATTTTTTTAGTCGGGCGGGACAAGCTTCTGCCCAGGGAAGCCATTCAGGTTGCCTGCCCTCATCGACACCGCGGCCTCAATTTCGCCGACCCACTGTTGTGTGTTGATAAAACCAATGGAGTTCAATTCCGATTTCACCAGAGTCGAAGAGATTTTCGCTCGAGCCATCGAACTCCCTGTCCACGAGCAAAACAACTTCATTCTCTCCCTGGCCTCTGAAGAACCAGCCATCCTCGATCAGGTTCGCCAGCCACTCGATGCCCGGCAACGCCAGGGCGGCTTCCTCCTCGAACCGGTCGTCGACTTCAGCGGCCAGATCTTCGGTACCTACAAAGCTTCCGAAGAAATCGGCCGCGGCGGCATGAGCATCGTCTACCATGGCGAACGCATCGATGGCGATTTCGACAAACGCGTCGCCATCAGAGTCCTCCTCGCCAATGCCACCTCGAGCCTCCGCGCCTCCGAGATCCAGATCCTCGCGTCCCTCAATCATCCGAACATCGTCCAACTCATCGACGCTAGATCAACCTCTCTCGGCTTCCGCTATCTCATCCTGGAGTTTATCGATGGCGTCCGCTGCCTTGACTTCCAGAAAGACGCACCAGAACGCTCGAAGCTCAACCTCTTTCTTCAACTCTGCTCCGCCGTTCAGGCCGCCCACCAGTCCCTCATCATCCATCGCGACCTCAAGCCCGACAACATCCTCATCACCCGCGATGGCAACGTCAAGGTCCTCGATTTCGGCATCGCAAAAGCGCTGCGCACCGATGGCAGCCAAACCACCAACACCTACGCCTTCACCCTCGACTACGCCAGTCCCGAACAGATCCAGGGCCGCCCCGCCTCCACCACCGACGACGTCTACTCCCTCGGCGTCCTGCTTCACGAGTGGCTCTCTGGCCAACTCCCACGAAAATTCTCCGGCCTCGAAATTGGGGACATCATCAGTCGCGCGGCCACCGAAGAAATCACCTCCACAGCACTCAAGGGTGACCTCGCCGCCATTACTCCCAAGGCCCTTTCTCGCGACCCGGCCCAACGCTATCCAACCGTTGCCGATCTCGCTCGCGACATCGAACGCTATCTTTCCGGCGATCCAGTCGAAGCTCGCCCCCCGCATTGGGCTTACAAAACGCGCAAGCTCCTCTCCAAGCATCGCTACGCCGCAATCACCGCCGTTTCGGTCTTTGGCCTGCTCTCCTTTGCCGCCTTCTTCTCCTGGCGTCAGGCCCGTCTCGCCGAGCAGCGTTTCGATCAGGCAAGATCCTTCGCAAAAGTCGTCATGTTCAATCTCCATGACGCAATTCAGCCACTTCAGAACTCTCTTCCCGCACGCAAGATCCTCATCGATGAGAGCATGCCCTACCTCGAACAGTTATCCAAAGATTCCGGTCAGCGCCGCGATCTCCTCTCCGACCTCGCCAGCGGCGATATGCGTATGGCTGAGATCCAGGGCAAGAATAATGAACAGGCCAGTCTGGGGGATGCAGCCGACGCTCTTCGCAAATCCGAACTCGCGCTGAATGCCGCCACCCGCCTGAATCAACTGGCCTCCCCTAGCAAAGAGGATCGCGTCTTGCTGTTCCAAACCATGATGGCGGTGAGCGAGGCTCGCAAGACAGTTGGTAAATTCCCGGAAGCGCTCCAGGCGGCAGAAATGGCGCTGAAACAGGCTGGCGATTTGAATCGCGCGTTCGCCTCCGACAAGGGTTTGCAGTCCAAGCTTGCCTCGGCTCTGCTGAGTGCAGGTTCCCTCCTCGAATTCGAGGAGAGCCTCGCCATTTCGAATCGTTACCTCGACCAGGCCGTGGAGATCTCTCGGGGCTTGGTGCGGACTTCTCCCGACGATATTCACCTAAAGCTATTGCTATGCAGAGCTCTGGACTTCCGCCTCACCAACTGGTTTCATATCGGCCGGTTTGACCAGGCGCTGACCCTCAACGAAGAAGCTCTCCAAATTAGCTCCAACGGTTATAAGGCTGCTCCCCGTCCATTTCTTGCCAAATACGCCAAGCATTTGGGCACGCAGGGTACCCTCCTTGGCCAACTGAAACGCTATCCCGAAGCAGTCGATTTTCTGAAACGCCAATTGCAACTTCGCCGCGAGTTCCTCGCCACCAATCCTTTAGACATGGTGACCGCCACGCGCGTGGCCGCCTCCATCACCAGGATCGGTTTCAGTATCAGAACGCGAAATCCTATACGGAGGCTGCGGATTGGGCAGAACAATCGGTTGCGATGATGCGTGGGCTCCATGAAAAAGACCCCGCGAACATCAAAGTGACAAACGAATACCTCATCGCGCTCACCGACCTATCGGTCACCGATCGCCGTTGGAACAAGCCGCCGCAAAGCTGTGCCTTAGCAGCCACTTCCATGGGCCTGGTCAAGCGGTTTCCAGAGGTTTCAAAAATCAGCAACTTCGCAGTCATCAAGGCACAGAAGCTCTCGGCTCTTTGCCCGGCTCTCAAGTAGCTTGGCCCAACCGCGCAAACAGCCACGTTCGCGAAAATTCCCAATCCCGCTTTACCGTCGATACAGAAACCTCTAACGCCTCGGCAATCTCTTCAAACTCCAAACCGCCAAAAAATCGCATCTCCACCACCCGCGCCTTTCGCTCATCCAGCTGGGCCAGTTCATCGAGAGTACGATCCAGATCAATCATCTGTTCGAGCGGCACAGACCCCAACGAGGCCGCAATTTCCCCCGAATCTTCCAGCTCCTGCCGCTCCAGTGAAGTGGGCCGCTTCTGCGCTGCCCGCGCCCGTGCCCGATCCACCAACAACATCCGCATCGTCCTTGAAGCCAGCAACAAAAAGTACGTCCGGCTCTTCCACTTTCGATCCGACAATCACAGCCACGCTTCATGGATCAACTGCGTCGCCTGTAACGTTACCCCTCCTTCAGACCGCCCCAGATGCACCGCCGCGATCCGATGCAGTTCCTGATCCTAGAAACGGCAGTTTGAGCGCTTAAGACGGCACCGGAAGCGGTTTAGGCGCGGGGATCGTCTCGTAGAACTTCTTGAAGATCAGCCTGAGCAGCATCGGCCA